>JAOTTY010000240.1 GCA_029864185.1 Gammaproteobacteria bacterium
TGCTGCGCGCGCTGCAGCAGGAAATGCAGTTGCGCCGACAGCGCGTATTGCCTCGGGTTCTGATAGAAGCTCGCCAGGAACGGATTCTCCTCGGCCTTCTCCAGCAACACCTGGCCGCCGAATTCATCGGCGAGCCGATGCGCGAGGCTGGTCTTGCCGACGCCGATCGGACCCTCGACGACGATATAGCGAAAGCGCTCAGGCATCGGTCCGTTCCAGTTTCTCCATGCGCAGCGCGTCCGCCTTGTCTATCAGGTAACTGAGGCTGCCGTAGCCGGCGATGAAACGGTCGCCACCGATTTCGAACATCGGCTCGAGCACGAAGCGGCGCCGTGAAAACTCGGGGTGCGGTATCGTCAGGTGGCTGTCGTTCATCTGGCGATTGCCGAACAGGACGATGTCGAGATCGAGCGTGCGCGGCGCCCAGCGTTCGGCATTTTCGCGGTTCCGGTAGTAGGCGTGTTCGATAGCCTGCAGCTCGAGCAGCAACGCCATCGGTTCGAGGCTGGTTTCGATCCTGGCGACCGCGTTGATGTAATCATCCTGCGGGATATCGCCGATAGCCTCGCTGCGATACAGCGACGAGCGCGCCAGCAGGCGGCAGCGGCCGATGTTGTCGAGCGCCTGGAGCGCCTGTTCGACGATCGTAATCGAATCGCCGAGGTTGCTGCCGAGCGCGATGAAAACCTCTTCAGCCGGCATTTCTTCTGCGCCGGCGCGGTCGCGGTTTGCGTCTGCTTTCCGGCTCTCTTTCGACCTCGTGCTCGAGCTGGAAATCGGTCCACCAGTGGCACAGGCGATGCGGCATGAGCGCGACCATCGACTGGATGCACATGAAATCGTAGGCGGCGCGAAACAGCGGGTGGCTGAGCAGCCGCAGCGGTTGTTTGCCCTGGGTGCGGTGAAACTTCGGCTGCAGGCTCCAGATATCGCGCGCCATCTGGCTGAAACGCCGCGGAATGGACACGTGGCGCACCTGGCGTTTCATGATGGGTTCGCCGACCTGTATCAGGGCCGAAATCATTTTCTGCCGGTCGGGCTGTATCTGGCTCGCCTGCTGGTGCACGACCGGCCACAGCAGCACCGCGAAAATGAAGCCCGGCGACACCGGTTGCCCGGTGTTGACCCGACTGTCGGTATTGACCAGCGCCTGGTCGATGAAGTCGAGCATCGCCTCGGACGGTTCGTCCTGCAGCCATTCGTCGAGCGCGGGGACCAGGTATTTGAGCAGTCCGTATTCGCGTAACAGTTCGAACACGCGCACCGCGCTGCCGGAATGGAACAGCTTGATCACCTCGTCGAACATGCGCGCCGGCGGGATCACGGCGAGCAGGTGGCCATGCCTGAAGATGGCGTCGGCGGCAGCCTGCTCGATCGTGAAACCGAGCTTGGCGGCAAAGCGCAGCGCGCGCAGCATGCGCACCGGGTCTTCCGGGTAACGCGTATCGGGATCGCCGATCAGGCGCAGCTGCCGTTGCTCGATGTCCTGCAGCCCACCGACGTAGTCGAGTACCGCGTAGTCGTGAATATCGTAGTAAAGTGCGTTGGCGGTGAAATCCCGGCGAATCGCATCCTCCTCGATCTCGCCGAAGGTGTTGTCGCGCAGGATGCGGCCTGCTTCATTGGTTTCCGTTTTGAGCGAATCCTCGTCGTGGCCGCGAAAGGTCGCGACCTCGATGATATCGCGGCCGAAGCGGATATGGACCAGGCGGAAACGGCGCCCGATGATGCGGCTGTTTTTGAACAGCTCGCGCACCTGCTCCGGCGTTGCGTCGGTCGCAATGTCGAAATCCTTGGGCTGTATTCCGAGCAGCAAATCGCGTACACCCCCGCCGACCAGGCAGGCCCGGTGGCCTGACTTGGAAAGACGGTACAACACCTTTAGCGCGGAATCCGAAATCGATTTCCGGGAAATGTTGTGCTGGTTTCGGGGGATGACGTTTAGGTGATCTGCAATCGCCTCTCTATTTTTCACGTGCTTGTGTAATTCTGCATATTGCGGCAATCATATCATTTAGCGCCTGCGCGAGAACAATTTATTACCGTCCTGGTCCACCCGGGGGCGGACCCCTTTTTTCAAGGGATCTGTCTCCTTCGCTACGCGCTTAAAGCGCGGGATCCATCCGGTTATGCCTGATATCATGAGAAACCGCGGTCGCGAGGCGGCATGACGATGAGGTGGTTCTTTGAAAGCAGCCAATTTGAAGGTCAAGGATGCGCTCGAGGCTTCGGGAATCGAGTTCGAAATCACGATGTTGCCGGACGCGGTGCGCACCGCTCGCCTCGCTGCCGACGCGCTCGGCTGTGCCGTCGGTCAGATCGCCAACTCGCTGATATTCAGAAACCCGGAAAACGACGCGGCGGTGCTGGTCATGTGCGCCGGCGATCGCCGCGTTGACCTCGAAAAAGTTCGCCGGCAAACCGGCTTCGAGCTCGGCAAGGCCGATGCCGCCTTCGTCAGGCGGCAAACCGGGTTTGCGATCGGTGGCGTGCCCCCGGTCGCGCACGCGCGCTCGCCGGTCACGCTGCTGGATAACTCGTTGCGGCGGCACGACGAAATCTGGGCCGCCGCCGGCACCCCGGAATCGGTATTTCGGATGACCCCGCGGCAACTGCAGCAGATAACCGGCGGCGACTGGCTCGACATCTCCGCTGGTTGAGTGTATTCGTATGCGGGCCTGGTGCCGGTTGCCTGGGCCATCCGTGGCCTATAAAACAATATCGCCGGGCTATTATAGTCGGCCTGGAGCCATCCGGAGCAGTCTATGGATTCTGTCAAATGCCGTGATATCCGGTCAGTTTTTGGGTTTGTCGTCGTTATGTCGATACTGGGCCAGCTTGCCGCTGGCGGATTTGCCGTCGCAGCTGCGGGTAGCGAGGGTTTTCCCGAAACATTCCTGTTGCGGATGTCCGCCTACGGTATCCGCGATGCGGATACCGACCTTGCGGTCCTGTCCAGCGAGAATCTGGGTACCGGCTTCAGTTTTGTCGATGATCTCGGTGGCGACCAGAGCCTGACGATTCCTCGAATCGATGGCCATTATCGAATCGATGAGCGGCACCGAATCGAGTTCGGCAGTTTTCGCATCGAGCGGGATGGCCGAGACCGGCTCGACATCGATCTGGAAATCGGCGATCAGTCCTATACTGCCGGGGATACCGTGATATCGGAAATCAATTACGAGCTGCTGAAGGTCGGTTATGCCTATTCGTTTTATCGCTCGCAAACGGTCGAACTCAGCGCCACGGCAGGTCTGAACGCGACCGATTATGCATTTGATTACAGACTCGTCGATGGTACCTCCGCAGGGTCCTCGAGGGCCGCCGGCGTATTGCCGATGTTTGGAATCCGGATGGCTTACGAGATCAATCCAGGGTGGTCGTTACACTATCTTTCCGAGGTGCTGTTCGTCGAGGGCGGGGACGTCGAGGGGTCCCTGCAGAACTACGAGCTCGAAATCCGTTACAGGTTTGCAAGGCGCTTCCTGCTAGGTGTCGGGCTGACGCGGTTCAGCATCGATGTGACCGCGCGAGATCCCGAGTGGAATGGCCGCATCGCGGATACCCATCAGGGAATACTGGTGGCTGCAAGCTATCTGGTCGAGTGACTGCCGGCCCGTTACGCTTGCGCAGCGGGGATTATCGTTTTTCGAGTTCTTCCCAGCGCTGGTACAGGGACTGCAAACTGGTTTCGAGGGTCTGCAATTGCTGCTGTTCGCGACGAATCACCTCGGCGTCCTGCTGGTAATAACCCGCCGCGGCGAATTTCAGGTGCAGCGCCTCGATTTCGGCCTCCAGCTTCTCGATCCTGGTGGGCAGGGCGCGCAGCTCCTGCTGGTTCGGTGAGCGCTTGCCAGCCGACGGTCTGGCCCTGTCCTGCCTGGCGGATTTAACCGCGCTGCGCGTGTCGTCGGGGCGTTGTCGCAACCAGTCCTGGTAGCCGCCGACGTATTCGTTGACCAGGCCGGGACCCTCGAACACCAGCGTGCTGGTCACCGTGTTGTCGATAAATTCGCGATCGTGGCTGACCAGCAGCAGCGTGCCGCTATAGTCGATCAATAGCGCCTCGAGCAGCTCCAGAGTTTCGATGTCGAGATCGTTGGTCGGTTCGTCCATGACCAGCAGGTTGAACGAGCGTGTAAACAGGCGCGCCAGCAGCAATCGGTTGCGCTCGCCGCCGGAAAGCGCTTTCGCCGGCATATGGATCGATTTTTCGTCGAACAGAAAATCCTTGAGATACCCGACCACGTGGCGCGAACGGCCGTTGATCGTGACCTGGTCGCCGGCCGCGGCGAGGTTGTCGCGCACCGTTTTTTGTGGATCCAGCGCTTCGCGATGCTGATCGAAGTAAGCCACCTCGAGACGGGTGCCGGTTTTGACCCAGCCGGTTTGCGGTTTCAATTGCCCGAGCAGCAGCTGGATCAGCGTCGATTTGCCGCAGCCGTTGGGACCGAGGATTCCGATCTTTTCGCCGCGCAGGATCTTGCAGCTGAAGTCGCTGACGATCGGCCGGTCGTCCCAGGCGAAGCCGAGATTCTCGGCTTCGATCACGATCTTGCCGGAGGCGTCGGCCTGTTGCGCGGTCAGCTTCGCGCTACCGCCGCGTTCGCGACGTTCGGCGCGCTGTTCGCGCATTTTCTCGAGCGCGCGCACGCGGCCCTCGTTGCGCGTGCGGCGCGCCTTGATGCCCTGCCTGATCCAGGTTTCCTCCTGCGCCAGTTTCTTGTCGAACAGCGCGTTATGGCGCGATTCGGTCTCCAGCTGGGCCGCGCGTGCCTCGAGGTACCTGTGATAATCCCCGGGCCAGCTGGTTAGATGCCCGCGATCGAGATCGATGATGCGGGTCGCCAGTCGCTGCAGGAAGCTGCGGTCGTGGGTAATGAAGACCAGCGTGCCGTTGAACCCGAGCAGCAGGTTTTCGAGCCACAGGATCGAATCGATATCGAGATGGTTGGTGGGCTCGTCTAGCAGCAGCAGGTCGGGCTCCGCGACCAGCGCCTGGCCCAGCAGCACGCGGCGTTTGAGTCCGCCGGACAGCTCGGTGAACGGCTGGTCGGCGGGTAGCGACAGCTTCGATATGGTGCTCGAAACGCGGGTTTCGAGATTCCACGCGTCTTCGGCCTCGATCTGGTCCTGGCAGCGCTGCATTTCGTTGAGCGCTTTCGCATCGCTAACCGAAGCCAGCGCCGCGTGATGCCAGCGGGTAATGACGCCGGCGAGTTTGCCGATCCCCTGCGCGACGCAATCGTAGACGCTGCCGTCGAAGTCCTGCGGGACTTCCTGCCTGAGTTCCGCGATCCGCAGTTCGGGTACATGGATGATGTCACCGTCGTCGGCCTTGATGCTGCCGGCGATTATCTTCAGCAGGGTGGACTTGCCGCTGCCGTTTCGTCCCACCAGGCACACGCGTTCCCCGGTTTCGAGCGTCAGGTTGACGTTGTCGAGCAGTGGCAGGTCGCCGTAACTGTGGTGGAGATTTCTGGCCTGGAGCAGTGGCATCTGTATGGGTTCGATGAAACTGCGCTATTATGCGGCTTTCGCGTCGAATTAACAGTCGAAACAGGGGGGGCGCCATGTGCGGACGATTTTTTCTCGATGCCCGTTCGGGGGATATCATCGAGCATTACAACGCGCCGCCTCCCGACCTTTTCAGCGCACGCTACAATATCGCTCCGACGACGCCGGTGCTCGCGTACAGCGGCGAGAAACTCGACCTGTACCGATGGGGATTGATCCCGTCCTGGGCCAAAGACGTGACCCTCGGTAACCGCATGTTCAACGCGCGTGCCGAAACCGTCGCCGAAAAGCCGTCGTTTCGCAACGCCTACCGGCGCCGGCGTTGCCTGGTGCCGGCAAACGGGTTTTACGAATGGCGCCTCGAGAACGGTCGCAAGCAACCCTACTGCTGCCACATCGATCATCGGTTGTTTTCGATGGCCGGCATCTGGGAGCACTGGCAGGATGGCGAGGGTAACGAAATCCAGTCCTGCGCGGTGATTACGACCGAAGCCAGGGGCGCGATGGCGCAGCTGCATCAGCGCATGCCGGTGTATATCGCGCCGCGGGATTACGCTGCCTGGCTCGACTGCCGCGCGGACAGGACCGACGCGGCCGATCGACTGCTGCGGGAAACCGCGCCGGACTACGAATTCTATCCCGTCGGCACGGCGGTCAGTAACGCGCGCAACGAAGGCCCCGACCTGATCAAACCACTATAAATCCGGGGACAGTTTACTTAATTGCCCAGGCAATTAAGTAAACTGTCCCCGGATTTAACGGATTTATCCCGCGGCTAGTCTTCGAGGCCGCCGCTCCTGACCAGCGCCGCGAGGCGCTCGTCGTCGTAATCCTGCTCGAGTTTCGCTGCGGCCCTGTTCACGGC
>JAOTTY010000242.1 GCA_029864185.1 Gammaproteobacteria bacterium
CTCTGATCACGCCGGTGAGACCGGTGCAGCTGCGATCTACCGGGGTATCCTCGCTGCGTCGAGCGATGCCGAAGTGCGAAATTTTGCCAGCCGGCATCTCGCCAGCGAACGACAGCACCTGGAATTGATGAACCAGGTCCTCGCGCCCGAGACACGCAGCAGCCTGTTGCCGCTGTGGCGCGTCGCCGGTTACCTGACCGGTCTGCTAACGGTGCTGGTTGGAGCGGCGGCGGTTTATCGTACCATCGAGGCGGTGGAAACCTTTGTCGACGGACATTATTCGTCACAGATCGCCTACCTGCAGCATCGCTGTCCCGACACGCGGTTGCTGCAGCTGCTCGAGGCTTGCCGCGCGGACGAGATCGCGCATCGCGAGGACGCGCGCGCCCGCATCGGCGCGCCGAGTGCCATCGGCCGGCTGTGGACCGAGCTAGTCGGCGCAGGGTCGAGAATTGGCGTGTTCTTCGCCAGTCGGATCTGAAGCGACAGATTTCGTGCCGGGAGCCGCACGTCCCGGCACCAATCGCCTGTTTTCCGACATCTCTTGCCCGAAACCTGATCTCGATCATTACCTGGTAATGCCTATTGGGTAGATTATTGCCGGTGATAGACATGGAATACCGGGAATGAAACTGCCAGGGCTGCACGCGGTCGTCATTTTATTAACCATCCAGGTTGTGGCTAGCGCGGTGGCCGCAGCGGGCGACCGGATCGTTACCGGCGACGTGATCGCCAACCGCAGCGTCACGCTGGCGACGCGTATCATGGGCCGGATCACGCGGGTGCACGCACTCGAGGGGGACCGGGTCAAGGGCGATCAGGTGCTCGTCGAGCTCGATGACACCGAGCACCAGGCCAGGCTAAAAATCGCGCAGGCAGCGCGCGAGCGTGCCAGGGCTGAACTCGCGCACCGCGAGCGCACCCGTAAACGACTCGAAAAACTGACCCAGACCAACGCGGTGTCGCAGGATGCAGTCGACGAGGCTATTTACGCGCTCGAAATAGCCGCGGCCAACCTCAAGGCCGCCGAGGCCGAAATCGATGCGATTCGGTCGACCCTGCTGGAAACCCGGATCAGGGCGCCGTTCGACGCGGTGGTGATCAAGAAATACGCAGAAACAGGGCTGGTTACGCAACCTGGACAGGCGCTCTACGAGGTCCAGGACCAGAGCAGTCTGAAGTTCAGGGCGCGAGTCAAGGAGCGCGATCTCGTGCATATCAAGGTTGACGACGAGGCGTCGGTCACCATCACCGCGCTGGGTGACGAAGCGGTCGGCGCGCGCGTGATTCGCATCATTCCCAATGGCGACGATCGGCACACCTTCCTGATCGAGCTCGCGCTGCCCGACCGGCCCGGATTGTACCCGGGCATGTTCGGCAAGGCGATATTCCGGTAAAGCCGGTCGGGGAGGGCGCGACCGGTATGCAGTCAATGTTCCGCTATTTCGCCAGCCGCCATACCCTGGCGAATGTCTTCACGCTGATGGTCTTGCTGCTGGGCCTCGGCACCCTGACCCATATCCAGCGCGATAATTTTCCGAGCGTGGATCTCGCCGAGATGGTGATTACGACGCGCTACCCGGGTGCCTCGCCGCAGGACGTCGAACTAAACGTCACCAACAAGATCGAGGAAGAGATCAAGGAAGTCGACGGACTTAAACGCGTGACCTCGTTTTCGATGGAAAATATTTCGGTCGTCAATGTCAAGATCGACCTCGACGCCAGGGATCTGGAAAAGGTCAAGACCGATATTCGCGACGCGGTATCGAGAACCGCGGGGCTGCCGCCCGAGGTCGACGAGCAACCGGTGGTGCGCGAAATTACCACGGCGACCGGAATTCCGATCATCGAGGTGGGTCTGAGCGGTAATATCCCATACGCCGAGCTGCGCGAAATCGCGCGACGCGCGGAGAAATCTCTCGAGGAAATTCCCGGCGTGGCGCGGCTGCGGCGTTACGGCTACCTCGACCGTGAAATCCAGGTCGAAGTATTACAGGATGCGATGGAGCAATGGCAGGTACCCGGAGCGCAGATCGTCAGCGCGATTGCGAACCGCAACATCCGTGCCAGCGGCGGATCTTTCGAGTCCTATACCAGTGAAAAAATATAGTCACGCTGGCGCAGTTCGAGACGCCGCAGGAGGTCGAGGACGTTATCGTCGACGTTACCGCCGACGGTACCCAGGTGCGCGTCAGGGATCTGGCCATCGTCAAGGATGCCTTCGAACCGGAAAAGATTCGTTCGCGCATGAATGGCAGGACGGCCATCTCGTTCCTGGTCTACAAGAAGGAGTCGGCCGACATTATTCGCACCGTGGAGCGAATCAAGGCCTTTGTCGACGAAAACCAGCATCGATTGCCGGACAGCGTGCGTATCGAGTACTCCAACGACGTATCGCAGAACGTCGACAACCGCCTCCGGGTCGTGTTGTATAACGGCGCGCTGGGTTTGATCCTGGTGCTGGTGATGCTGGCGCTGTTTCTCGACCTGCGCTCGGCGATCTGGGTGGCGATGGGTATCCCGGTGGCCCTGCTCGGAACGATATTCCTGTTGCCGATGTTCGGCGCCTACCTCGATTCGATCGCGCTCGGCGCGATGATTCTGGTCATCGGCATCATCGTCGATGACGGCATCGTCGTCGCCGAAAATATCTGGCGCTACCGCGAGCAGGGTTTGATGCCATTGAATGCCGCGGTTGAAGGCGCGTCGGCGGTATTTGCGCCCGTTGCTACGACTTCGTTGACGACGGCGCTCGCATTTGCGCCGATGTTTTTCATGACCGGCACCCTGGGCGATTTTATCTTCGTGATTCCTCTGGTGGTGCTGCTGGCATTGCTGGTGTCGTTCACGGAGCTGACCGTCGCACTGCCGGCCCACCTGATTTGGGGCGTCAAGCAGGGCAGTCTGGATACGGCGCGTGAGCCCGGGAGGTTCGATATCGAGGCGATCAAGCGCTCCTTCGGCAATCTACTCGAAGGCATGCTCAGGTGGCGCTACACGGTAATCGCCGTCGCCTTCGTGGTGTTGATGAGTGCATTCGGTTACGCCGCGCGTTACATGGATTTCGTGCTGTTTCCGACACAGTCCGCGGATCGGTTTTACGTGCTCGCCGAATTGCCGACGGGTTCTTCGCTCGACCACACCTCCGCTACGATCCGCAGGCTCGAGGCGCTGGTGGAGGACTTACCCGCCGGCGAGGTCGAGTCCTATGTCACCCGGATCGGCGGCCTCGGCGACTACTTCCCGGGCGAGAACGAGCACTGGGCTTACGTCGGGGTGTTCCTGACGCCGTTTGCGACACGCGAACGCAACGCCGACGCGATCGTCGAAGACCTGCGCGCGCGCGGCGAGGCGATAGACGAGATCGACCGGCTCGGGTTTATCGTCGACAGCGGCGGGCCACCGGTAGGCCGGCCGATCACGATTCGCGTCGTCGGCAGCGACGATATCCGGCGTGTCGAACTTGCCGAGCTGGTGGTGCAGCGGCTCGAGCAACTCGACGGCGTCAAGGACATCGACCGCGACGACAAGAAAGGCAAGGAGCAAATCAGTATCGATATCGACTATATCCGGCTTGCCGACCAGGGGCTGACCGTGTCCGATATTGCCCGTAACGTGCGCCTCGCCTTCGACGGCGAGGTCGTAACCTCGGTCCGTTACGGCGACGAGGATGTCGATTTCAGGGTATTGTTCGAAGAATCCGCGCGTAGCTCGCTGGATACGCTGGCAGACCTCGTGATCCCGAACGCCCGCGGTGACTTTGTTCGTCTCGAGGAAGTGGCCGAGTTCAGCATCGGCGCCGGTCCGTCCAATGTCTACCACTTCGATAACGAGCGTGCGATCACGATTACCGCCGACGTTATCAAGGACGTCATCACGCCGCTGGCAGCGACCGAGCGCGCGCTGCAGGACATCGATCTGGACGAGGACTGGCCCGGCATGCGTCTCGCGGTCGGTGGCGAGGCCGAGGAGTCGGCCGAATCGATGGGCAGCCTGGTGGTCGCTTTTATCGCCGCGGGGATCGGGATCTACCTGCTACTGGTGCTGCTGTTCAATTCATTGACGCAGCCGGTGATGGTCATGATTGCGATCCCGTTCGGCCTGGTCGGTGTCATCCTCGCGTTCGCGCTGCACCAGCAGGCCTTCGGTTTTCTGGCGATGCTCGGCGTCGTCGGCCTGACCGGAATTGTCGTCAACGACTCGCTGATCCTGGTCAACCTCGTCAACCGCCTGCGGGAAATCCAGCCCGACCTGTCGGCCCACGACCGCATCGTCGATGCCGCCAGGACTCGGCTGCGTCCCATCGTGCTGACATCGATTACAACCGTGGCGGGACTTTTACCGATGGCGTACGGGCTCGGCGGTTCCGATCCCTTTTCGGCGCCGATGGCGCTCGCGATGGGTTACGGGATTCTATTCGCCACGCCGATCACGCTGGTGCTGATTCCGTGCCTGCTCGCGGTCCTGGACGACCTGTACCGAATCTCGCGGCATCTGCACAAAAAATCAGCCCTGGCTTCCCACTGACCCAGACCACTTCCGGAACACACTGCTTGATTTCTCTAGTTGCATAAACTGAAATCCGGTTATAACCACTAGCTAGATATTGTGTCCCTGGAATTATTTAGAAGCATGGTCGACGAATCGAAACCATCGAGCCGGCAGCATCCGATGCCTGGCAGGCGTGCACAAATGGCGTATTTGTTGCTGGCGTACACGGCGACCCTGTTTGCCGTCGCCGGTGTATTCCTGCCTCTGCTGCCGGCAACGCCCTTCCTCCTGGTTGCGGTCTGGGCAGCGTCGAGGGGATCGCAGCGGGTACATGACTGGATATACGACCAGCCGCTGTTTGCCCGCCTGATCAACGACTGGCAGCAGCAAGGCGCGGTGCCATTGAGCGCAAAATGGCTGGCCACAGCGATGATGCTCGGCAGCTGGTTAACCCTGATCTGGAGCGGATCGCACTGGATGCTGGTGCTCGGGATGAGCCTGTTCTTCGTTTGCATCGGCGGTTTTTTGTGGACGCGCCCCAATCCGCGGACTTGACCGCCGGCGGCGTCTCGTCAATGATCTTGTGCATGTTCGAACCGGCGACAAGATGAATCTCTCGCAATTACTAGCAGACAGGGCGACACGTCACGGTGACAAGGAGTTCCTGTTATTCGAGCGCCAGCCGCTCGAAACCGGCGCACGGGATTCGTTGCGCCGGGTTTTGTCCTATCGCGACCTCGATGCGCAGGTCAACCGCACCTGCCATTTTCTTGCCGACCAGGGGATCGGGCAGGGGGATGTCGTCAACCTGCACCTGCCCAACTGCCCGGACTTCGTGATCCTGTGGTTCGCCGCGGCGCGCCTCGGTGCGGTGATGATGCCGACCAACGTAATGGCGTCGACCGACGAGCTGCTTTACCTGCTCGGCCATTCGGATTCGAAAATCGCCTTCACCACCGTCGAGCACCTGCCAACCCTCGGCCAGTGCCAGCGGCAACTCGACAAACTGCAGCAGGTTTTAACCTGCGACCCTTACACGGACGAGTTCGCTATGGATTCGTTCGCAGCGCGACTCGCGCAATACCCGGATTCACCGTGGACATGCCCGGCCGACGAAACTGACCTGGCGGCGATCATGTATACCTCGGGCACGACTTCGAGGCCGAAGGGCGTCATGATCACCCACGCCAACTACCTGGCGGCGGGCAGCACCGTCGCCGATGCCATCGAACTCGGCGAGCAGGACCGTCAGTTCGTCGTGCTGCCGCTGTTCCACGGCAACGCGCAATACTATTCGACGATGAGTGCTTTACTCGCCGGCGCCAGCGTCGCACTGATGGATCGCTTTTCCGCGAGTCGCTATTTCGACAAGTGCAACGAGTATGACTGCACCGTGGCAAGCCTGTTCGCGGCGCCGATACGGATGATTCTAGCGCAGCCGGAAAAATCCGAGCATCGCGACAACAGGCTGCGTGTCGTCCTGTTCGCGCAAAATCTGACTCCGCAGCAGGCCGAGGAATGGCAACGGCGCTTCGGCGCCCCGTTATGCCAGCTGTGGGGTATGACCGAAACCATGGGGCCGCCCTTGATGAATCCGCTGCACGGGGAACGCCGCAACTGGACCGTGGGCAAGCCGGTCGGGGGTTACGAAATCGCGCTGGTCGACGAAGCGGGCGCGAAGGTTGCACCGGGGCAGGCGGGGGAAATCACGGTAAAAGGCATCCCCGGTAAAACCATCATGGCGGGGTATTTCAGGAATCCGCAGGCAAGCCAGGACGCGATTCGGGACGGCTGGCTCTATACCGGCGACAGCGCCATCGAAGACGACGACGGCTATTTCCGTTTCGTCGATCGCAAGAAAGACATGATCAAGCGCTCCGGCGAGAAC
>JAOTTY010000241.1 GCA_029864185.1 Gammaproteobacteria bacterium
CCTTGTAGCCAGGGTGAGGCAAAAAAAGCCCCGCTTTCGCGGGGCAGACAAGAGGAAAATCTGGATGTTTCGAAGTTACCGGATCAGCCTCAGGATTTTACCCGGACGATAAACTCCGGGATCTTGGTTGCATCGATCAACGTATTCCAGCTGCGCGCGCCGGAGGTAGTCGTTCGTTTATGCCATTGCTCGAGGCGGTTGCGGTAAACCTCCGGGTTGGCGCTATCCTTGTTGAGTTTGATGATGTTCATCGCAACGATGTCGATTCCCTCGAACTCGTCGTCGGCAAACTTGCGCACAACGCCAGACGGCAGTTCTTCGTTCATGTCGCTGAACACGAACATGACCTTGGTGCCGGAACCGGTGGCCTTGAGATAATCCGAACACAGCATCAGCGCGCCGCTGATGTCGGTCAGACGGGACCTGGCGTTACCCTTGCCGAACTCGTCGAGCCTTTGCGCGACCGCGAGCTTCTGGCTGTTGGCCTTGGTCGGACGGTAATCCAGCGTCAACTTAGTCACCAGATTGTCCTCCGAGTAGCTGTTGCTGTCGATCATCACGAAGAACATGCTGTCGCCAGGAATCATCTGCGGCACGATACCCGCCTTGACCGTGTTGACGACGGTCGACTTCTCGCCGGCGTAGGTGCCGGAAATATCGATCAGCGCGCAATACGAGGTTTCATATTGCTTGCTATCGGTGCAGGCTGCGACCGCGGCCGCGAGCGTTACCGCCAGCGAGGTATACTTGATTATTCGTTGCATCTCGTTCCCCTTTCTAGCTTGCGCTGACGCTTTTGCCGTGCAGCTTGCCGCTGAACAGGCCTGCGATCTGCACCGGAATGATGATGTAGATATCAAACACGTGCACGAAAATGTTGAACAGGCCTTCGATCAGGTAGGCGATCGCGGTGGCCAGGTGGCACAGCAGCGTGATCAGGATCGTGTAGGCGCGCGCGAAAGCGTGCTGGCTGGCTTCGATGAACATTTCCAGCGGGATTGCAATTACCGCCAGAATCCACGGCAGCACGAAACCGAGCAATGCCTGGCCGATCAGCGTGATCTGCGAGTTGACATTGTCCACGCTCGCGGTCGATTCGCCCGCCAGGCTGATGTCCAGCGCGGTCTTGGCCTCGGCCAGGTTCTCGCGCAGGACCGCCAGCGATGCCTCGACCGTCGACAGGAACAACAGCCCAAGAAGGCAGCCGAACAGGATGATCTTGCGTTTGCCGCGGGTCATGTTCGATATTTGCGGAAAGGTATGGGTGACGCCGATTGCCTCGAACATGAAGATGCCCAGCACCAGCTCGAGGGCCACGATGACGAGAGCCGACACCTCCGACACCTGCATGCCTGCCACGCGCACCCCGGCGGGCACCAGTTCCGACATTGGCAGCGCGATCAGGTTGAAGTTGATGAACGCGCCGACTAGTCCGACGAAGATCACGATCAGCGAGATGATGAACAGCTTGGTGACCTTCGATGACAACATGTCGATAGATTCGGGTTCGGCTGCGGAAATCTTCTCGTAGCGGGTCATGTACTTCGCAATGTTCTTGCTATTCTCCATGACATTGTCGACCTTGCCGTTGATTTCCTTGCCCAGCTTTTCGACGCGTTTCCAGATCGGCGCCATGGTGCTCAGGATCTTGTGGCGCTTGGCCATGGTATCGCGGAATTCGGACAGCGCCTTCTTTTCACCATCGACCGCCGACTTGTGAATCTCGGACAGCATATTTTCGATGATCCGGTCGGAAGTCGAACCCTGCGCCTTGCCGATGCTCTCTATCACTTCGCTCCAGCCCGGGGCCTGCGGGGTAATCTGGCCGCACTCCGAGTAGTCGCGCTCGAGCTGGCTGATGTTTTCGTCCAGTTTCAACTGCAGTTTCGGGTACCCCGCAAGTGCCTTGGTATTGGCCATGTCGATCTTTGAGAATTCCTGCAGGATTTCACCCTGGATCTTGGCAACCCCGGACTCCAGCAGTACCTTGCGGTCCTTCTCCCGCATCGCCTGCGCGGTCTGCTTCATCCAGTCGGCGAGCTTGCGCAATCCACCGGCGGTCGCATCGGAGCAGGCCTGGATCATTTTATGCACCGGTTCCCTGGCCAGGAACAGGAAAACCATGCTCGCGGCAATCCAGACCGCGATCGATACGCCGGGCATTTCCGGCAAGAAATAAAGACTGTTCATCGTGATATTCCCAATTTCGTATTTAATAGAGTAAGAGCATAGATGTCATTTGCGTGAATGCGAGCCGCGAATGTGTAAACTTGTTCATTCAGATGTCGCTTCCAGGGCTTTTCGTCAGCACGGTGTAGCGCAGATAAAATGCCCTCTTTGCCAGCGCAAAGCCGAACTGGCGGGCGTAGTGGCCGCTGTGCCAGAGCAGGATCGTGACAGCGATGGCCGCTGAGCATAACCTTGGAAGTTCTGTAAGCATCGGAATTACCTTGAATTTATGGAACATGAGGAGAATGTAGGGAGCGCTTGTGAAAAATCGGTGAAAAAACCGGGGAAAAGGCTAAAATTTTCTGCAAATATCTGTTTTATTTAGAAATATTTCGCATTTTACGGTGGCGCAGCGAAGCCCCCGCATACCGAGAATATATGGTTAACAAACAACAACTGGGGTACTGATGGCGGCGATTTTCTGGGTTGAGGATCAATCGCACTGGATCAAGAAATTTACCCCGGTGCTGGAGCAGGAAAACTTCGACGGCAAGCCGAATACGTTGACCATCCTGAATTTTGCCGAAGCGGCAAGGCAGAAGATTGCGCTGACCGACAAGGAGTCGCCGCCTGACGTGGCGCTGCTCGACGCGCGCATGAATGGTAACGATCAGGCCGGATTTTCCGTTTCCAACGCGTTGCGCAAGAAGTGGCCGAGCCTGCCGATCATCTACCTGTCGGAACACAGCGGCACCGAGATCGAACGCGATGCGTTGGAGCAGTTTTCGGCAACCGACTTCATCGCCAAGCATCAGCACAATGTCGAGCAGGTGCTGTGCTGGCGCATCAAGGCGGTGCTGAGGCAGGCGTCGATCGATACCGATCTGTCCGCTACCATCAACGTGGTCAATAGCGGCGAGCTGACCATCGACCTGAACAGCTGGAATGTTTACTGGAAGGGGCGGCGCCTGATGAATCCGAGCAACGCCAGGCGACCGCTGGCGCCGACGCCGCGCAAATTGCTGCGCGAGCTGGTGGAATCCTCGCCGCGGCCGTTGACCGCCGGGCAGGTTGCCGAACGGCTGGACCTGGATCCGGAAAAGTTTTCCTACGCCAGTTACCGCCAGCATATCAAGACGCTGCGCCGCGCCTTCGACGCCGTCGAGGACGGCGAGGGCCGCTTTACCGCGCTGTGCGGCAAGGGCGAGGGTATCGTTACCTTCGGCGACGAGGGTGCCTACCTGTGGAATCCGCCCGGCGGCAAGTCAAGGTGAAACCGGCGCGCATCCATTATCCCTGGCTCAGTACGCTGGCGGCGATTACGCTGATCGGCTGGCAGTTCGTGCTCGCCAACGCCGCCCTGCTGGACCTGGAGCGGTTGCCCGTCGCCCTGCTGCGGCAGGAAAATCTGCTGGTTGGCAGCGCCGCGTTATTGCTGCTGGTAGGCTTCGATGTCTGGCGTTTCGTCAATGCCAGACGGCGTTGCCGCGAGCAGCTCAGGCAGCACCAGACGCAGATCAGCGAACTGTTCGACTCGAAGCGGGAGCTGGGGACGCGCGCGCGTACTTTTTCCGATCATGCCGACAAGCTGAAAATGTTCATCAGCGAGCGCCTGCTGGAATACATCGAGTATGACGAGAAGTTTCTGCATTTCAGGAACATCGCCTCCGAGGTGCGGCATAACGGGGTGATCAGTTACGACAAGGCGCAAACCGCGTTGCGTCAGGCCCAACTCGGCTGCGGTGCAGACGCCGGCCGGCAGTACCAGGAGGCTTCGGATAGCCTGCTCTACCTGTGGGACCTGCTGGATTTGTCGACAACCGACAATATTGCGCTGCACGTCACCAACCAGATTTACGACTGCGAGGAGCACTATTTCCAGGCCCTGCTCAACGATGACGCCAGCGGGGCCACACCGTTCAAACCGACCTTCATGATGAGCCAGGCGCTGCGCCGGGCGCTGCTGCCGATAACGGAAAATCCGGATGCGCTCGGGCTGAACAAAGACTGGCCAAAACGCGGCGAATACGGCGATGACAAGTTCAGCATCCAGCTGCGCAGCGACAGCGAAATGCTCGGCAAGGAAAATCACATGGTGCTGCTGATCGAAAACCTGCTCAATAATGCGTTGTTTTACTCGCAGCAGAAAGAGCACAAGAACCGATTCAGCCGGGTTTCCATATCGCTGGCGCAGCAGGACGGCGATGTCGAGCTCAGGGTATACAACCGCGGTCCGCGCATCAAGGAGGATGAAAAAGACAAGATTTACCAGCTTGGATTTTCGTCCCGCCGAATTCGCGAACACCATGGCAAGGGTCTCGGCCTGTACTTTGTCGACCAGATAGTGCGCGGTTTCGAGGGTTCTATCGAGTTTGAAAATATCGACAACCGTGAAGACCGGCTAGCGTTGAGCATCAAGCTGGCCAACGGCGAGTTGCATTCCTCCGAGGTCAGTATTGTCGACAGCATGGGTAAATCGATGTGCCGGGTAGACGATGCGTCGGGTGCGCCGACAAAACGCGGCGAATGGTCGTTCTCCGCGCCGGTAGTCAGTATCGAAGTCGCCCGGCGCGCGGCGCGCAAGCCGCAGCTGATATCTGGCCTGGGCAGCAACGAAGCCAGCACTCATCTCGACACCGGGGACTCGCTGATGCCGAGCTGGGCGCTCGAAATCAGGAATCGAAAACGCTCCTCGAAACTGGTGCTGCAGCCGCTGGAGCTGCGCGGCGTGGCGTTTACGGTGCGTTTCCCGAGCGCCAAATCGAGGCTGGATAATCAGGATTGAGTCGCTGATAATCGGCGCCATGAGTGAAGCCATTTACTGGTCTGCCTGTCGCATTGCGCGCGAGATTCGCGTTGGCAGCCTGACGTCCACCGCGATCGTCGAAGCCTGTCTCGAGCGGATCGAACGGGTAAATCCGAGCATCAATGCTGTGGTACAGCTGGTTGCCGAGCGCGCGCTGGCGGAAGCCCACGCGCTGGATCGACTCGGTGCGCGCGAACGTTTCAGGGGGCCGCTGCACGGCGTGCCGATCACGATCAAGGATTCGCTCGATACCGAGGGCATCGTGACCACCGGCGGCACGCTGGGGCGCCGCGATTACGTCCCGCAGCAGGATGCACCCGTGGTCGCTCGCCTGCGCGCCGCCGGTGCGGTACTACTGGGCAAGACCAATACCCCGGAACTGACTTTCAGTGGCGAAACCAACAACCTCATATACGGTCGTACCAACAATCCTTACGATCTGCAACGTAGCCCGGGAGGGAGCAGCGGCGGCGCGGCGGCGATCATCGCCTGCGGTGGTGCGGCACTGGAACTGGGCTCCGATACCGGCGGCAGCATCCGCGAACCGGCGCACCTGTGCGGCATAGCCGGCATCAAGCCGACCTCGGGCCGCACCCCGCGCAGCGGTCATATCGTGCCCTACGGCGGCGTGCTGGATTCGTTGACGCAAATCGGTCCGATGGCTCGTTACGTCCAGGACCTCGTGCTGGCGTTGCCGTTGATCTGCGGTCCGGACGGCCGTGATCCCGCGGTGGTGCCGGCAATCCTGGGCGATCCCGGCGCGGTCGACGTGGCGGGTCTGCGTATCGCCTGGTCTGCCGATAACGGTATCGTCACGCCGGCCGATGATATCCGGCGCGTGATCACGGCGACCGCGAAGGCGCTACGCGCGGCGGGCTTCAGGCTTGATGAAAAACTGTTGCCGGAGACGCGCGAGCTGGTGGACCTGACCACCGAGTTTCGCGAGGCAACCAACGCCGGTTTTATCCTGCGGCTGTTGCATCGATACGGCACCGAGCAGGCCGGCGCGGAACTACGTGGCTACCTGAGCGAGGCAGGGATGGCCAATGCCAATCATCTGGACCCGGCCCTGCTGGAAGCGATCGACGATGCGCGCAGCCGGGCGCTGGGATTTTTTGCCGATTACGACGCAATTCTGTGCCCTGCTTCGTTTGCCGTGGCCAGGCCGCACGGCGCTTCGCAGGCCGATAGTTTCGATGACTGGGGGTATGTCCAGATCCATAACCTGCTCGGCTGGCCAGGCGTGTCGGTGCGTGCCGGCTCCAGCGCGGAAGGATTGCCGGTCGGTGTTCAGGTGGTGGCGGCGCCGTGGCGCGAAGATGTCGCACTGGCGCTGGCGCATCAGGTCGAGGAAATCATGGGCGGCTACAGCGCTCCGCCGCTGTAGTCACTGGATCCGGGGCT
>JAOTTY010000027.1 GCA_029864185.1 Gammaproteobacteria bacterium
AGTCACGCGATAGAGGGTGATAGCCCGGCCCTGTTCGTTGGCGCAACCGAGACGCACCCCGAACTCGACTACTCCGCGACCAGCCTGCGGCTTGTCGGAGCGGAGCTTTCCTGCCTGCTGCCGGCACTGCTTGCACTCGACCGGATGCTGCCAGTGGTGCAGCTCAACGCCACGCTGTTGCGCAGCGCCGAGTTTCGCGGCAAGGCGGGCGTCGACGAACTTGCCGCGCAAACCATCAGCTTGCTCAGTGCGAGAAATGCCGCTCCGAACGTCTTTCCGGAACAGATTGCATTCAATATCCTGCCGGAGAGCACCGATGCGAAGTTAATTGCCGATCTGGGCCACTTTTTAGGAAATATTTCCTGTTCGTCAATGCTGCAAACCCTTAATGTACCCATTTTCCATGGATTTGCTGCCGCGGTGCAGCTCGTATTCGCATCTGATGTCTCCGCCGAACAGAGTTCGAACCTGCTTGCCTCGCTCGATATGGTGACCGTGCAGCAAGAGTCTGCAGGCCCGATATCCGATTGTAATCAATCATTTAGCTGTGCTATAAGCCATCTGGAACAGTCGCCGCAACAGCCTTCGAACCTGCAATTCTGGATGGTTACAGACCCCATGAGATACGGATTGGCGAATAATTACGTGAATGTTGCAGACTTTTTGCTAAAATCTTTTTTGTAATCTATAGTTACATCTACTTGTGAAAGTGTTTTCTTTAAAGTAAATTCTCTGACTGCAATCATAGGTGCATGGATTTAGTCACCTTTTATAAGAAATAGGTTGGGGAGCTGGGAGACTAAACGTGCGTAATCTGGGTCTAATTGTAGCATTATGGTTGGCAGCATTTTTGCCGACAAACAGTCTTGCCTTGGGTTTGGGTCAGATCGAAGTGAATTCGTTCCTGAACCAGCCGCTTAACGCTGAAATCGAAGTTATTTCCGCGCGTCCCGGCGAGATCGACGATCTCCTCGTTAGCCTCGCTTCGAGAGAGGCGTTTACCCGCGCTGGACTGTCCCGTCCCCAACACCTGTCAGACCTGCGGTTTGCGGTTCGCAAAAACGAGGCCGGTGACGAGGCTGTTATCGTCGTCAGCACCAAGAGCGCGGTCAAAGAACCTTTTCTGAATTTCCTGATCGAAGCCGACTGGTCCAAGGGCCGCGTACTGCGCGAGTTCACTATTTTACTGGATCCGCCATTTTATGCCGACCAGCCGCCGGCACCCGAAACCGCTAGCCAGCCTGTCGAACAGTCTGTCCCGGAACAGGCCAGCGTTAGCGAAATCGTGGAACAGACCGGCGTAACACCGATTGCCGCGACCGAACCAGGCGCGGCAACCGAAACCTACGAGGCCGCCGAACAGATCACCGAGCCGATCGCGCTGGTCGAAGAGCCCGTCCAGCCGGAACCCATTACCGAATCCTATGGCACCGAGCAGCCTCAAAACATCATCGAAGGTGATGTTTTAGTCGTTAAGGGAGATACCCTTTGGAGCATCGCGTCGCGCTACAAGGACCGCGACCACAGCATGGCGCAGGTCATGCTTGCCTTCCAGCGCGCCAACCCCGGTGCCTTTACCAACGGCAACATCAATAACATGAAAGAGGGTGCGATACTGCGCGCCCCGAGCGAGCTCGAGCTGGATGCCTACAGCGCGCAGGATGCCTATGCCGAGGTCCTCGTGCAAAATGGCCTCTGGGACGAATACGTGGCCCGCGTGACCGGGGTGTCGCGAGCCGTAGCGAGCGATCGGTCGGGCACCGAAACGGCCACCAGCGCGACTGACACCAGCAGTACGACTGACACCAGCGATGAAGGCACGGGTGAACTAAGCCTGTTGCTGCCCTCCGAAGGCGGTAGCGAGTCTGCTGGAACCGGCGAGACCGGCGGCGAGGTTGACGAACTGCGCACCAAGCTTGCGCTGGCCGAGGAAGAGCTGGAGGCGTCGCGAATCGAGAACCTGGAACTCGAGTCACGCATCGCCGAACTGCAGGCCCGACTGTCGAAGGTTGAAGAGCTGCAGAAGATGGTCGAGATCGAGGATGACAGTCTCGCTCAGATGCAGGTGCAGCAGGCGGAAGCAGAGGCAACCGAGGGAATCGAGGAGATGCAGGAGCCCGATGTCGCTACCGAGACGGTGTCGGAAGCGATCCAGGCCGATGAAGAGGCCCTGCTCGAAGAATTGCTTGCAGAAGAAGCAGCTGCCCAGGCCGAGGAGCAGGCCGTTATCGCCGAACCATCCAGCGATGAAATGGTTAGCGATGAGCCGGTAACCGAAGAGGCCGTCAGCAGCGAAGACGTCATGACGGATGACAGAATGTCCGATGACTTGGTTGCCGGGGAAGTGACGACCGAACCGGCGCAGGCCGATGAAGTCGCTCCGCCTCCGGCACCCGTTATCATGACCGAGCCGGTCGCTCACGAACCCTCTATCTTCGACGGAATATTACCACCCGATATCATTGAAATGATTCCGTCGATGCCCGCGATGGGAGGATTGTTTTCGGATCCGATCATCCTGGCTGCGATTGGCGGCGTGGTCATATTGTTGATCATCCTGGTATGGTTTAAACGTAGACAGGCTTCGTCCGATGACGAGTCGGGGATAACCGTTAGCGGTGACGACGATTTGTTTGCCGACGAAGAGGAAGAGTTGACCCCGATTCACCTGGCCGACGCCGCCCAGCCCGATGAGACCGATATCAAGATTCCGACCCAGGAGGATCTCGCCGAGCCGCTGGAGGAGGTCGCCGAACCGATGGACGATATGGCCGCCACGGCGATAATCTCGGCCACCGACATGCCGGAGCCCGAGGCGCCCGCGCCGGCCGCCGCGTCCTCGGAGCAGGACGACGTTCTGAACGAGGTCGACGTTTATCTGGCCTACGGCCTGTACGACAATGCCGAGGAACTTTTAAACAGCAACCTGGCTGAGCATCCGGAACGCGCGGATTATCGTTCCAAGTTACTCGATACTTATTTTGCGACTAAAAACGTAGACGCATTCGTCGGTGAAGCGGAGAAGCTGAAGTCGATGGGTGATGCCGGCAGCCGTTACTGGGACAGGGTGCAGGTCATGGGCTACGAACTGGTTCCCGACAACCCGTTGTTCTCCGCAGCCAAGGATATCGGTATTAGCGCTGCCGATCTCGAAATCACCAAGCCTCAGGAGGCCGATTTCGATCTCGGTGCATCGGAAGACGACGATACCAACTTCTCGACTACCGATTTCAATCTGGGCGAAGAGGATACCGGCAGCGATTTCAGCGACACCTCGAACCTGGGCGAGGCAGGCTCGATCGCAGCAACCCAGCAGATCCCGCAACTTGACGAATTGCCGGATATCGGGGACGAGGACGATACCGATTTACGCGCCAAGGCGGGTAGCAGGGAAGATACCAGGCTCGAGCTGCCCGAAGAAATCGGCGAAGAACTCGAATTCTCGATCGACGAGCCGGCTTCCGGTGACGCCGATCTAGAGCTGCCAGATGACCTCGATCTGGGGACCGATGAACCGACCGCTGTCGCCAATGCCGCCGCGGGCACCGACCTCGATGATCTCTCGATGGAATTCGATGCTGGTGACAGCGAAGCAGATGCAGCGGAAGACATTTCCGAAATCGATTTTGGGGCGGAATTCGAATCCGCGCTGGAAGACGGGGGCGAGCTGGACATCGACGACTCCGAAATGATTTCCTTCGAAGCCGATATGGACGAGGACGCGCTTGAACTGGGGGTGCCCGCCGATCAGGTCCAGGAAAAGACGGCCATCATCACCCCCAATTACGAGGCAACCGAAGTCGTACCGAAGATGGATGGGGGCGACTCCGGGGATGAATCGGAAATCGATCTCGGCATGGAAGATACGGCTATGCTGGATAGCGACGACACGTCGCTGGAAACCGGGGAGTTAAACCTGGATACGCGGGAGCTGAGATTGCCCACCGATGATCTGGATGACGATGAAGATATTTCGATAATCGATTTTGGTGGAGAAGATTTTGTCGAACCCACCGATGTCATCGAATCCATAGACGACGATGATTCCCTGGCGATGGATGATGACGACGGCGACGACGTCAAAACGGGTACGTTTGCACCGGGTGACTTCGAAGAGCCCACCGCGAAAACGGCGGCCGTCGGAGACATCGACGATATCGGCGACCTGATGTTGCCGGATGATGTCGATGAAGTATCGACCAAGCTCGACCTGGCGCGCGCGTTTATCGATATGGGCGACACCGAGGGCGCTCGCGGCAGTCTGGAGGAAGTCATGTCGGAAGGTAACGCGGAACAAAAAGCGGAAGCGAAGGCGCTGCTGGCCCAGATCTGATCGGCAAAGCGCGTCGGTTTTACGGCCTCTGAAAGCATCGAGCCTGCGGTGAAAGCCGCAGGCTTATTTTTTTGCGTCGCTGCCTGGCGAAATTCGCCTTCCGGCCACGGATTTTGCTACACTCGCGGCCGTCGCGCCGCGCTCGGATTTAGATTCGTAAAGTACCGCTTGAATAAGTTTGTCACGAATCCGGCTCAGCGCCACGAAGCGTAATAAAATATGCCCCGTTTAGTTCAGCCTGGATATACGATGTGAGATACGCGCTCGGTATAGAGTATGGGGGAGCCGCGTATTGTGGCTGGCAAAGGCAGCCCCATTGCGAGTCGATCCAGCAAAATCTCGAGTCCGCGCTCGGATTTGTTGCAAATCACCCGGTCGACCTGGTTTGCGCCGGGCGCACCGATGCCGGTGTACACGCCATCGAACAGGTGGCACATTTCGATTCTGACGCCGAGCGCAGCGAACGCGCCTGGGTGCTGGGTGCAAATTGCCGCTTGCCGCGAGATATCAGGTTGCTCTGGGTTGCACCCGTAGCGAAAGATTTCCATGCCCGGTTCAGCGCAACGGCGCGCAGCTATCGCTATATAATCATGAATACGGACGTGCCGAGCGCGGTGTTCCACGATCGCGTCAGCTGGGAGTTCCGCCCGCTCGATCACGAGGCAATGCACGAAAGCGCCCAGATTTTGCTCGGGGAGCACGATTTCAGCAGCTTTCGAGCGGTCGGTTGCCAGGCCAAATCATCGAGCAGGTATGTCCATGAGATTTCGGTTTCGCGGCGGGGCAGGTTGATTTTTCTGGACGTCAGGGCAAATGCCTTCCTCTATCACATGGTGCGTAACATCGCCGGTAGCCTGATCGCGGTGGGCCGGGGAGACCATGACGGCAACTGGTTTCGCGAGGTATTCGAGGCGCGGGACCGTAACCGGGCCGAGGTAACCGCGTCCGCGGCTGGGCTATACTTCCTGAAACCCTCGTACCGGGAATATAAGCTGCCCACGCGCGCCCGAAAACCCGTATTATTCTGACATGCAACGGCGAACTCGAGTCAAGATATGCGGAATAACGCGACCCCAGGACGCTACCCATGCGGCCGCGATGGGCGCTGATTCGATTGGCCTGGTGTTCCACCCGCCAAGTCCGCGCTATATTGGGATCGAGCAGGCGATATCGATCCGTCGGGAATTGCCACCCTTCGTAACCTTGACCGCATTGTTTCTCGACGAGACCGCGGGCTGGGTCGCTGAGGTGGTAGATCGATTGCGGCCCGATTGCCTGCAGTTTCACGGCAGCGAGGCTCCGGAATTCTGTGAATCCTGGTCCATGCCATACCTAAAGACAATCCCGATGGGCAGCATCGAAGATCCGGTGCATTTTGCGAGCAGGTACCATGCTGCACAGGGGTTCCTGCTCGACAGCAACGCTGCTGGACGACTGGGCGGTTCAGGTGATACATTTGACTGGTCCAGAATTCCTTCCTCGTTTGATCATCCTTTGCTGCTGGCTGGTGGAATCAACCCGTCAAACGTTGCCGAGGCGATCGTTCGGGTCAGGCCCTGGGGGGTTGATGTAAGTAGCGGCGTGGAAACTTCGAAAGGAGTGAAAAGCCACGACTTGATCGATCAATTGTTTGCAGAGGTAAAACGTGGCGACGAGAATGATTCACGAAATGAGCACGATGATTGAAGTTGCTGGGCGGGGAATTCGGTGAACTGGTTCGAGATGTTGTTGCCGTCAAAAATCAGGACCTCGGGCGGTAACGACAAGAAGAATGTCCCCGAGGGTCTGTGGGCGAAATGCGACGCCTGCGACGCCATCATTTATCGTGCCGAACTGGAACGCAATCAGGAAGTCTGTACCAAGTGCGATTACCATATGCGAATCGGTGCGCGCCGGCGGCTGGAACTTTTTTTCGATGAAGAGGGTAGCAGCGAAATTGCGGCCGACCTGAAGGCGGACGATGTCCTCAGGTTCAGGGACGACAAGAAATACCGCGACCGCCTGAGCCATGCACAGAAACAAACCGGGGAAAAGGATGCCCTGCTGGCGATGCAGGGAAAGGTGATGGGCGTGGAAATGGTTGCGACCGCATTCGAGTTCCAGTTCATGGGTGGCTCCATGGGCTCCGTGGTGGGTGAAAAATTCGTACGTGCGGTTAACACCTGCGTCGACCAGGGATTACCGCTGGTCTGTTTCACGGCGAGTGGCGGGGCGCGCATGCAGGAGGCCCTTTTTTCGTTGCTGCAGATGGCCAAGACCAGCGCGGCCCTGACGCGGCTGTCACGGCGGGGCCTGCCTTATATCTGCGTGCTCACCGACCCGACCATGGGCGGTGTATCGGCCAGTTTCGCGATGCTTGGCGATATTCATATCGCCGAACCGGGAGCACTGATCGGATTCGCGGGTCCGCGGGTAATCGAGCAAACCGTGCGCGAAACGTTACCCGAGGGATTCCAGCGTAGCGAATTTCTGCTGGAACACGGGGCGATCGACATGATTGTCGATCGGCGCGAGTTACGCGGCAAGATCAGCTCGCTGTGCACGATGATGATGGGGCAAGTTGGTCCTTAACGGTAATTCCGCTCTATTTGCAAACAACTTCAATGCGTTTTGACACGGTCGAGCGGTGGCTGCAGTGGCAGATGGGTTTACATGGTAAAGCCATCGACCTGGGGCTGGACAGGGTGCTCGAGGTCGGAAGCCGCCTCGGGATCGATGCGATCGCGGACAAGGTAATTACCGTGGCGGGCACCAACGGCAAGGGATCGACCGTCGCGGCTTATGAAAACTGGCTGCATCGGGCCGGTTTCGATGTTGCGAGCTACACCTCGCCACACCTGCTGAACTACAACGAACGCATCAAGCATAATCTGCTGCCGGTATCCGATGCGCTGCTGTGCGACGCCTTCGCGGCCGTCGAACAGGCGCGGCAGGCGACCACGCTCACCTATTTCGAGTACGGCACCCTGGCGGCGCTCTTCCTGTTCCAGCAATGGCACCCGGAATTTGTCATTCTCGAAGTCGGCCTCGGTGGTCGCCTCGATGCGGTTAATATTATCGACGCCGACCTGGTGCACCTGACGCCGATATCCCTGGACCACCAGGCCTGGCTTGGCGACGATCGGGAAAAAATCGGGTATGAGAAGGCCGGGGTATTGCGCGATGGTATTGCGGTAGTGCTGAACGATCCGGATCCTCCGCAATCGATACTGGCAGAGATCGATCGGCGTCATTGCGATTGCCTGCGGCTCGGGCGTGACTACCAGATAAGCGAGGTTGGGGATAACCTGGTCTGGAAAGGTCAGGGATTCGAACTGCAACTGGACAATGTGCTTCCCGGTGCCTACCAGTGTCTCAATCTTGCAGGCGTCGTCGCCGGCCTGTCGAGGTTGCTGCCGCTGTCCCGCTACCAGCCCGCGCAGGTACGCGAATTTTTCCATGGCACTCAGCTGGCGGGTCGGTTTCAGGCGCTTGCAAGCCCGCTTCCCTGCCGGCTCTACGTGGATGTTGGTCACAACCCCGGTGCCGCCCGCGTGCTCGCGACCAGCCTGGAGAGGATCGATCGGCCACAGGGCAGGATCATCGTGCTGCTCGGTATGCTCGAAGACAAGCAGCCCGAATTATTCGTGGAGGCATTGAAACCGATCGTAGACCTGTGGTGGCTGGTAACGCTCGACCGTGAGCGTGGCCTCAGCGCGGGCAGGCTGGAGCAGAGAACAGCGGAAGTCATCGAGCCCGATGCGTTGTTCGAGGATATGCCCGCTGCGCTGGATCATGCGCTGTCATCTTTGGGTAATCAGGATATAATGCTGGTAACCGGCTCTTTCATAACTGTCGAATTACTGTTGCGTGCTTTAGCCGATTCGGGCGAACTAAACGAGTATGGATCAAAACATTAAGAATCGCCTGGTGGGGATCATCGTAATATTCGCACTGGCGGTTATTTTCCTGCCCATGATTCTGGACGGTTCCGGGGTGCGTAAAGAAAAGCTCGAGGTCATTGTTCCGCCTCAGCCGCTGGTTGCCGCAAATCCCGAATTTGAGCAAAGAATTATCGATCTTCAGGCAAAGGTCGATTCCCTGCCGGATCTCGAGGCGCGCCATATCGACGAAAATTCCGCTGACAGCACAATCGATCCTGCTGCCGGTTCCGGCGGCGACAAGGGCTCCGGCGCTACCGCTCAATCGCAGTCCGAAACCGAACCATCAACGACCAGCGCCGATCCGGCCCCCATCGCCAGGACCGGTGGCGACAGCTGGGTCTTGCAGGTAGGCAGTTTTCAGGACCGCAACAAGGCCCTGGCGCAGCGCGACCAGCTGCGCAAGTCAAATATCGCCGCGGTTTTTATCGAGCAATTCGAAATCGACAATAAATCCAGTTATCGGGTGCGCCTGGGGCCTTTTTTAAATCGTGACCAGACCAGGGTTGCGCAGAACAAGATAAAAGCCAAGCACAACATCGATGGCATAATCATGAAGTATGAAAGATAATTGGCGAAACCGGGGCCCGATGGGCGCGGCGGATTCTGGCAGCTTGCCGGGGGCGGATATCTCGACGCGCCGGCCACAAGAGGGCGAAAATGAGCTGGTTTGACCTGGTAATCCTTGCGGTAATCGCGCTGTCTGCCTTGATCAGCCTGATTCGCGGTTTCGTCAAGGAGTCGATATCGCTGGTAACCTGGATAGTCGCTGGTGTACTCGCGTTTCGGTACTTTTCGCCGATGTCCGACCTTCTCGAGCCTTACGTGAGCGCGCCGACCATCAGGAATATCGCCGGTTTCGCGATATTGTTCGTCAGCACCCTGATAATCGGCGCTATCGTCAACTGGATCATGAGCCAGCTGGTTTCGAAGACCGGTCTCAGCGGCACCGACAAGGCGCTCGGTGTTGTCTTTGGCGGCGCGCGCGGTGTCCTGATAGTTACCATGATCGTGTTGCTGGCTAGTCTTACGCCGATGCCGGAAGCGGACTGGTGGCGGGAATCCGCGATGGTCGGTTTTTTTCAGCAGCTCGCCGAGTGGGTCAAGGGAATCATACCGGCGGACGCGGTGGATAAATTCAGTTTCTGATCAGGCTTCGATGGCCTAGGTAGCAAGGTATGTGTGGGATAGTCGGAATAGTCAGTCACGAGCCGGTGGCTCAGACGATATACGATGCATTGCTGGTGCTGCAGCACCGTGGGCAGGATTCGGCCGGCATCGTGGTATGCGACCGGAACAAGCTCAGCCTGCGCAAGGATAACGGCCAGGTCAGCGACGTTTTTCACACTCGCCACATGCGCAACCTGATCGGTAACATGGGGATAGGCCACGTGCGTTACCCGACCGCCGGCTGTTCGTCATCGGCCGAGGCGCAACCCTTTTACGTCAATTCGCCCTACGGCATATCGCTGGCGCACAATGGCAACCTGACCAATGTCGAACAACTCAAATCCGAGCTGTACAGGTCCGATTTACGCCACATCAATACCGAATCCGATTCCGAGGTATTGCTCAATGTGTTTGCTCATGAATTGCACAATTGCGGCAGTCTGGCACTCACGGCGGACGAGATTTTTACCGCGATAACCGAAACCCACAAGCGTATCGAGGGCGCATACGCGGTCGTCATGATGCTAACTGGAAAGGGTATTATCGGTTTTCGCGATCCGCATGGAATTCGCCCCGTGGTATATGGCAAGCGCGAAACCGCCGCGGGCTGCGATTACATGATCGCCTCGGAAAGCGTCGCCCTGCAGACGTCGGGATTCGAACTGGTAGGCGATCTGTTGCCCGGCGAGGCGGTTTACATCGACAGCTCGGGGACTGTCCATCGCCGACAGTGTTCCGCGTCGGCCAAGCTCAGGCCCTGTATTTTCGAATATGTGTACCTGGCGCGTCCCGACTCGATAATCGATGACATCTATGTTTACAAGGCGAGGTTGCGGATGGGCGTCAAGCTGGCGCGCAAGATCCTCAGGCAGATGCCGCAACACGATATCGATGTGGTCATCCCGATTCCCGATACCAGCCGGCCGGCGGCGATGGAGCTCGCGTTCCACCTCGGTGTCAAGTTTCGCGAGGGATTTATCAAGAATCGCTACATCGGTCGGACTTTTATTATGCCCGGACAGACGATGCGCAAGAAGTCCGTGCGCCGTAAATTGAATCCAATCGATATCGAATTCAAGGGTAAAACCGTTTTACTGGTCGACGATTCGATTGTTCGCGGAACCACCTCCCAGCAGATTATCCAGATGGCGCGAGAATCGGGTGCGAAAAAAGTCTATATGGCTTCGGCAGCACCGCCGGTTCGCTTCCCCAACGTCTATGGCATCGACATGCCGGCCGCGCATGAACTGATTGCGCACAATCGCAGCGAGCAGGAAGTCGCAGACTATATAGGCGCTGACTGGCTGATTTACCAGGATCTCGAAGATTTGATCGATGCCGTGCAGAAGGGCAATCGTAGGATCAAGAAGTTTGATTGTTCCTGTTTCGATGGCAAGTACGTCACCAATACCGTAGACGATGAATATCTCGACAAGATCAGTAATCTGCGCAACGATTCGGCCAAGGAGAGTACCGATGAGGCGATCACCGTTATCGGCATGGAATTGCATAACAACGCGTGATGCGCTGGCGGGAGATACACCGGCAGGTTGCATCGAGGCTGGACGGAAATCCCGCGCTGGCGGACCAGCGTCCGTTTATTTACGTCGACTGCGCGCGGCAGCAACTGCACTGGATCGATACCGAAGAGAATAATTGCCGCAGTTACCCGATATCGACCGCGAAAAAAGGCATCGGCAATCGCGTCGATTCCTACCAGACGCCTCACGGGATACATAGAATTCGCAAGAAAATAGGCGGCGGTCAACCTCGCGGGATGGTTTTCGAAGCGCGCGAACCCACCGGTAAAGTTGCGCGCAACCTGGATAACCGCGAACGTGACGAAATAACCTCGCGTATTCTCTGGCTGGATGGCATGGAAACGGGTGTTAACCGCGACGGGGACTGCGACACCTATTCGCGCTATATATATATCCACGGCACGTCGGACGAGCGACGCATCGGTGAGCCGGTGTCGGCGGGCTGCATACGCATGAAAAATGACGATGTCATCGAGCTGTTCGACGAAGTCCTGGTCAACGATCTCGTGCTCATAGAATAAATGACCTCGGCCGGGCCGAATTAATCCCTGAAAAAAGTAGTCGAAAATCTGCTCTGTCCCAGTCGCTGGATTCTGGCACCAATATACATCGGAATGTCGCTGGACCTGGTGCTGCTGGCGTCCAAGGTTCCCGGAGCTTGCGCGTTACCTCTCGCAGGTGCCAGGCGCCACCGAAGCGGAGCTGACAGCCGTCTTGTTATCGCCGATCGACCTGGCCCCCGATCGGGGGCTCGCTGGTGACGGTAATGTTCAGCGGCCCTGTAGATGAATAGGCATGGCCTGGCTTGACAACCCCTGATGGTCGCCTTATTGTTCGTGCTGGCGCTGATTTGTTACTCGGCTTGCAGGCGCCAGGGAACCGGGAAACGGTTCTGCATATAAATTTGCTAAAGAGGGCGGTCCAGAAATCCTTCCGTACACCCCTCCCGAGTTTTTCGATTTTGGAGAAACTCCGTGACAAACGACCATTTGGGTTTTGACACGCTCGCTATCAGAAGCGGGCACCATCGTAGCTCCGAACTAGAGCACAGCGAACCAATTTTTGCGACCTCGAGTTTCGTCTTCGAAAACGCGGCCCAGGCCGCGGCACGCTTCGCCGGCGACGAACCGGGCAATATTTACTCTCGATTTACCAATCCAACCACGCGCGCCTTCGAGCAGCGCCTGGCCGCGATGGAGGGCGGTGAAGCCTGCGTTGCAACCGCGTCGGGGATGGCCGCGATCATGAGCCTTTGTGTCGCGCTGCTGAAATCAGGGGATCATATCGTCAGCTCGCGCTCTATTTTCGGCACCACCACGACGCTGTTCGAAAAATACCTGCCCAGGTTCGGTATCGACGCCAGTTTTGTCGACATGAACGACCTGCAGGCCTGGGAACAGGCTATCCGCGAAAACACGCGCCTGTTGTTCCTCGAAACACCGTCAAACCCGCTGACCGAGATCGCCGACATCAGGGCATTGGCTGAACTCGCGCACGATAATCGCTGCCTGCTGGTGGTGGATAACTGCTTTTGTACGCCGGCGCTGCAACGACCGCTGGAACTGGGTGCAGACCTGGTCGTGCATTCGGCAACCAAGTACCTAGATGGACAGGGGCGCATAGTCGGTGGCGCCGTGGTAGGGCCCCAGCAACTCGTCGCCGAGGAGGTTTTTGGGGTAATCCGTACCACCGGCCCCACGCTTAGCCCGTTTAACGCCTGGATTGCTCTCAAGGGTCTGGAAACGCTGAGCCTGCGCATGAACATGCATTCGCAGCAGGCGGCGCGGCTGGCCGGCTACCTGTCGGATCACCCCGGGGTTGAACGGGTTTATCATCCCTCACTCGAGTCACACCCGCAGCATCAGCTGGCAAAGACCCAGCAGCAGGGTTCCGGTGGCGTGGTTTCATTCGTCGTTGCCGGAGGGCGAGAAAAGGCCTGGCGTGTGATCGATGCGACGCAAATGCTTTCGATTACCGCCAATCTTGGCGATGTCAAAACCACCATCACCCATCCCGCGACGACAACGCACGGCCGCGTTAGCGACGAACTGAGGGCGCGGGTGGGCATCACCGAGGGGTTGATTCGTGTTGCCGTTGGCCTCGAGAATATCGAGGATATCATTACCGACTTGTCGCGGGGCCTGGATGCCTGACCTGTATCTGCAGGCCGAGATCGCGATTCTGGAGCCGGATCCGATCAAAAAATGCGAATTTACGCGGCAGCTGAGCAAAGCCTGGGAGAGGGGCGAGCTGACAACACATACCCGCTCCGAGATTCTGCCAATCGATGACCCGGGAAGGCCGCGGCGGCCGACGCTGGTCGATCCGCGTCGGCTGCAGCGGCGCGGTTTTTCCAGCGAGGTCGGCAGAGTTCGATTGCTGCATGCGTTTGCGCATATCGAGTTCAACGCCATCAACATCGCGCTGGATGCGGTTTACCGTTTTCGGCAAATGCCTCGTAGCTTTGCCAGCGACTGGTTGCAGGTTGCCACCGAAGAGGCAAAGCACTTTCAACTGCTCGCAACCGAACTGAAACAGCGCGGAAGTTACTACGGCGAGTTCGAGGCGCACCGCGGCCTCTGGGACATGGTTTGTAAAACCCGGAATAACCTGCTGCATCGAATGGCGCTGGTTCCGCGGGTAATGGAAGCGCGGGGCCTGGACGTTACCCCGGCAATGATTACCCGGTTTGCGCAATTCGATGATGATTCCGCGGTCAGTATTCTGCAGACGATTTACCGGGACGAAGTAGGCCATGTCCGCATTGGCAATTACTGGTATCGCAGGATTTGCAGTGAGCAGGGACTCGATCCCGAAGCCACTTTTCGGCAGCTGATCGATTGCCACATGGACGGCAAGTTGCGTGGTCCCTTTAACTGGGCTGCCCGAATCGAGGCGGGATTCGCGGCGGGGGAACTCGAGGCGCTGGAGCGGCTCGGTTAAACCCTCGAGTCGCTCAAGCTGAATCCCTGTCGGGCATCCCAGCTCAGGTAACTGGGCCCCGGATTCCAGTCTCCGAGCACGTATCTCGTCAACGCCGAATCATAGCGATGCACCGCGGGACGATGAGTGTGACCATGGATAATAGTGTCGACTCGGTTTTGCTGGAAACATTCCCGAACCGCATCGGAGTTCACGTCCATAATGTCGAGAGATTTCTGCGTCATTGCATCGACGCTCTCGCTGCGCAGGCGCGCCGCGATACGCTGTCGTTCGGAAAATGGTTTGCCGAGAAACCCGGATTTCCAGTCGCTGCTGCGCACCATGCTACGAAATTTCTGGTAGTCGTGATCATCGGTGCACAGCGTATCTCCGTGAATCAGAAGTACCCGATGCCGTGCCAGCTCCAGTACCTGTGGCTCCTCGAGCAGGTTGACACCTGTTCTTGCCGCGAAGCCCTCTCCGAGCAGGAAATCGCGGTTGCCCGCCAGAAAGAATACCGGTATGTCACGCGCCAGGTGCTGCAGCGAATCGACGACGGGCTGAAGTCCGTCGACCGGATCGTCGTCACCAAGCCAGACCTCGAACAGGTCGCCCAGTATGTACAGCCGGCTGGCCTTGGCCGCGCGCTCGTTTAAAAAGCGCATGACGGCCGCCGAGATTTCGGGCCGGTCAGAATCCAGGTGGCAGTCGGAGATGAACAGGTATTCTTCGGTCATGCGGGCATGCCGGGATTACTGTCGACTGGCTCCAGTAATCGTTATGGTTTCGACAGGAACGTTTTGATGCCCGCCCTTGTTCCCGGTGGGCACCTTTGCAATCGCGTCAACGACGTCCATGCCTTCGACGACCTTGCCGAACACCGCGTATCCCCAGCCCTGCATGGATTTGCTGGTGAAATTGAGAAAGTCATTGTCGGCGTGATTGATGAAAAATTGCGAGGTCGCGGAATGCGGATCGCTGGTGCGCGCCATCGCCAGGGTTCCGCGATCATTCTTGAGACCATTGCTGGCCTCGTTTTCGATCGGGGGGCGTTTGCTGGGCTTGTCTCTCATGTCGGCGGTAATGCCGCCACCCTGAATCATGAAATTGGGAATGACGCGGTGAAAAGTCGTATCGACAAAATAGCCATCGTCGACATAGGCGAGAAAATTCTCGCTGGTATTGGGGGCATTTTGCATATCCAGTTCGATCGTGATGCTGCCCATTGTCGTTTCGATCAGTACCGTCGGGTTGGCTGCAGTTGTTTCGGTCATTGGTTTGTCACCTTTAAAATACGGATAAAGTACCAGGGATAGAATGGCTGCGACCACGACCGCGGCCGGAAGTAGTATTTGTTTCATCAGCATTCCAGTAATTTACAAGCGGCGGATTCTACTGATTTGTAGACGTTTATGGAAGCCGACGGCGAATTAACGGTTTCGCTTGCAGAGCGCATCTTTTAAACTCTACCGCCTGTTCGAGTAACCCTCTAGCGCTACCGATGCTGAGCATATACAACAGCCTGACAAACCAGAAAGAAGAATTTGTGCCCATAGTGCCGGGACAGGTTCGAATGTACGTATGCGGCATGACAGTTTACGATTATTGCCATATCGGGCATGCGCGAGTGCTCGTCGTGTTCGACGTCGTCTACCGGTTTTTGAAGTATCTTGGATACGATGTCACCTATGTCAGAAATATCACCGATATCGACGACAAGATTATAAATCGCGCCGTCGAGAACAACGAGGCATTCGATCAGCTCACCATGCGATTTATCGAGGCCATGCATGAAGACGCGGACGCCCTGGGAGTGCAGCGACCCGACATCGAGCCCCGCGCAACCGACACCATCGATGAGATGCTGGCTATGATCGAAAAACTTCAGCTGCAGGGCTATGCTTACCAGGCCGCCAATGGCGATGTGTATTTTTCGGTCTCGAAGTTTGCGGATTACGGCAAGTTGTCTGGTAAAAGACCGGAAGAGTTGCGTGCCGGGGAGCGGGTCGAAATCGATACCGGAAAACAGGATCCGCTAGACTTCGTGCTGTGGAAATCGGCCAAGGTGGGGGAGCCCAGCTGGCCTTCCCGATACGGCGACGGGCGCCCCGGTTGGCACATAGAATGCTCGGCGATGTCGAACAGCCTGCTCGGGAATCATTTCGACATTCACGGTGGCGGACAGGATTTACAGTTTCCCCACCATGAGAACGAGATTGCGCAGAGCGAGGCCTGCAACGGGGAAAAGTTCGTCAATTACTGGATGCACAACGGCTTCGTCAGGGTAAACGAAGAAAAAATGTCGAAGTCGCTCGGCAACTTTTTTATTTTGCGCGATGTGCTGAAAAACTACCGCGCCGAGGAAATCCGTTATTTTATCGTCAGCAGCCACTATCGCAGCCAGCTCAACTACGCCGAGGAACAGCTGGATAACGCGCGTGCGGCGCTACAGCGACTCTATGCAGCGTTGCAGGGCACGGATGAAGTCGATATACCGGAGGGAAGCGAGTACCAGCAGCGCTTCGAACAGGCGCTGTGCGACGATTTCAATACCGCCAGCGCCATCGCGGTGCTGTTCGACCTGGTACGCGAGATCAACCGCTGCAAACGCGAACACAGCGACGAGCGGCACCCGCTGGGCAGTCTGCTGCGTCACCTGGGTGGGGTTATCGGTTTATTGCAGGCCGAACCCGACGAATACCTGAAGTCCCGGGTCGGGCAGGGCGAGGCAGGGCTTGACAATGACGAGGTCGAAGATCTGGTGCAGCAGCGCCTGGGCGCCCGTGCGGCGAAGGACTGGGCCGCAGCCGACCGTATACGTGACCAGCTGAGCGCTGCCGGTATCGTAATCGAAGATGGCCCGAATGGAACTCGCTGGCGACGCGCCTAGTCCGGTCGCGGTCGCACGGGGTGGTGTTCTATGCAATTGACGCCACTTTTTGATCGGCGTATGATTCCGCGCCTTGTTCGGCGGCATATTTCGGGGTGTAGCGCAGCCTGGTAGCGCAACTGCTTTGGGAGCAGTGGGTCGGGAGTTCGAATCTCTCCACCCCGACCAATTCGAATGAAAAGCTGTTACCATGGTACTTCGGCGAGCGATTGCGGAAACTGTGGAAGGGAAATCGACCGGATGAAGGTTGCGAAGCGCCCGTAGCTCATTTGGATAGAGCATCGGCCTTCTAAGCCGAGGGTAGCAGGTTCGAATCCTGCCGGGCGTGCCATATTATGGTGGGCGTAGCTCAGTTGGTAGAGTGCAAGATTGTGATTCTTGTTGTCGTGGGTTCGATCCCCATCGTCCACCCCATATACACGGCGCCTGCAGCGCAGGCGCCGTATTATGGTCTTTGAATACTGGTGATTCCAGAGATCGATCCTATAATCGCCAGTGATCGAGCGATCTGCGAAAGTGGCGGAATTGGTAGACGCGCCAGATTTAGGTTCTGGTATCTTAACGATGTGAGAGTTCGAGTCTCTCCTTTCGCACCATTTTCTTGCAGGGTCAGGGGCTGATTTCTTGCAGGATCAGGGGCTGAGGCCGATCTTGATCTGCATTCCATATTACGATCTCCGAGTTGTGGTCGACTTTCCTGGTGTAACAAAAACTGGCTGACAACCAACATCGACGTGGGTATAATCCGCGCCACTTTGGGATATAGTCCACTCCAGGTGTCAAATCAAATCCCCCGAAACCGGCACAGATAGTCGATACCGGTCGTAATGTAACTATTTCTCCCTGCAAATTATCACGAGATTTCAAAATGCAAGTATCAATCGAAACCCTCGAAGGTCTGGAACGCCGAATGACGGTACAGATTCCGTCCGAGCGCGTCGCTCAGGCGGTGGAAAAAAAGCTCAAAGATCTGAGCAAAACGGTCCGTATCGACGGTTTTCGCCCCGGAAAGGTTCCATTAAAAGTGGTGCAGCAGAAGTTCGGCGGACACGTTCGCCAGGAAGTCATCGGTGACGTCATCGAATCCAGCTACCAGGAAGCCCTGATCCAGGAGAAGGTGCGGCCGGCCGGAATGCCGAGCATAGGCTCGGTTAGCAGCGAAGAAAAGGAGGACATGTCCTACACCGCCACTTTCGAGGTTTACCCGGAAATCGAAAAGCTGGACCTTGAATCGATTGCAGTCGAAAAGGCGTTGGTCGAGATAACCGAAAAGGATTTTGACGACATGTTGGCGAAGCTGCGGGAACAGCGCAAAACCTGGAAGGAGACCAAGTCCGCAGCCAGGCAGGGATTCCAGGTCATGGTCGATTTCGAAGGCCGTATCGATGGCGAGATATTCGAAGGGGGTGCCGGCAAGGACATGCCGGTAGAGCTGGGGGCAGGACAGATGCTTGCCGAATTCGAGGCTGGCCTGGAAGGCATCAAGGCAGGCGAGGAGAGAACCGTAGAGGTCAATTTTCCCGAGGATTATCACGGCGCGGACGTTGCCGGGAAAAAAGCGGTGTTTACCCTCAAGGCAACTCGTGTTTCCAAGCCCGAACTGCCAGAGATGGACGAGGAATTCGCCAAGGGTTTCGGCATCAAGGACGGCGATCTCGAAAAAATGCGCGCGGACATACGCGCGAACATGGAAAAAGAAAAGAATGATCGCCTGAAAACGAATCTCAAGAACAAGGTTATGTCCGGCCTGCTCGAGCACAATAGCATAATCGCGCCCAGCGCCCTGGTGGCCGAGGAAATAGGCAACCTGCGCGCCCAGGCGGCCCAGCGCATGGGCCAGGACCCGGCCAAGCTCGATGAATCCAGGTTGCCAAACGAGCTGTTCACCGAGGAAGCCACGCGTAGGGTACAGCTCGGACTGCTCGTCGCGGAGGTGATTCGACAAGAAAAAATAGAGCTGGATCAATCACTTGTAGACTCAAGCATCGAGGAAATGGCGGTCGCTTACGAACAGCCTGACCAGGTTCGGGATTACTATCGGCAGAATCGGCAGGCGCGCACCGGGATCGAAAGCATGGTGCTTGAAGACCAGGTCGTTGCCCATATCTTAGAAAAGGCAAAGGTTACCGAAAAGCAGGTGAGCTTCGAAAATTTAATGAATGGTAACCTGTGATAACATCCAGAGATCCGATACCCAATGAAACCTAAATTCCGCGATGGCGGCATGACGTCAATTTTATCCTCGCACATGGAGCCGCATGCCAACCTGGTACCGATGGTGGTTGAGCAATCTGCGCGCGGCGAGCGAGCCTATGATATTTACTCTCGCCTGCTGAAGGAGCGCGTCATATTTGTCGTTGGTCCGATAGAGGACCACATGGCAAACCTGATCGTGGCTCAGCTATTGTTTCTGGAATCCGAGAATCCTGACAAGGATATCTCGCTATACATCAACAGCCCGGGAGGCTCGGTTACCGCGGGCCTTGCGATTTATGACACCATGCAGTTCATCAAACCCGACGTCAGTACCCTTTGTACCGGCCAGGCGGCGAGCATGGGCGCAATATTGCTGGCCGGCGGCAGCGCCGGCAAGCGTTACGGGCTGCCACACTCGCGCGTCATGATCCACCAACCGCTGGGTGGATTTCAGGGACAGGCGAGCGATTTCGAGATCCATGCCAAGGAAATTCTTGCGGTTCGGGCGCGATTGAACAAGTTGCTCGCGAGTCACACCGGTAAGAAAGAAAGTGTCATCGACCGCGACACGGAGCGCGATAATTTCATGAGTGCCGAGGATTCGGTCGAATACGGGATTATCGATAAAGTTTTGTCTTCCCGTGCCGACCCTGTTGAGAACCGCGACACAGAATAGGCAGTCAATCTCGATTTATCTGTGAATCGCTGATCAAAAAGCGTTTTTTTCAGTTGTGCTAAGCGTTTCGGTCTAATATTATCGAAGCAATTGGGCACTGGAGTTCGGTAGTTTGGTATGAGTGACGAAAGATCCAAGAATAAGGACGAAAAGCTGCTTTACTGCTCGTTCTGCGGCAAAAGCCAGCACGAAGTCAGGAAGCTGATCGCGGGTCCCTCGGTATTCATCTGCGATGAGTGCGTGGATCTCTGTAATGACATTATTCGTGAAGAAATCCACGAAAGCGGGGAAGACGCCGAAAGCAAACTGCCCATTCCCCACGAAATATTCAAGGTTCTCGACGAGTACGTCATCGGGCAGAGCCGCGCCAAGAAAGTCCTGTCGGTGGCGGTTTACAACCACTACAAGCGCCTCGAAGTGGGGCACGTCAAGGACGACATCGAACTTTCCAAGAGCAATATCCTGCTGATCGGACCTACCGGCTCAGGCAAGACCCTGCTGGCCGAGACCCTCGCAAGGTTGCTAAACGTGCCGTTCGCCATAGCCGATGCAACAACCCTGACGGAAGCGGGCTATGTCGGCGAGGACGTCGAAAACATTATTCAAAAACTGTTGCAGAAGTGCGACTATGACGTCGAAAAGGCGCAGACCGGGATCGTCTACATCGACGAAATCGACAAGATTTCGCGCAAATCCGACAACCCATCGATTACCCGCGATGTATCGGGTGAAGGCGTCCAGCAGGCGCTGTTGAAGCTAATCGAAGGCACCGTTGCCTCGGTCCCGCCCCAGGGTGGCAGGAAACATCCGCAACAGGAGTTTTTGCAGGTAGATACGGGCAAGATACTTTTTATTTGCGGCGGCGCCTTCGCCGGACTGGACAAGGTTATTCTGAATCGTTCCGAAAAAGGCGGGATCGGGTTCGGCGCAGACGTCAAGAGCAAGGATAAGAAGGATCTTTTCGGTGAAGTTATTAGCAAGGTCGAACCCGAGGACCTGATCAAATACGGCCTGATCCCCGAATTTGTCGGTCGTCTGCCGGTGGTGGCCACGCTGGAGGAGCTCGACGAAAAGGCGCTGGTGCAGATTCTGACCGAGCCCAAGAACGCGATCACCAAGCAGTACCAGAAGATGTTCGAAATCGAGGGCTGCGAGATCGAGTTCCGCCCCGATTCCTTGACCGCGGTCGCGATAAAGGCCATGGCTCGCAAGACAGGTGCGCGTGGCCTGCGCACCATACTGGAAAATACCCTGCTAGAGATCATGTACGACTTACCCGCGATGGATAACGTCAGCAAGGTCGTTGTTGACGCGGCGGTAATCGAAGGTCATGCCCAGCCCTATGTCATTTACGAGGGCGGTGAAATGCAACGCGTGGCATCTGACGATTAGGCCTCGACCGCTGGTTGAGAGCCGGGTTGAAAATGAACATTCGACACCCATATAAACTCGAAATCCAGGCCTTGAGGCACTTATGTCAGATTATCCAAACAACCTGCTCACCGATTCCGAGGAAAGGCAGTTGATCCCGGTACTGCCGCTGCGTGATGTGGTGGTTTATCCGCACATGGTTATTCCGCTCTTCGTGGGACGCGAAAAATCGATTCTCGCGCTCGAGGCGGCGATGGCGGATAACAAGAAAATCCTGCTGCTGGCGCAAAAAAATGCCGAAGTGGATGATCCGGGACAGGAGGATTTGTACCAGATCGGGACCTTGTCGACGATTCTGCAAATGCTCAAGCTTCCGGATGGCACCATCAAGGTGCTGGTCGAGGGAGGGGACCGGGTTTCGGTCGAAAGCCTGCTCGAGACCAATGAATACTATTCCGCCGCGATCAAGCTGCTCGAAAAATCGAGTCTGGTCGACGACCGTGAAGCAGAAGTGTTATTGCGCTCCGTGCTTAATCTGTTCGACCAGTACGTCAAGCTCAACAAGAAGGTTCCTCCCGAAATCCTGACCTCCTTGTCCGGCATCGATGATCCCAGCAGACTGGCGGATACGATTGCAGCGCACATGTCGCTCAAGCTGGATGAAAAGCAGGGGATCCTCGAGATTCAGGATCCGCGCGAACGCATCGAGCACATCATGAGCAAGATCGAAGGCGAAATCGATCTCATGCAGATCGAGAAGCGCATTCGCGGGCGCGTCAAGCAACAAATGGAAAAGAGCCAGCGCGAGTATTACCTCAACGAACAGATGAAGGCGATCCAGAAGGAATTGGGGGACATGGATGATGCGCCCAACGAGGTCGAGGATCTGCAGAAGAAAATCGAAGAGTCCGGGATGCCCAAAGAGGCCCGCGAAAAGGCAGATTCGGAACTCAACAAGCTTAAAATGATGTCCCCCATGTCCGCCGAGGCGACCGTGGTGCGCAATTATATCGACTGGCTGGTCAGCGTTCCGTGGAAGAAGAAATCGAAAATCAGGCGCGATCTGGCCCAGGCCGAGAAGGTGCTCGAAGAGGATCATTATGGCCTCGAAAAGGTCAAGGAGCGCATACTCGAGTACCTCGCCGTGCAGCAGCGGGTACGTAAACTTAAGGGACCTATACTATGCCTCGTCGGGCCGCCGGGCGTCGGTAAGACTTCCATAGGGCGTTCGATTGCGCGGGCGACGAATCGCAAATTTTCACGCATGTCACTCGGTGGAGTGCGCGACGAGTCGGAGATTCGCGGCCATCGACGCACCTATATTGGTTCCATGCCGGGCAAAATTATCCAGAATCTTGCCCGCGTCAAAGTCAGAAATCCGCTGTTTCTGCTCGACGAGATCGACAAGATGGCGATGGATTTTCGCGGTGATCCGGCATCGGCCCTGCTGGAAGTTCTCGATCCCGAGCAAAATAATACCTTTGCCGACCATTACCTCGAGGTCGAATTCGATCTATCGGACACGATGTTCGTGGCGACTTCGAACAGTATGAACATTCCCGGGCCCTTGCTCGATCGAATGGAGGTCATACGCATCCCCGGGTATACCGAGGACGAGAAATTGAACATTGCCATCAAGTACCTGATTCCAAAGCAGATAAAGGAAAACGGCTTGAAGGACGACGAGGTCGTATTCAAACAGAGCGCGGTGCGCGAGATTATCCAGCGTTACACACGGGAAGCGGGTGTGCGCAACCTCGAGCGTGAAATATCAAAGATTTGCCGGAAAGCGGTCAAGGCGATGCTGCTCAAACCCGCCACCAAAAAGATGACGATAACTGCCCAAAACATCGAGAAATATCTCGGCGTCAAACGCTTCCGTTTCGGATCTGCCGATGCGAAAGACCAGGTTGGCCAGGTCACCGGGTTGGCCTGGACCGAGGTCGGTGGAGAGTTGCTCACCATCGAATCTGCCGTCGTCGACGGCAAGGGCAAGTTTGTGCAGACCGGTCAACTGGGCGACGTCATGAAAGAGTCGATCCAGGCGGCGATGACGGTCGTGCGTAGCCGGGCCGAAATCCTCGGTGTCAACCCGGAATTCAACGAGAACAAGGATATCCATATCCACGTCCCGGAGGGTGCCACACCGAAAGACGGCCCCAGTGCCGGCGTCGGTATGTGTACCGCGCTCGTTTCAGCGCTAACCGGAATTCCGGTCAGGGCTGCCGTGGCTATGACCGGCGAGATTACCCTGCGCGGCGAGGTTCTGCCTATCGGCGGACTGAAGGAAAAATTGCTTGCTGCGCATCGCGGCGGAATAACCACGGTTTTGATTCCCGAGGAAAACGAAAAAGATCTGGCGGAGATCCCGGATAACATCAAGAACAAGCTCGACATAATTCCGGTGCGCTGGATCGACCAGGTTCTGGAAGTTGCGCTGGCGCATCAACCGACCCCTGTACCCAAGGGAACCGAACCCGCAGCCGAGGCGGCGAAGCCAAAGGCTAAAGACAAAAAGACCTCTGGGGTCAGGGCACACTAGCCGATACTGTAAATAATTCGACTTATTTATAGTTTTTGGCCATTTTAGGTTGACCCTCAGGGCTGCTGTTGGTTTAATTCGACGCTCTGGACGGGGGATGAAGCGGGTTACAAAAACCCGCCCGATAGCAACGATAACAAGCATAAGCTAGACTTGCGTTGCCTGTCCGCCCTTCGGGCTATAAATATATCAACTTAACCAAAATGGAAGAATCTAATGAATAAATCCGAATTGATTGATGCTGTTGCAGGCGCCGCAGATTTGAGTAAAGCCGACGCCTCGCGCGCCGTAGACGGCGTAATTGCGGCAGTAACCCAGGCTCTAAAATCAGGTGACCAGGTAACCGTAGTTGGTTTTGGCACCTTCCTCGTGCGCCAGCGTGAAGCACGCGCAGGACGCAACCCCCGCACCGGAGAAACCATTCAGATCAGGGCTTCGAAAGTACCGGCATTTAAGGCTGGCAAAGCCCTTAAAGACGCAGTAAACTAGCGCCCCTTTTTTGGCTACACCGGGTGCTTAGCTCAGCTGGGAGAGCATCGCCCTTACAAGGCGAGGGTCGGCGGTTCGATCCCGTCAGCACCCACCACTAAACGGGAGTGGTAGTTCAGTTGGTTAGAATACCGGCCTGTCACGCCGGGGGTCGCGGGTTCGAGTCCCGTCCACTCCGCCATCATTGAAAGCGCTCGTTTCGAGCGCTTTCACAAGACGGCTTCTACTGATTTTGACCGAAGATAAATGCTGCAAGCGATTCGAGAAAAAGTAACCGGATGGATTGCCTACGGCATTATCTTTCTAATCAGTATTCCGTTTGCGCTGTGGGGTATTAATTCCTATTTCGGCGGAGGGGAAGCCCAGCCCGCGGCTACGGTCAACGGGCAGGAGATAACATCGGTCGACCTCGATCGGGCTTACGCCAATTATCGGCAAAGGCTGTCGCAATTATTCGGCGGCGCTATCCCCGAATCCTTTGGCAGCGAGACGATGTTGCGGGAGCAGGTGCTGGGGCAATTAATCGAGGAAACCGCGCTGCGCCAGTACATCAACGACCAGCGCTACCGAATCGGCGATGCCGAGTTGAATCGAATAATCCGCGACATGGATGTTTTTCAGCGCGACGGTCGGTTCGATAGCGGTATTTACGAGGCCCAGTTGCGTTCGCTGGGATACTCGCCGCTCGGTTTCGAGCAGGAACTCAGGGCAAACGGAGCGATGCAGCAATTCCAGGCCGGCATCCAGCAGACCTCTTTTATCCTG
>JAOTTY010000243.1 GCA_029864185.1 Gammaproteobacteria bacterium
GTTATGGCGGCGCTGGAAAAGTATCCAGACCGGAGCCGAGTCCGGCTCGATTATCCGAAAAACCTGTACTTGCTCGGGGTCAATGTCGAGATCGAGGGTATCTGCATCAATTTGATCGAGAACGCGCTCAAGTATGCTACCCCCGACACCCCAATTCATGTCAGCTGGGTGGAGAACGAGCGTGGCGAGTACGTGTTCAGCGTCGCCGACGAAGGTCCGGGTATAGCGGCAGAAGACATTTCAAAGCTCACCAGGCGCTACTACCGGGGAGCCAGGAGCCGGGCCGAGACCACCGGCTCGGGCCTGGGTCTCGCCATCGTTCAGCATGCGGCCACCAAGCACGGCGCAAGCGTTAACATCGAAAGCAGGCCCGCCAGGGGCAGTCGCTTTAGCGTGACTTTCCCGAGCTACCGCTGCAGCCACGATCAGCGCAAGACCGCCAGGGTTTTCAAACTGCTCGACTACTGACGGGGCCGTCAGATTTCGCCAGGAGTATGCGGCAGATTTTTCGGATTTCGCGGGAGTTGTAACAGAAATGACATATTCGTCTAATATCCTGACCTGGCTCAATTATAATCGAGTCAGCCAAATTAAGATTATTTCAGTAATACAGCTGTTTTGGGCCTAAACAATAATAAAAATCAATGCACCATCAAACCAGATGAGGATAGAGGACATGAAAGTTACCCGAATTGCCATGATAGCCGTGGCGTCGACGATCGCTATCGCTAGCCAGGATCTTATGGCCAATACGCTGATCCAGAACAAGGGTTCGGATACGCTGGTCAACGTGGCCCAGGCCTGGGCCGAGGCCTATCCGTCCGTCAATCCCGCTGTTACGGTTGCCGTTTCGGGCGGTGGCTCAGGAACCGGCATTGCCGCCATGATCAATGGCACGGTCGATATCGCCAACTCGAGCCGCCAGATGAAGAAAAAAGAAATGCAGAAAGCCAGGGAATCCGGTCGGGATCCGGTCGAGCACGTGGTGGGTTTTGATGCGCTGGCAGTTTTCATTCACAAGAACAACCCGGCCAATACCTTCAGCTTTAACCAGCTCGGAAAAATTTTCGGACGCGGCGGCGCTGCCACCAAATGGTCTGATCTGGGGATCAGCGTGCCGGGTTGCGACAGCGATAAGATCGTCGTCGTCAGCCGCCAGAACAATTCCGGCACCTACGCCTATTTCAAGAGTTCGGTATTGAAGGGTGCCGCCGAGGCCGGGGTGATTTCGAAGGGCAGTTTTCGCCAGGGCACGCTGGACATGCATGGTTCCAAGGACGTGGTCGACCTCGTCGAAAAGACACCCTGCGCCATCGGCTACAGCGGATTAGCCTATGCGACCGATCACCTGAAACTGGCCTGTATCGCAAAACAGGAAGGCGCCACCTGCGTCATCCCAACCGTCGCGACCGCCAGCGACCGCAGTTATCCGATCGCACGCCCGTTATTCATGTACACCAACGGCAAGCCCGAGGGAGCGGTCAAGGATTACATGGACTGGATCCTGTCGGATGCGGGCCAGTGCATCCTCAAAAATAAAGGTTATGCGCCAGTACGCAACGTCAATTGCCCTTAAGGATCGTAAACATCGGGAGAGCGGTCGCAGCGACAGGGAACCTCTCTCCGATTCAACAGCTGCCGGTAGAATAAAATGTCTCATCTCGAAGAACGACTCGAACACGATCTAAACGAAATCCGTGACCAGATCGCGGCCATGGGCAGCAGTGTCGAACAGGAGCTGCATAACGCGTTTCACGCCCTGCACACGGCAGACGAAAAGCTTGCCTTTACCACGATCCTTTCCGATCTTCCGATCAACCGGTTGATGCGCAAGATCGACCGGCTTTGTCATGCATTCATTGCCGTGCACCTGCCGAGCGCGGGGCATTTAAGGCTCATTTCATCGGTAATTCGGGCCAACATCATTCTCGAGCGCATCGGCGACTATGCGGTGACCATCGCGCGCGAAGCGGTGCAGCTCGGCGACGTCCCGGATGGTTACATGTCGGCAGAGTTGAAAAGCATCAGCGATGAGTCGATCGCCGTTCTGAGCGAATCCATCAGCGCCTTCAACTCCTCCAATGCCGGGCGCGCCCGCGATGCCATCACAATGGCGAAAAAGGTCGAAAACGAGATGGACGGGATATATGCCGGGCTGCTGGACAGCGCCGAAACCGGGGGCTGTAACCGCAATACCATGATTTACCTGATCATATTCAGCCAGCTCAAGCGGGTTGCCGACCAGGCCAAGAACCTCGCGGAGGAGGCTATTTTTGTCGAGACGGGCCAGGCAAAGCAGCCCAAAGTCTACCGGATCCTGTTTCTCGACGAAGACAACAGTTGCCTCGGCCCGATGGCGGAACTGATTGCACGCAACATTTATCCTGACGCCGGCGAATATTCCAGCGCCGGCGTTCATCCGGCAGACAGCCTGAATAATGGCATGGTCGCCTTCATGCAGGAACGGGGCTTTGACCTGTCCGGCATGAAACCTCAAAAACTAGACAGGAGCCGCGAGGCCCTGGCCCAATACCATGTCATCGTCGGGCTGCATAAGAAAGTACTCAAGACCGTGGTCAAGATTCCGTTTCGCACCTCGGCATTGAACTGGAAAGACGTCAGGGTTCCGCAAGATCAGAACAGCGAAGCCTGGGAGAGCCTGCACAAGACGCTCGCGCTGCATATCCGCGAATTGCTGACTCTGCTGCGCGGCGACGAGGACATGTGAAATGGATCAGGCGCCCGGACGACCGGTTGGCAACCTGCCGGATATCAATCAGCGTAACGCCGACTGGTACATCGATAAAATCGTCCAGTACCTGGTTTTCCTAAGCGGCATATCCGCGATTGTGCTGATCGTCGGCATCTTTGTTTTCGTTACCGTCGAAGGTTTTGGTTTCCTGCTCGAAGACTTCAGTTTCAGCGAGTTTTTTCTATCGCAGTGGTGGGAGCCTACCGATGACGACGAGCCCACTTACGGCATCCTGGCGTTGATCGCCGGCACCGCCAGCGTCACCGGGCTGGCGATGCTGGTGGCGATCCCGTTTTCGCTGGGCAGCGCAATCTATATTTCCGAATTCGCTACCGGCAAGACGCGCGAGTTCCTGAAAGTGCTGATCGAACTGCTGGCCGCCATTCCGTCGGTAGTCTGGGGGTTCATTGGCTTATCCATCATGAATCCGTTGATTATCGACCTGTTCGACGTTCCGGTCGGGCTGAATATCCTGAATGCCGGCATCATCCTCGGATTGATGGCGGCTCCGATCATGACATCGATCAGCGAAGATGCCCTCAAGGCGGTGCCGGATCGCTACCGCGAAGCGGCCGAGGCGCTGGGTGGAACCCGCTGGCAAGTCATCTACAAGACCGTGTTGCCGGCGGCCAAGAATGGCCTGCTGGGCGGCGTACTGCTCGGCGTCGGCAGGGGTTTCGGCGAAACCATGGCGGTGCTGATGGCGACCGGGCACGCGATCAACATGCCGAGCAGCGTGTTCGATTCGGTACGGGCGCTGACCGCGACCATCGCCGCGGAACTCGGCGAAACGGCGGTAGGATCGCCCCACTACCAGGCACTGTTCACGATTGGCATTTTCCTTTTTACGATTACCTTTATCATCAACCTGACGGCCGACCTGATCGTTCGCGGAATACGCAAGAGTTAACAAATCATGGCAAACACAGGTACTATCGACAATCAGTTTCTGGAAACAGACCTGAACGCCAGGGCGAAACGCACCGAAACCCTGTTTCGCATCCTCTTCATGTTTATGGCCGGCCTGTTGATATTGCCGGTGTTAATCATTCTGAGCACCCTGGTAGTCAAGGGCGGCAGCATGATTTCGTTCGACTTTCTGTTCACCAACCCGACCGACGGGATGACGGCTGGCGGTATCTTTCCGGCCCTGCTGGGTACCGTCTGGCTGGTCGGCGTGGCGCTGATCATTTCGGTCCCGGTCGGCGTCGCCGCGGCCGTATACCTCAGCGAATACGCAGCTGACAACTGGTTCACCCGCGCCATAAATCTCGCAATTATCAACCTCGCGGGTGTGCCCTCCATCGTGCACGCCCTGTTCGGCGTCGGCGCCTTCGTGATCTTTTTCGGTTTCGGCACCAGTATCCTCGCCGCCAGCATGACGCTCGCGGTGATGACCCTGCCGGTGGTCATCGTCGCAACGCGTGAATCGCTGCAGGCGGTTCCGCACGCCTTCCGCGAGGCCTGCTGGAACATGGGCGCCACGCGCTGGCAAACCATCCGCCGCGTGGTGCTGCCCAACTCGGTCAGCGGCATCCTGACCGGCGTGATCCTCGAGGTTTCGCGCACCACCGGCGAAACCGCGCCGATCATGTTTACCGGGGCCGCGTTCTTCATCCCGGTATTACCCGAGAGCGTCTTCGATCAAACCATGGCGTTGTCGCTGCACCTGTTCGTGGTTTCGACCCAGGTACCCGACGTTCCCGATGCCTTGCCGTACGGCGTCGCGCTGGTGCTGATATCGATGGTGTTGCTGATGAACAGCGCCTCGATCGCGTTGCGCATGCACCTGCGCGGGAAAAAGAAATGGTAACTGCGGCGCAGAACATGACGGCAATCTCACAGCCCCACGATGCCGCGGCCAAGCTCGAGGTTCGCGATCTGGCGATTCGCTACGGCTCGGTCACGGCGATTTCGGGAATCACGCTTGATGTCAGGGAAAACGAAATATTCGGCATCATCGGCCCGGCCAACGCCGGCAAAACGTCCTTCCTAAAAGCCCTGAACCGAATGAATGATTTCAACAGCGAAATGAGCGTCGGCGGCGAAATCCTGTTCGAAGGTACCAATATTCGCGACGTGCGTAACGTCTACGCGCTACGCAACCGCATCGGCGTGGTTTTCCCGCTGCCGGTGGGGCTGCCGTTGACCGTTTACGAGAACGTCGCCTTCGTGCCGCGCCTGCGAGGCATTCGCGACAAGGCAGAGCTGGACGTCATCGTCGAGCGCTGCCTGACCCGCGCGGCGCTGTGGGACGAGGTCAAGGACCGGCTGGATTCGCTGGGCAGCCTGCTGTCCGGTGGCCAGCAGCAGCGCCTGACGATTGCAAGGGCGCTGTCGCAGGAACCCGAGCTGCTGATGCTGGACGAGTTCTCTATCGCCGTGGACCCGGTGACCACGATGCGCATCGAGGATGTTCTCAAGGAGCTGAAACCGGAGATGAGCATCATCCTGGTGACCAACCTGGTGCAGCAGGCCCGCCGCCTCGCCGACCGCACCGCCTTCTTCCTCGACGGGGAATGCGTCGAGATCGGCGAAACCGAGAACCTGTTTACCGGGCAGGTGAAAGATACGCGCACCACGGATTATATCGAAGGGCGCTTCGGCTGATGGATTCGGGTATCGATATGCGTTCAACCCAGGCAGAAATCGAAGCAGACATGACACCGGCGATCGAAACCTCGGCACTGAATCTCTGGTATGGCAGTTTTCAGGCGCTTTTCGATGTCAACCTGAAAATCAAGCAGGGCCGGGTTACCTCTCTGATCGGCCCGTCGGGCTGCGGCAAGTCCACCTTTCTGCGTAGCGTGAACCGGATCAACGAGCGCCTTGGATACGTGCGCATCACCGGCTCCATCGACGTGTTCGGCAACAATATCTACGCCCCCGAAGTCGAGCTGGTGCAGGTACGCAAACAGGTTGGCATGGTGTTTCAGCGGCCCAATCCGCTGCCGACATCGATCCGCGAGAATATCCTGTTCGGTCACAAGCTGCATAACCGGGATAAAAAATATACGCGCGACGACGAGGATGAAATCGTCGAGGAATCATTGCGCCAGGTCCTGCTCTGGGACAAGGTCAAGAATCACCTGAAACGAAAGGCCACGGAGTTGTCGCTCGAAGAACAGCAGAAACTATGTATCGCCCGATTGTTGCCGGTCAAACCCAGCGTTCTGCTAATGGACGAGCCCTGCTCCGCGCTCGATCCAAAGGGTACCGCCGCGGTCGAGGAACTGATCTGGGATTTGAGGGGAAAATACTCGATTCTGATCGTGACCCATAACATGGCGCAGGCGCGCCGTGCCAGCGAGGAATGCATCTTCATGCTGATGGGCAAGGTTATCGAGCACACCGATACCGCCGAAATGTTCGTCACACCCAGGCACCGTGAAACGGCAGACTATATCGAAGGGCGTTACGGATAACCGCATTAATGCCTTGTCAGACACAGGCATCCATAATCCGATGCCTGAAACAATTCCTGAACAAGCCTCCGTTTATTCATCGCCGACGCCGGAAAACCACGTGGCCGGTCGTGCAATTTTCTGGCTGCATGGGGATATCCTATTTGCATATCGCAGGCTGGCGCTTAAAATACTAGTTATATTTTCATATTTACCCAG
>JAOTTY010000028.1 GCA_029864185.1 Gammaproteobacteria bacterium
TCGAACCGCGCGACATCTTTTTTAACTAAGCGGCAAGGGTGCTGGAACCTAGGGGCAGGCTGACTCTTGCCGATGTCGTAATCCGCTACTCCCCGTCCGGTGTGATCGCTAACTGGATAGCGAAAAGAGGCCGCGCGTTGTGGCAGACGCCAGAATGTAACCTCTACGGCCGCGAAACCTACGTGGCAAAATTGAAAACAGCCGGGTTCGAGGACATAAATGTCGTGTCGATCGCAGCGCATGTATTTGCGCCGTTTAAAAAATTCGCGCGGCGGCGCGTGCTGGACGAGGAGGTTCGCCGGCGCGTGCACCCGCTACTGCGCAAGATCTGGGCAAGTTCACACGGTGGTCTGGACAGTCTCGACTATCTGGTTATCAGCGCAACGCGCAAGTAATTTCGTGGCTTGCTGGCGATTGGTAATCAATGCCGTATCCTTGATGTCGCCTGCCTTGATTTCGCTTTTTTGTTGCAATTTGCGTAGCTCGACTAAAAGGTTCGGCAACTGCTGAACCCGTAATGGGCTGAGCTGACCCTGGCGTCGCGCGAGCGCGTAGTGATGCGCCCGGCATAAGGCTGCTTCAGCACTCGAGGCAAGCGCGGGCGATACGGTTTCGCTCAGCAGGACGTATCCCCTGCCATCGGGCACCAGTACGAAGCGCCCCTCTGGCATCAGCGCCTCGAGTGACTGACGCACAAAAACTTCGTTCAGTTTTTCACCCACCAGATCGCAAACCTGCCCGGCGCGGCCGATGAATATCAGCGTCGGCGTGCTGCGGTAGCATCCGACTACCTCGACCAGGTCTCCGAGGCGGTAACGCATCAGCCCGGCGGCTTGGGAAATTATCAGCTGGTAGCTTGCTCCGATGTCGAGTTCATGCAGGCGTTTGATATCTCCATCCGCAGATTCGAATTCCAGGAAGACATCGTCGAGCAGCGGCACGGATCCGGCCACGCCCTGCAGCGGAACCGTGATCGGCGCTTCGGTCGCAAGCAACCCCTTACCCTGTACCAGTACTCGCGGAAACAGCTCGCGCAACTGCGCGGCGAGTCCCGACGACAGCGCGTTATCCCAGCAGGAAACAAGTTTCAGGTCTGGCCACAGGTCCTGCCAGTTGACGGGGACGGCCAGCAGGGCGGTTTTAGCCGGGTCGGGGAGCGCCGCGGCTAGTTCGACTCGCTGGTCACGGATATGGTCGAGCACGACCAGCAGGTATGACGGGCTCCATATTGAAATGACTTCGAGGTCCCTGGCATGCAACAGGCTGACAGCGAGATCCTGCACAAAGTCTTGCTTATTGCCGCGCGGGGGGACCAGCAGGAAAGGGGCCAGCAAAAAGCGTAGTGGCTGATCCAGGTATTCGAGGTCGGTGTCGAATCCCTTGTCTGTAGCCATGGGGGAGCTGCTGATAAATATGCGTCCGGTTTTGAAGCCCGGGCCGTGGCAGATCAGGTCGTGGACCCAGATACGAAACATGTTGCTAAATCCTCGCAACATAGTCCGGGTGTAGGGAATCGATTTGCGCGCGCCGCTGCTGCCCGAGGTCGGTTCGATATGAACCACCGGATCCGGCGTGATTATTGCCTGTTTGCTCGCCAGCTGCCGGCTCAACCACGGCTCCAGCTCGTCATAGGTTTGAATCGGAATCCGGGTCCGAAACTGGCGGTAGTCTTCGTCACCGCGGAGACCGCAGTGTTTTCCATATTCAGTGCGCGCCAGTTTTTTTAACAGCCTGGCCAGGAGCCTGTCCTGGGCCAGTTCGGGCTGCGCCAGGCTTACATGGAAGCCTGCATTCGCCCTCCGCGACAGCAGGCGTAACGCAAATGTGGCCGCGGCGACAAAGGGTCTACGCAGACTTGCTGAAATAATACTCGGCATGATGCGGCACCTTGGTTTTTTCAGGGATCTGGACGCCCGGGCCGATATGCGCACCCGCTCCGATCAGACTGTCGTTGCCAATTTCAATTGCTTGCTGGATCAATACTAAGTCGCCGTTCTTTTTGCGGTTGATGATGTGGGAACAGCACACCACTCGGTGCCCGAACACAATGTTGTCGCCCAGTATCAGCATGTGGCGGTCGATGATTTCGACCCGCGGAGTCCAGTAAATATTCCTGCCGACACGGCTGCCCCAGAGCCGCAGCCACGCGCTATAGGCCCCCGGCACCAGCCGCAGCAGCGACTCCAGCAGCGGCAACACGGCGTAACCAAGCTGTAGCTGGTGCGCGATCCACCAGTCACACCTGACCCGGCGATTCAAAATCCACTTGCCGGGTCTGGCGGGATACTTAGACGAATATAGACGGAACAGCAGCGGCGGCAGCAGGTAGGCAATAAACAGCAATCCCAGCAACGCGCTCAGGCCGGGATAAACAATTAGTCCGGCAAGTCCGCCGAGCAGCAGCAAAACATGCAGCAGCGGGAACAGGCTCGCGATTCGCCCCGTTAATGTCATACCCAGAATCGAACCTCTTTTTTCTGGTCGGGCAGTTCCGCCGGTGTTGTCCCCTGCTGCAGCGCCGTGATGATTTCACTCGTCAGGCTGTGGATGATGTCTGGCGCTGTAGTGAAGAAATTTTCACCGTATTTTTCGATGACTTCGGCCTGCTGGTTCAAAATGTCGATATCCTGGTTTATCACCGTTTGCGCCTGGCGACGCGTTATCCACCCGGCCAGCGCCGTCCAGCGCCCAAAGTAATAACTGATATCGGTGTATACCAGCGTTTCCATGTCGCTTACCGGCACCGACTGGGAGGTAATGATGTAACTGTAGCCGCGCGGCAAGCGGTAGTGAACACTGGTTACATTAGGCGCGTAGAAATTGTCTTCGTGTTCGATTTCACCGCCTTTGGGGTTCAGAAACCAGGCAAAGCTGCCGAGATTCATCGTCTCGCCGAGGTATTGCACGCGCACATGGCCCTTGCTGCGTGACACCGACACCTGGATTTGTTGTTGCCTGGGTTTGCGGAAGACACCATGGTGCACATATGCGGTATGCGGCACGTCTATATAGTTTTCCACGCAATTCACCATCGAATTGCGAAACCGGTTTTGTAGTCTCAGGTGCCGCCAGCCCGAAGCCTCGGGGCGTGGCAGCACAAACGCGGTCGCGGGCGTTTGCGCGCCCGGTTGCAGGCATACGTATACATAGCCATCCTGCTCGCGCGTGCTAAAGGCCTTGGCCTGCAAGTTGCGTTTGGTGGCCGCGGCCGCACCGCCTTCGCCGGGTATCGCAATGACCTTGCCGGCCTCACCGTAAACCCAGCCATGGTAACCGCAGGTTAATTCGCCATCGCGAACCTTGCCGTTTGACAGGCGCGCGCAGCGATGCAGGCAGCGATCTTCGGCGATCACCGCATTGCCCTGTGCATCACGGTAACAGGCAATCCAGACATCGAGCACCTGGCGCGACAGCAGGCTGTCGCAGGTTAACTCGCGTGATTCCGCAACCACGTACCAGTAACCCGGAAGTAGTGAGCCCGACATTCAGACGCTCTCGATTTTTATCAACGAGATATCGGCAACCAGCGATATCTGGCAGGCGAGGCGGGCCCTGGGATTGTCCGGAGCATAAATCTCCAGCGCTTCACGTTCATTATCGCTGGGTGGAATCAGCCGCTCGTAACCCAGCTCGATGTGCACAAGGCAAGTGCCGCATATCCCGCTGCGGCAGCCAAATAGCATAGGCGAATTCACAATGCTGAGATTCTCCGCCAGGTTGGCGCCCTCCGGCAGTATCGCCGGCGCATGGTCGGTGTGCGGAAACTTAATCGTGTGCTGTTTCATGGTCGCGGCTCAAAGCCGGCGCAGGGCCGAGATATTTCGTTTGAGATAGGCGAGAATCGAATTGCCGGACATGAGTTTCATTTCGCGGTTGTCGGCGGACAGGTAATCAATCGATTCGACGTAAGCCTGGTAAGACCTGCTGGCGATTTGGTGCAGCTCGTAGGCCCGGTGAATAGCGTCGTTTTCCTCGGCGAAACATCGCTGCAGCATCTGCCTGGCCTCGCGCTCCTCCATCCCAAACTGCGGCGAGCGGAACAATTTATACAGTGTCGGGAAAAGTGCCGGTTCATACCAGAAAATCCCTTTCAGCGTGGCGGAAAAATGGAAGTGGTCCTGTTGGCAGCCGCGCACCCCGCGGTTGATCATCCAGGTTTCGAACCGGGTCGGCACCTCCAGGCTGCGAGGAATGTCATGCCCGATTATTTTCGAGGTATTGAAATGATAACTTTCGTCCATGAAATGGTAATAACTGATTGCCGAAGGGATCGGGGCAGATTCTTGCTGTGGATGTTCGCTGTAATGGCGCGACAGCCGATGCTGTATCAGCTTGCCGTTCAAGGTGCGCAAGCCGCGTACCAGCAGGTATTGACTTGCCAGGAAGGCATTGCTCGATGACAGCAGGCTGAAAAACCTGATCTGCAGTTTACGCCAGAAATCCCGCGCCGGGCCAGTATCGGCAAACACCATCGTCTGTTCGTACAGGCTGCGCATGGGATAGGTGAACAGTCTTTCGCCGAACAGCTGCCATTCGACATCTTCGCTTATCGTCTTGAAGGCGTCGATATGCGCGCGCTCCTGGCGCGATTCCAGGTCGAGCGTGTCGCAGACCAGACGGAAGTCTTCATGCGTGTAAAGGCCCGCGGCCGCGACCTGGTTGAGATAAATGGTGGCGATTTCGGCCGACACCACCTGCGAAAAATAAGCCACCCAGTAAAGCTGATTCAATATCAGACGTTGGGCCGGCGAGGCTTGCTGCCACAGCGGAGTGCCGTACAACAAGGAAAATTCTTCGGGGTTCCAGTATTCGTCTTTGCAGTCCTGATAACAAAATCGGCTGGCTGCGTCATCGATGAGGCCAGTATGATCCTGTTCCTCGTTGCGCTTCTTGTTGAACTGCAGTTTTTTCAGAGTCGGCTGATCGTCGAGCAGCGATTTTTTTTGGGTCTGAGCAAGATGCGGGTGCATACTCAGCCCCTCCATGGACACAGTAGCTGTGTTCTGATGTCCGGGGCGCCCGCGACGACATAGGATTCTGGATAATCCGCGTGCAGATCCGCGGTGTTAAACATCCTGTCCCAGATAATAAAATTGGCGCCGAAATTCGCAAACTGCTTGTTGCCATCGTGGTGGCGATGATGATCCCGCGGAAGCACCAGGATGCCCTGCAGCAATGACCACTCAGCGCGCATGCTGGAGTGGCGCAACAAATCGAGCGCAGCAGTGAGCATCGCGCCGGCGAAAAACGCCTCGGGTACGTCGCACAGGTAGCCGAGTACCGGGTTGATCAACAGGTAAACGAACAGGAAGTGGGTCAGCAGTGCATTGCGCGCGGTCGCCCAGATATTCAGGGTCGGCGAGTAATGGTGTGGCGCATGCAGTTTCCACAACCACGGCAGCTGGTGAAAGGCGCGGTGTTGCAGGTAGTAGAGCAGGTCGACACCAAGCAGGTTTAGCAGCAGCGCCCCGCCTGCACCAATCGCCAGTGTGCCCGCATAGTCGGGTAAAATCTGAGGAAACACGACGCTGGCCAGGCAGTAACCGGCGAGCGGTATGACGATGCCCTGCATGAAAAACCCGCTCAGGTTCATTACCCAGTCACCGAGGCTATAGACTCCGGCGGCAATTCCCGCCGGCTGTCGGTTTTGCAACCACAGGAGTAAAAAAAAAGTGACTAGCGGTAGCAATGCCCATACCATCATACTGCACAATATACTCGATAAGTCGAGCCGATTCAGTAAGCTACCAAAGTTAGGCAAAGCTATCGAGCTTGTCGACACCGAGATAAATAAAATTTAGAGAGGTCGTTATGCAACGTTTACATTTAATTTTTTCGATTCTATTGATGGCCTTGTCGCCGATCAATACATCGATTGCCGACGAGCGTGAAGCGGATCACGCGGCATTACGCGAGATCATGAAAATCTCCAGCGAAGCATTGAATACCAAAAATCTCGAATTGTTAAAACCGATACTGTCGACGCAAAGATTCACCATCACCACCGTGGACGGCCAGAAGTTCGATTCACTGGAGGCGTTCAGCAGCTACTGGAAGGCACTGTTTGAAGGTGAAGAGGCGCTGCTCGAGCGTATCGAGGTCGACCCGATCGCCGATAGAAAAACCGAATTCCTCGCAGAAAATGTCGGCCTGGTCGAAGGTACCTCCACGGAGACCTATCATTTTACCGATGGCGATGTCATTTCCATGCAAACGCGCTGGTCGGCTGTGACCATCAGGGAGGGCGAAGACTGGAAGCTGGCGAGCATACATTTTTCCGCAAATTTACTCGACAATCCGTTGCTGGACGTGGCGAAACAGAAAATGACTCAGTATGTGATTGCCGCGGCTCTGGCGGGTCTGGTGCTTGGCCTGATCCTGATGGGTGTTTTCCGGGGTAAAAAGGCTGCCGGCTAACTTGCGGTAAGCATGGTTTATGATCTGATTATAAAATACGGGCGCGTGTTCGACGGCCGTGGCGCCAGCCGCATGGCCGATATCGGTATCAGGCAGGGGCGTATCGAGGCCATCGAGCCCGGGCTCGAGGACAAGGCAGATGAAGTTCTCGATGCTTCGGGGCTGTGGGTTTGCCCGGGCCTGGTGGATATCCATACCCATTACGATCTTGAGGTCGAGCTTAATCCCGGGCTATCCGAATCGGTGCGCCACGGCAGCACCAGCGTCGTCATGGGAGGCTGCAGCCTGTCCGTAATTTACGGCGAGCCTGAAGACCTGGCAGTAATATTTTCCCGCGTCGAAACCCTGGCCCCGGAAATTATCGGCAGCTGGTTGACAAAAGCCAGTAGCCGCTCTTCCCCGCAGGCCTATTTCGAACATCTGGGGCAATTGACCCTAGGCCCGAATATCGCATCGATGCTCGGCCACAGTGCGCTCAGGGTGAAGGTGATGGGGCTCGAGCGTAGTCTCAGCGAACACGCAAGCGCGCAGGAGATAAAGCTCATGCGCGAACTCGCGGAGGATGCGCTGGATGCTGGCTGCATCGGCATTTCGGTGGATATGGTTCACTGGCACAAGGTTAGCGGCAAGTTCGCGGGCACGGCGCTACCCTCGCATCATGCCGCTTTTGAAGAGTATGCAATGCTGGCCGACGTATGTCGTAGTCGCGATGCCGTATTCCAGGTCACGCCCAATCCCGAAAACTTTGCGTCGTTTTTAAATATACTGCGTCTCAGCCCGGGTATCTGGCGCGCGCCGCTCAGAAACACGATTCTTGCCGCGCTAGACATGGATGGTGCGCCACTACTGTGGCGTGTATTTCCATTACTACTGTTTGTCTGCAACAAGCTGCTCGGCTGCAATATCAGGTTTCAGACCCTGGCCGAACCCTTCACGATTTATGCTGACGGCCACATCACGCCGCTGTTCGAAGAATTTTCCGCCGGCATAAAACTCAATAACAGCAAAACACGTGAACAGCGCCAGGCGCTTTGGCGCGACGTAGAATTCCGCCAGGAATTCAGACAGTCCTGGTCCTCGGGATGGCGTCGTACTTTTCATCGCGATCTGTACCGCATGCAGATCGTGGCGGCGCCCGATACTGCGCTGGTTGGCAAAACCATCGGCCAGGCGGCCGAAGTCGCCGAGGAGGATGCATTGGAATATTTCATGAGCTTGCTGGAACAATACGATACCGATCTCCGCTGGGTTGGCACCAGCGCCAATATACGCGATGAGGTGCGTCATAAGCTCATTAAACATCCGCATATCCTGCCCGGGTTCAGCGACGCGGGTGCGCATTCGCGTAATCTCGCATTTTTTGACAATGGCCTGTCGGTGATTCGACAGGCGGTAAGTGTCGGTTTCATGTCCGCCGAACGCGCGGTTGCCCGCGTAAGCGGCGAGGCGGCCGCGTGGTTCAACCTGGATGTCGGGCGGCTGGTTGCGGGTGCGAAAGCCGATATCACGATTCTCGATCCGCAAAAACTGCGCCTGCCTATACCTGAGGCCGAGCCGTTTTCCGATCCGGTACTCGGCGGTGCGGTACGCATGGTCAAGCGTGACACCGACCCGGCAGTCGCTTTCGTGTTGATCAATGGTGTGCAAGTGGTCCGGCAGGGCGAGCCGCTGGCCGCGCTCGGCCGCGAGTCGCTCGGCAGCCTGCTACGGCAGCTGAATCCAGCGCGCTCGCAGCGCGAAGCCTTGCGTCGATTTCGCAACCGCATTAGCGATGATGTCGCGTTACCGGCGGAAAGCCGCTACTGGGATGTTTTTCTGTTAAAACATCAACATCCAATGAACGTCTACTGCCACTGTTTCGGCTTTGTGCTGATGTACGCGGTACCCGCGCTGGCACTGGTTTATGGCAACCCCTGGCTGCTAGCGTTTTGGCCGCTTTCCCAGGCGGTCGGGCTGCTAGGTCACCGGCTGTTCGAGCCCAGCCCGGTAGACCAGCGCGATGCGCTGTTCTCGTGGCGTGCGTTGCTGAGTCTGCACCGGATGTTCATACTAGTGCTTGGCCGGGGTTACCAGCGCGAGTTGGGTCGGGCGCGGAGGCACAGTGCCGCAGCCCAGCATTAAGTTACCGGTGATTACCGAGCGCAACAAGGCGGTCATGATCGGGCTTGCTTATTTACTGTTCTGTTTGTTATATCTCGGCGCACCGCAGCTGGCCCTGCGGTCGCCTACGCCGGTGCCAATGCTCGCACTCGACGAGCTGATTCCCCATATGCCGCTGGCTATCTGGGTGTATCTGTCGCAGTTTGGCCTGCTGTTCTGTGCCATCTGGTTTGCGCCCGACAGTATCAGCCGCAGCAGCGCGTTGTACAGTATGCTGCTGGCGAGTTTTATTGCCGCGCTAATCTTCGTCGGCTTTCCAACCATACTCGAGCGCCCGCCGATACGAAGTGATGGTCTAACCGCCGTGCTGTGGCAGGGATTATACCTCGCGGATGTGTCGGGCAACTGCTTCCCGTCGCTGCATGCGGCGTTGGCCGCGCTTGCCGTTTTCCCGCTCTATCGGCGCGCTGGCCGTTGGCGGCTGATAGCGCCGCTGTGGGCCGGGGTCATCATACTGGCCGCGCTTGCCACCAAGCAGCACGTGGTGCTCGACATTCTGGCGGGTCTGATTATTGCCGTGCCCAGCCGCATGCTGGCAGTGCGTTATTTCGAGGGACGTGAATATGAACCGGCTTGATGCCGCGGTGGTCAATGTCGCCGATCTGGTTGCCGCGGACAGGGCCAGCATGTTCGGCTTGTACCAGAGCTATTACGACGGCGCCGAAATTTCGGTATTCAACCGAGACCTGGAAAGCAAGGACTATGTCGTTTTATTAACCGACAGCGCGGGTAGCGTCGGCGGTTTTTCCACGCTTGCGGTTTTCGACGATCGCTTTGAAAATTCAGAAATCAAGGTGCTTTATTCGGGCGATACGATCATCGACAAGGCCTACTGGGGTAAGAACGAGTTTGCCATGGCATGGTTGCAACTGGCCGGGCGTATCAAACAACATAGCCCGCAAACACCGCTGTACTGGTTGCTGATCGTTAAAGGCCACCGCACCTACCGTTACCTGTCGCTATTCAGCAAAAATTATTATCCGCGGTATGATGTCGATACGCCGGCGGAGCAACAACGCATCATGGACTATCTGGCGCGGCAACGATTTGGTGATAACTATGATCCTGATACGGGCCTGGTGCGGCTGCCTGAGCCGCGCAGTTATTTGAACGAAGAGCTGGCACCGATTCCGCAAAAGGATAGTTGGCGCCCGGATATTCGGTATTTTCTGGCGAGGAATCCTGGCTATGCCAGGGGTGACGAACTGTTATGCCTTTGCGAACTGGAAACCGGTAATCTCAAGCGTTTCGCACGCGAATGGTTTCTCGCGGGGATGCGCGCATGAGCGCTGCGCGTTACCGTATTTTCAACCGCCGGGACAATATTGCCGAGGGTTGGTACTGGTTGCTGCCAGCGCGCCAAGTGAAACCGGGGCAGGTCAGGCCGGTCAACATCCTGGGTTTAGAACTCGCGGTATTTCGTGGGCGCAGTGGCAGGCTCGCCGCGCTCGATGCCTATTGCCCACACATGGGTGCACATCTGGCGGAAGGCAATGTCGAGGGTGACCAATTGCGCTGCTTTTTTCACAACTGGCGTTTTGATGCCAGCGGTCATTGCACTGATATCCCCTGCCTGGACGAAAGGCTGCAGACTCGGGTTTGCACCAGGTCATGGCAGGTGGCGCAATGCCACGGGCTGATCTGGCTGTGGCTCGGCGACGGCGAACCTGGCGTAGCCGTACCCGAGGTTCCGGAGCTTGCCGGCGGCGAATACGAATTTTCGCTTGGCAACCGTTTCATCAAGGGCTGCCACCCCAATGTGGTCATGATCAATGCCATCGATGAACAGCATTTTCATACGGTGCACTCGTTGCCCGGCTCGATTCTGTCGATGCAACCGCGGATCTGCGCGGTAAACAATATCGGTTTTCACAATACCGGCCAAATGCCGCGGCAGCGCTTGATCGGGCGGCTGTTGAGCCGCTTTTACCAGGACAGGCTGACCTACAACCTGAGTTACTGGTACGGCAGCGTCGGCACTGTGACCTTTGGACCGGATTTTCTGCACCTGCACCTGATGTTCGCATTGCGGTTGACGCCCGAGGGCAAAACCGAGGGACACACTATCGTGTTCACCAAAAAGCGGCGCGGCCCGCTGGGCTGGATTTTTAATCGATTCGTTCTGGCGCTGACCAAACTGGGCGGCAAGTATTTTGCCATCGGCGATACGCGCATCTTCAGCACCATCAGGTTTGACCTGAAGACTCCGATTGCCGCGGATCGCGCGGTGCTAGCGTTTGTAAAACATCTGGAACTTCAGCAAGCCTACCCGTTGCAGGCGATTCATACCGAAAACCAGCCGCAATAATAATCGAGACGAAAATTTTGTCGGGTTTTAGGGACCACCGGATCCAAGCGGGGCGCAAGGTCTTTACCCTGCAGTCCCTGCTGGTCTGTGAAGCCGATGAACTCGCTGATACAGCGGGCAAGGTTGTTTGAAGAGGTAAAACGGGTCGAATCCTGACCGAACACATTACAGAAAAAGCCGGTTGATCATGATCAGCCGGCTTTTCGGAGTTTGGCTCCCCGGCCCGGGCTCGAACCAGGGACCCATTGATTAACAGTCAATTGCTCTACCAACTGAGCTACCGGGGAATAGAGGACGAGTATACTAAATCAATAAAAATAATACGGCAACCTGATTTGTCAAGCTCCGGAGATCAACGGGCGGGTTGCTAGGCCTCGAATACCTGGCGAATTCGGTCCACCGCTTTTTCGAGGTTATCCATGCCGGTCGCAAAGGAGATGCGCATGTATCCTTCGGCGCCGAAGGCCGATCCCGGCACCAGCGCCACGCCGACTTTCTCGAGCAACAGGTTCGCCACATCGACATCGTTTTTCAGATCGTCGCGCGAATCGATGAAGCCCTGGATATTGGGAAAGCTGTAAAAGGTACCGTCCGATTCGATGCACTGGATATGCCGGATCGAATTCAGCGCTGCCACCAGGAAATCGTGGCGCCTCTTGAACTCGGTGACCATCGCGCGTACCGGTGCGTGATCGCCGTTCAGGGCCGCAACCGACGCCGCCTGCGAAACCGAGGCCGGGTTCGAGGTGCTTTGCGACTGGATCTTTTTCATCGCCTTGATGATGTCCGCGTCGCCCGCGGCGTAGCCGATGCGCCATCCGGTCATCGCGTAGGCCTTGGAAACGCCGTTGAAGACCATGGTGCGGTCGTACAGTGCGGGGCAGGCGTTCAAAATATTGCAGAATTCGTAATCGCCCCAGACGATATGCTCGTACATGTCGTCGGTCATAACCAGTATCTCGGGATGGCGCAGCAGGACCTCCCCGAGCGCGGTCAGCTCCTGCAACGAGTAACCCACGCCGGTCGGGTTGGACGGGCTGTTCAATACCAGCATGCGGGTACGGTCGGTAATCGCCGTTTCCAGCATTTCAGGGGTGATCTTGAACGCGCTGTCGATGCCGGTCGCGACGATGACGGGCGTTCCCTCGGCGAGAATCACGATATCCGGGTACGATACCCAGTAGGGCGCCGGGATGATGACTTCGTCACCGGCGTCGAGCAACGCCTGGCAGAGGTTGAAAAAGCTCTGTTTGCCGCCACATGAGACCAGTATCTGGTCGGCCTTGTAGGCAAGCCCGTTGTCGCGCTCGAACTTGTCGATGATCGCCTGCTTCAGCGCCGCGGTACCGTCGACCGCGGTGTAGTGGGTGTCGCCGTTGCGAATCGCCTCGATCGCCGCCTCGCAGATGTGATTCGGGGTGTTGAAGTCCGGTTCGCCGGCGCCGAGTCCGATGACGTCGCGCCCCTCGGCGCGAAGCTGGCTAGCCAAATTTGAAACTGCTAAAGTGGGGGATGGTTTTATCGCGCGTACGCGCTTCGACAAATCTTTTAACACAGCTCGATCCTGTTGGCGGTGAATGGGTAGAGCGCGCAGTATACGTGGGCCCTTCGGCCTGATAAAGCAACCTGTCAATCTTTAAGATAATTTTTTATGGCCAGGCAGTTCCAGCTCGAGACTCAATTCGAACCAACCGGCGACCAGCCGCAGGCGATCGACGCGCTGGTGCAGGGTATCGAGGACGGTTTGATGCACCAGACCCTGCTCGGGGTGACCGGCTCCGGTAAAACCTTTACCGCGGCCAACGTGATCCAGCGGCTCGAGCGCCCGGCGATCATCATGGCGCACAACAAGACGCTGGCGGCGCAGCTTTACGGCGAGATGAAGGAGTTTTTCCCGAGGAACTCGGTACAGTACTTCGTCTCCTATTACGACTATTACCAGCCGGAAGCCTACGTGCCGGCCTCGGACACGTTCATCGAGAAAGACGCGTCGATCAATGAACACATCGAACAGATGCGGCTGTCGGCAACCAAGTCGCTGATGGAGCGCCGCGATACCATCATCGTCGCATCGGTTTCCGCGATCTACGGTCTCGGCGACCCGGATTCCTACCTCAAGATGCTGTTGCATCTCGTGGTCGGCGACGAAATCGACCAGCGCAGCATTTTGCGGCGGCTCGCCGAGTTGCAATACACGCGCAACGACATCGAGCTCAAGCGCGGTACTTACCGCGTGCGCGGCGAAGTCATCGACGTGCATCCTGCCGATTCGGAACGCGAGGCGGTGCGCATCGAATTGTTCGATACCGAGGTCGAAAAAATCAGCCTGTTCGATCCGCTGACCGGTGAAATCAGCAACGACGTCAAGCGCATCACGATCTACCCGAAAACGCACTACGCGACCCCGCGCGAGGTCATACTCGGCTCGATCGCCGAAATCAGGGAAGAACTCAGGGAGCGGCTGGAGGTGCTCAAGCAGGCCAACAAGCTGGTCGAGGCGCAGCGACTCGAGCAGCGCGTCAATTACGATATCGAAATGATGCGCGAGCTCGGTTACTGTAGCGGCATCGAGAATTACTCGCGCTTTCTGTCCGGGCGCAAGGAGGGCGAGCCGCCGCCAACGCTGTTCGACTACCTGCCCGACGATTGCCTGCTGTTTATCGACGAGAGCCACGTCACGGTGCCGCAGATCGGCGGCATGTACCGTGGTGACCGCTCGCGCAAGGAAACCCTGGTCGAGTATGGTTTCCGCCTGCCTTCGGCGCTCGACAACCGGCCGCTGCGATTCGATGAATTCGAACGCATGTCGCCGCAGACGATATTCGTATCGGCAACCCCGGGGGACTACGAAAGCAGGTTCAGCGGCGCAGTGGTCGAGCAGGTGGTGCGGCCAACCGGGCTCGTCGACCCGTTGATCGAGGTGCGTCCGGCGACAACCCAGGTGGACGATGTTCTTTCCGAAATCAACAGGCGCGTGGCGGTGTCGGAACGCGTGCTGATTACCACGCTGACCAAGCGCATGGCCGAGGATCTGACCGATTACCTGGCCGAACACGGGGTGCGGGTGCGCTACCTGCATTCGGACATCGACACGGTCGAGCGCATGGAAATCATCCGCGATCTGCGGCTGGGCGAGTTCGACGTGCTGGTCGGCATCAACCTGCTGCGCGAAGGGCTGGACATGCCCGAAGTGTCGCTGGTCGCGATCCTCGATGCCGACAAGGAAGGCTTTTTGCGCTCGGACCGGGCGCTGATCCAGACCATCGGGCGCGCCGCGCGCAACATCAACGGCATGTCGATACTTTATGCGGACCGGGTCACCGGTTCGATGCAGCGCGCCATGGACGAAACCGAACGCAGGCGCGACAAGCAGTTGAGCTATAACCGGGAGTACGGCATTACCCCGAAGGGTATCATCAAGGGGGTTACCGACGTCATGGACGTCGGCGAAGCGGGGCGACCGGGACGCAACCGCAAGCGTTTCGATCGCGTTGCCGAAATGCCGCAGGGCTACGAGCATCTCAGCGCGAAACAGTTGAACGCCAGACTGAAACAGCTGGAAAACAGCATGTACGAACACGCACGCAACCTCGAGTTCGAAGAAGCGGCGCGGGTGCGCGACGAAATTGCCGACGTCAAGGAGCGTTACTTCAAGTCGTCGGAGCTAGATATCGCCTGAGGTTGCTTACGCCGCGTCAGGATTGTGCTTCTCGCAGGGACAACGCGACGCGGGTAATGAAAGGCGGATTTCCGGCCCGACAGGCAATCCAAAGAAATACGGGGACACGATACTTATCTCCAATTAGTTATTGTGTCCCCAGGATTCCGTCATTCCTTTCGACGTTTCGATTTACTGGCTACCTTCGCTGCGATAGCCGCGTCACTGCGAGAAACTTCCTGAAGCTTTAATTTATTGAATTGATCATGGAGCGCAGGTTGTCTAGCGCCGCCGCAGACGGCCCCTGGCGGCCGTATTTGACGCGGTTGTAGAGCTCGATAATACGCGCGAGCTGATCGCGCTGGGGCAGGTCGCGCTCGGACAGGCGTTGTAGGAACGCGCGGCTGTCTTCCGCCGGGTCTTTACGAAGGCCGCGCCGCGCGAGTTTTTTCAGCAGCCGGTTGAACAGGATTTCGTAGGCCTGCGGCCGTGGCGGGCGCTCCCGGTACCAGACGACGAGCCAGATTGACGCGGTGACCAGGAGCAGCATAACGACCAGCGCAAACACCATGTCAGACCAGTTATCTATACCCATCTTCAGTTTACTCAGAAAATCTCTCTGCTTGCGCTGGTCGTAGTTCAATACCCAGTCGTTCCAGCTGTGCTGCAGGTTGTCCCAGCTGTACAACAGGTTGCCGAATATGGGATTACGGTTTTGAATACGAAAAATCGACCCCTCGTCGGAGAGCGCATCATCGAGGCCCTGCTCGATGCGGCTCGGCGAAACGGCGGCGGTCGGGTCGACTCTCAGCCAACCGCGGTTTTCGATCCAGATTTCGGTCCAGGCGTGGGCATCGGACTGGCGCACGATCAGGTAGTTGCCGACGCGGTTGAATTCGCCGCCCTGGTATCCGGTAACGACTCTTGCAGGGATGCCCGCCGCGCGCATGATCAGCGCGAAGGCGCCGGCATAGTGCTCGCAGAAACCGCGCCGGGTATCGAACAGAAACTCGTCCACGGAATTGCTGCCCAGCGCCGGAGGCTGCAGCGTATAGATATATTCCTGCTCGCGAAACATCGTCAACACCTCGCTGACCATGTCTTCGGGGCGTTCCAGTCTTTGCGCCAGGGATTTGCCGAATTCGATGGTTTGCGGGTTCATCCGTTCGGGATACTCGCGCGTAAATTCCAGGTATTCGGGCGATTCGTCCAGACCCACCTGGTAAGCCAGCCGGGATTGCATCGAGTAGCGCAACAGGTCGTTGACTTTTTTCTTGCTGGTAAGCTGGAAGTCCTCGGTCATGACGCTGTCCCGGATAATCCGCGTCGGAATGTCCAGCGCCAGCAGCCAATGTTCGCCGTTAGGTTCCAGCGTCACCGTATATTCGATCGCCGGCTCGTTAGTGATTATGTCTAACCGGTGTAACGCCTTTCTCGGCACCTGGGACCAGCGATACCCGCTGTAGGCCGCCATCACGGGACCACGCCAGTAAAGCCTGTTCTGCGCCGGTACCGCACCTGCAAAATCGACCCTGAAGGCGACTTCGTTGCTGCGGATCAGGTTGCTAATTTCTCCCGGGGACATGTGATCGCTGAGGCCGGTAACACCGCCGCGTTGCTCGCTCTGCAGTCCCCACAGCGGTCCGGGCACCCTTGGTACCAGCACGAACAGGATCAGCATCAGCGGCACCGACAACAACAACAGGCGCGCACTGCCGAGCAGCCGTTCCCTCCATGAAACACTGTCGTCGCGCTGGTTCAGGGTTATCAATGTCGCGGTAATGATGATCAGCGTAACGAACATCATGGCCGCGGTAAGGATGCTTTGCGAGTAAAGAAAATGGGTTGCGATCAGGAAATAGCAGAGGAAAACCAGAATCAGCATATCCCGATGCCGTTTACTTTCGAGAAACTTGAAGGAGGTCATGACCGTCAGCAGCGCCAGTCCCGCGTCCCTGCCGACGATGGTCCAGTATTCGGCGAATACACCGATGCCGCCGAACAACACCAGTGGGATCAGCATCCATTTGGGTATTTCGGGCAGCTTGCCAAGATTTTGCAATGCGCGCCAGCCGAGTGCGACCAGCACCATGACGACGACCCAGATCGGCAGATTGGTGAAATGAGGCGCGATCGAAAACAGGAAACAGAAGCAAACCGCGAATACGCTGGTGCGGCTCGATAGCTCCTGCGGGATAGAGCGCATCGGCAGGTTCTGGTTAGACGGCATTGGTCACCACCAAATCCGTGCCGTTACCGCAGTGCCCGGCCGCCGCGGCGTCCGAAGAAAGCAACGAGGACGGGTTACCCACGCTCGCCCCCGAATTCCTGGTTGAGATCGGGTTGCCGGAATACCGCGAGCGCCTGCAGGCAGTTATGCTTGTGTGCGTTGCCATAGCCCTGTTCGATGATAATGCCGGGCAGCTTCAGGCCGTATTTCTGCTCTTCGCTTTCGGCGGCCAGCACCAGCGCCGTCATGAAGCTCAACTTGTCTTCGAGCGAGGCTTCTGCCAGCAGGTCCCAGTCGATCCAAAGCGAGGGCCGCGCCTGCCCCTGAAAGGTCTTGGTCAATAATCCTCTGCCCTGGGCGTAGGCTTTCCACGAAATATGGCGCAGCGATTCGCCCTCGCGATGCTCGCGCAGGCCCGCGAAATCGTCTCCCTCGATGGTGCTGGTCGAGGTCTGGCCATCGTATTGTTCGACCATCGTCTGCTGTAGCTTGACGTTGGTTGCGGGCCGCGGATAAACCAGGATCGGCAGGTCGAAACGAAGCCAGCCCCAGGCGTGAAACAGGCCGGTCGGGTAGCGCGTGAACACGGTAATGCCGGCGGGCCTGAATTCGCCCCGGCGCCTGGCCGGCAGTTTCAGTTTTACCGTGCAGCTGCCTTCGGGTCCGAGCTTCAGGTAAACCGGCGACTGGTCCAGGTACTGGATACCGATCGCGTAACGCCTGGAATTGTTGGTATGGCTGACCTCGAACTTGAACTCGCATACCTCACCGCAGAATACCGGACGCGGGATCTGCATGCGCACGCTGACACCGAGCAGATTCTTGTGCGTGTACCACAGGCTGATGATTCCGAGTGAGGTCAGCATGAAGGTCAACACGAATGCCATGCTGTTCTGGTAGTTGATCGCCGCCAGAAACAGGAACAGCAGCATCATCGCGAACAGGTAGCCGAATCGAGTCGGAAGTATGTACAGCCTGCGGTTATGCAGCAGTATGCAGTCGCCGCTGGGCGGATTATGGCTCTCGAACCAATGGTCAATGCGCCGCCGCAGGGAGCGCGGCAAACTTGCCGACAGCATGACCTGACCCTAGGGGATTGGGATCTGTTCCAGCAAATCGTCGACCAGGTCCATGGTCGGATGGCTGTGTTGCTCGGACGGCGTCAGCCGGTGGTCCGCGATCGCGCCGAATACCGCCTGCACGTCGCCTGGCTCGACGTGTCCGCGGCCGTTCATCAGCGCCCAGGCCTTGCTGGCCTGGATGATCGCAAGCCCCGCGCGTGGTGAAATGCCGTAGACGAACAGACCCGGATTTCGGGTCGCCTGGATCAGTCGCTGGACATAGTCCAGCAGGGGTTCCGCACAGTGGATGTCGTCGACCTTGGTCTGGATCGCGATAAAACGGTCGACGCTCAGTACCGGGCGCATGCGCTGCAGTAAATCGCGTGGATTCTCGCCGGAGAGCAGCGCGCGTTCGGCCGCCTGGTCCGGGTAGCCCAGGGTTATCTTCATCATGAACCGATCGAGTTGTGATTCGGGCAGCGGGAAGGTCCCCGACTGGTCGAGCGGATTCTGCGTGCCGATAACGAAGAATGGCTCATCCAGCCGATGTGTTGTTCCCTCGACGGTTATCTGCTTTTCTTCCATCGCCTCGAGCAGGGCGCTCTGGGTCTTGGGGGTTGCGCGGTTGATTTCGTCGGCCAGCAGGAAGTGCGCAAAAACGGGACCGGGATGAAACCGGAATATCTGTTTGTCGGGATCGAAGATAGAGACGCCCAGAATATCGGCAGGCAGCAAATCGCTGGTAAACTGAATGCGATTGAAATCCAGGGCGAAAGCCCGTGCGATGGTCTGCGACAGCGTCGTCTTGCCGACGCCGGGTAAATCCTCTATCAGGCAGTGGCCGCGCGCCAACAGGCAGCAGACCGCGAGTTGTATCTGGGTCGACTTGCCCAGGATAATGGTTTCGATCGCGCGCAGGGCCTTATGTATCTCGGCCCGGATCCCCGCGAGCGAATGGTCCGTCGAATCCAGCATTGAATATCTCGATAACATGGAAAATATAGAAGTATTGGTTAGATTCTAGCCGAAATCGTTTAATAGTTCCGTGAAATAAAACACGCTCTTTTACACGGTCTTGCGGTGGCCGTCCGGCTTCCAGGCCGGAGAAATGACGTCCGGCATGCTCGAACGACCCAGCAACCGGGCCGAGGCCAGCGTCATCGAGCCGTAGCGCAGGTTGATCTGGTCCATCGCGCGGTGCGCGCGTGCGCGCGCCGGGCGTTTGCGCTGGAACAGGTCGTCCTGCATCGGCGGTTTCGGATCCAGCGCGACGATGCGTATTTGCCAGATTCCCTGGGCGCGCCAGTTTTCGGCGATCCAGCGCTGACACAGCCGATATATCACGCTCTCGTCGTCGCTCGGCAACAGCGAGCGCAGCGTGGCCCTGAGCCAGCCGCGGTAGAGGCGCAACCCTAACAGGTACTGCTGCGCGACGAGCTGATTGGCGCGCAATCGCTCGGCCAGCCGGTGGGCCATGTGCATCAGGTACACTCGAATCGTGTCGGCATCGCGTGTGTTGGGCGGCAACACCTTGCCGTGACCGAGCGAACGCGCCGCGGGGATACCGGGTTTGACCGGGTCCGGGTCCAGCCCCTGGGCCATCAGCCAGATACGTCGCCCGGGATTGCCGAAGCGCTTGCCGAGTACGCTGATCGGCAGCCGCTGCAGGTCTCCGCAGGTATGCACGCCGTAACCGGCGAGCAGGCTGGCGATACCCGAACCGACGCCGCACAGTTCGGTCAGCGCGGTATCGGCGAGGCGCGCGCGCGCCTGCCATGGCGGAATCAGGGTCAGACCGTCCGGTTTCTGCTGTTTCGCGGCAAACTTGGCAGTGGTCTTGTCGCCGCTGACGCCAACCGAGCACAACACCCCTGAACATTCGTAAATCGCCTGTTTGACCCGCAGCGCGGTCTCGCGCGGGCCGCCCCAGAGTCGCCGGCAGCGGGTAACATCGAGGAAAGCTTCGTCCACCGAAAAGACTTCGATATCGGGCGTAAAGCGTGACAGGACGCGCATGATATTGTAAGAAACCTCGGCATAGCGCCGCGGTCGGCTGGAAACCCTGATAAGTTCCGGGCATAGCCGCCGGGCCTCTGCGACATGCATGCCGGTCCTGACGCCCGAGGCGCGCGCCTCGTAGGAACAGGTGATGATGCAGGTGCCGATGTCGCCGTTGGTCAGCGCGATCGGCCTGGCGCGCCACTCGGGATGATCGACCTGTTCAACTGATGCAAAGAAGGCGTTCATATCCGCGAGCAGGATTACTCGCGGCCAGCCGTCGGCAGGGCTGACGTTCATCGGTAGCGTCGCACCTGGCCGATGACCCTGCCCTGAATGACGATGCGGGAATCGTCGACGACCAGGTCTTCGCCTGCAGGACTGTCGGCGAGGAGTCGAATCCGGTTTTGCGGAGCGTAACGGATTCGTTTCAGAATCACCTGTTCGCTATCCAGCAGTGCCACGACGATGTCGCCGTTGCGGGCCTGGTGCTGGCTTTGCACCACGATGAAATCGCCAGCCAGGATTCCGGCCTCGGACATCGAATCGTCAACGACCTGCAGCGCGTATCGTCCCGGGGCCGTGAGCAGTTCGAGCAACTCGCTGCGCTGCTTTTCCTCGACCGCTTCGAGCGGGATTCCGGCCGCCACCCGGCCCAGTTCGACCAGTCCCGGGGGCGGTCTGGTCGAGGTCGGCAGCAGCATTATTTTTACAGGATGCTTGTTTTGCTTCATCGAAAATTTCCAGTTAGTAAAATACTATAGAGAACAAAAAGAGAACTTACAAGCAAAGAATAATCTTCACCTCGATAGGTAATGACTATCGGAAAAAAAGCTTTTTTGTCTACTCATTAACAGTCAGATACTCTATAACGGGACAAAATCCAGGCGTTGCATAAAAAAACCGATGAGTGAAAGGGCCTTGATACTCTGTGTGGATGACGAACCAGTCAACCTGGTGATTCTCGAAGAGTTGCTACAGGAAAACTACGAGCTGGCTACCGCGACCTCGGCTGCGGGCTGCCTGCAGCAGGTCGGTATGCGAAAACCCGACCTGATACTACTCGACGTCAACATGCCCGACATGGACGGCCTCGCGACCTGCGAAGAACTGAAGGCGCATCCCGAAACCACCGATATTCCGATTATATTCGTTTCCGCGCTGGCGTCGAAGGAGGAGCTGATCGCGGGCTACGAGGCCGGTGGCGACGACTACATCACCAAGCCCTTCAGCGAGGAGATCCTGCGAAAGAAGATCGAGATCGTGCTGGCGAGCCAGCAGGCCAGGCTCGAACTCAAGAAGATTTCAGACAGGGCCGTCGAGGCCCTGAAAGACAACCTTGGCACCACCGGCGAACTCGGCATGGTTGTCAGGTTTCTGCATCGCTGCCAGACCGCCACTTCTCTCGACCAGCTTGCCCGCGACGTGTTCGACTGCCTGCGCGGGTTTGAACTCGACAGCAGCCTGCTGATTCTGGATCAGCCGCAAAACCGGGTCTGGTTCAGCGACGGTATCGACCGGCCGATGGAATCCCAGATCCTCGAAAGTTTGCGTGGCCAGGATCGCGTGGTCCAGTTCGGCACGCGCCTCGCGGTTAGTTCGGATCATGCGACTCTGCTGGTGCGGAACCTGCCCGCGGCAACCGAGAGAACCGACCGCGTGCGTGAACACCTGTCCATTTTGATCGAAGCCCTGGACGCGCGCATCCACGCGATGCGCGCCAGAGCGCTGCTCGATAAACGCAGGGAGGCGCTGGCGCAGGTGCTGGACGCGACGCGTGACTATCTCGGCAGGGTCGAAGAGCAGCGGGGCCGGCAAAAGGCGAAGTCGGCCGAAATCCTTTTCGTGCTGAACGCCGAATTGCAGAAATCCCTGGGCGAGTTGAAGCTGACCGAGCGCCAGCAGGCGACGCTGAAGAATATTATCGGCGCCAGTGTCGCACGGATCGAGTCGATTTACGACGCGGGGACTGAAATCGATGAGCGATTCCAGGGCATCTTCGACGAGCTTTCGCGGGCCCTGGACGAATAGTTTCTGGAGGGGGCGCGGGGCTGAAAACGGGGACGCGTGAAAACGGGGACGCATTTATATTCCGGCAGGAAAAAAGGAACAATGGATAATCGATGCGTCCCCCTTTTCGTCGCCTGGGGTATAATGCCGTAACCCTGAACAATCGGCAGATTTTCCATCATGAAAGACGCAGTAATCGTAGCAACCGCGCGTACCCCGATCGGGGTTGCCTTCAAAGGCACGCTCAATAATATCAAGTCACCGACGATGACGGCGCATGCGATACGCCATGCTGTCGAGCGCGCCGGCGTCGACGGCGCTGAAGTCGACGATGTCATTATCGGCGCGGTGCTGACGGCCGGCACCGCCGGTATGAATATCGCTCGGCTGTCTTCGCTGGCCGCCGGACTTCCGGTGACGGTTACCGGGCAAACCGTCGACCGCCAGTGTTCGTCGGGATTGATGGCGATTGCAATCGCCGCCAGTCAAATCATTGTCGACGGCATGGATATTGTCGTCGCCGGGGGGCAGGACAATATTTCGGCGGTGCAAAACCAGTACCTCCCGTGGGTGGCCGAGCAGGCCGACGCTAACGTGGTCAGGCATGCCGAGCATGCTTATATGCCGATGTTACAAACGGCCGAATTCGTCGTCGACAAGTTCGGCATCACGCGCGAAGCGCAGGACGAGTACGCACTGCAATCGCAGATGCGTACCGCCGCCGGGCAGGAGGCCGGCGCATTCGACGACGAAATCGTCCCGATCGCGGCCACGCGCGCGATCAAGGACAGGGAGACTGGCGAAATCAGTTATAGCGAAGCGACGCTGTCGCGGGACGAGGGCAACCGTCCGCAAACCACGCTCGAGGGACTGGCCGGCCTCGATGCGGTCATCGAGGGTGGAACGATCACCGCCGGCAACGCGAGCCAGTTGTCCGACGGCGCCTCGGCCTGCGTCCTGATGGAGGCCTCGCTCGCGCAGAAACGCGGGTTGCAGCCGCTAGGGATTTACCGCGGTATGGCGGTCGCCGGCAATGCGCCCGAGGAAATGGGTATAGGCCCGATTTACGCGATTCCGAAACTGCTGCAAAAACACGGCCTCGGCATCGACGACATCGATCTGTGGGAAATCAACGAGGCCTTCGCCTGCCAGACGGTTTACTGCAGGGATTACCTCGGTATCGACAATGACAAATTCAACGTGCACGGTGGTTCGATTTCGATCGGCCATCCCTACGGCATGACCGGGGCGCGTCTCGCCGGGCATATCCTGATCGAGGGCCGCCGTCGCGGCGCGAAGTACGCAGTGGTGTCGATGTGCGTCGGCGGTGGCATGGGCGCGGCAGGCCTGTTCGAGATCGCCTGATCGAGTTTCCGGGATCGCCGGGCGCGCTCGCAACCCAGGCACGTTCGATCCCGGCCGACACTGGCTCGTCCACCCGGTTACTTTCCCTTCCAGACCGGATCACGCTTTTCCGCGAAAGCGCGCGGACCCTCCATGAAATCTTCCGACATCAACATCCGTTGGTAGGTCGGCAGCGCATCGTTGCCGGGTTTGGTGGCGGCGAAGGCGTCCGGCAGCGGCAGGTTGTATATCGCCGGCACCACCTCTTTCAGCGCCTGCAACGCCAGCGGCGCGCCTCGCGCGATGTCGCGCGCCAGAGCACGCGCCGTATCCATTAGCAAGTCTGCGGGGCAGAGCCGGTTGACCAGTCCCCAGCGCATGGCCTCGGCCGCACCCATGCGACGACCGGTATAGAGTAAATCCAGCGCGACGTTGTAGGGCAAGCGTCGTGGCAGGATTTGCACAGCGCCGACATCGGGTAGGAAGCCACGCTGCATCTCGGGCAGGAAAAACTCGACATGGTCGGCGGCAACAATCAGGTCGCAGGCCAGCGCGATTTCGAAACCGCCGCCAACCGCGATACCGTTGATCGCCGCGATTACCGGTTTCTTCAACCCCCAGAATTCGCTGATGCCGGCAAATCCACCCGGGCACTGAAACGCGCTGTTGACCGCTTCCTCGTTGCTGTCGATCGCGGCGATTTCCTTAAGATCCCAGCCTGCGCTGAAAATACGTTCGCCGCCGCCGGTGATGATACCGACGCGCAGATCGTCTTCGTTTTGCAACATCGTCAATGCCTCGAAAATGGCGTTCGACACACCTGGATTGATCGCATTCGCCGGCGGCCGGTCGATCGTAATTTCGACAACTTGATCCTGCGTTGCCACGCGTACTTCCTGGTTCATATCGTCACCCGAATCTTGTATGTGAATAGCGGCAATATATGTCAAAATCGAGGCGCAATCACTGATTCCCTTTATCACCATGGCGCACTGGTTAACCCGCTTGTTATCCCCGCAATCGATCGCCATCGTCGGCGCCTCGGAACGGCCCGGCAGTATCGCCGCCACGACCCATCGCCAGCTATCGCGAAGCGGTTACCCGGGGCAGGTTTTCTCGGTGAATCCGACCTATGTCAGGCTCCATGGCGAGCGCTGCCACGCGACGCTGCATGATTTGCCGCAGGTGCCGGACCTGGTGGTCTATGCGATCAGCGGCCTGGCGCTGGAACAGAGTTTCGAACGGGCGCTGGCGCTCGGCGTGGGCGGCATCTTGATATACGCGTCGAATTACATCGATAACGAAACCGCACCGAAATTGACCGAACGCCTCCGACAAAAGGCTGCCGCGGCCGGTATCCCGGTTTGCGGGGGTAATTCGATGGGCTTCTACAATTACGACGACAACGTCATGGTCAGCTTCGATCATCCACCAGTCGACAGGCCCGGGGGCCATATCGGCATGATCCTGCATTCGGGTTCGGCAATGACTTATCTCGCCAACAACGACGCGCGCTTCTGCTTCAACTACGTTATCGCCAGCGGCCAGGAAACCAACGCGACGATTG
>JAOTTY010000244.1 GCA_029864185.1 Gammaproteobacteria bacterium
GGTCCTCGAACGGCAATACCTCGAGCCGCAATTGCTTGCCGTAAACCCCGCCCTCGCGATTGACCTCGTCGAAGCGCGCTCGCATCACCTCGACCATGGCGTCGCCGACCCGGGACTGGGCGCTTACCGTTGGTTGTACCGTGGCGAACACGATCGCGTCGTCGCTCACTCCGGGATCGAAATCGTCCTGGATAACCTTCAGGTAAGCGATCAGGTCGCGCGCATCGCGGCGCGAGATATTGTAGCGCGGCATGCTGCTGTCGAGCTGGTTGCCGGAGGAATCGAAGCCCTCGGAAACAGCGCGCAGGAAACGATCCTCGTCGTAAACCTGGAAGCGGCGCCCCTTCGCCGTCACGCCACCGTATTCCCGCGACAGGTTGAACCAGGTGATATCAGACGGCCTGACGCCGCCCTCGGGCCGCCCCTGGCCGTCGCGCCCGTGGCAGCCAGCACAGGGCAAGGCAGTTGCCGGCACCGGCACGGATGCCGCGCCGACGTTCGCGGTAAGAGGATCCCTGCCGTCTTGCCTGCCCTCGAAAAACAACTGGCGCCCGAGATCCGGAGAGCCGCTGTCTGCGTTCGCCCGCGCGGGCGAAACCGGCTGCAGCGCCAGCATCAAAAGCAGGCAGGCCAGCGCGCACAGCCGCGGCGGTTTGCGCTCGGGCCAGGCGGCTGGCCGGCTGGCAACGATCGTCTAACTCCCGCCGCCGGCCGCTTCCTTCAGCTTGGCCACGATCGCCTGTGGCGGCAGGTTGGGCGGGATCTTTTGCCAGTGCCCGGTGCGCGTATTGCCGATCAGCAGCATCGATTTATGCTGCTCGAAATTTTCGACGTACAGGCCGATCTTCTTGATGACCCCATCCACATCCGCTTTCGGCCCGGTCAGAAAGCTCCAGCCATCGAGGTTGACGCCCTGCTTCTGCGCGAACTCGGTCAATACCTCCGGGGTATCCCGCTCGGGGTCGTTGCTGATCGATACGAAATGAATGTCGTCGCCAAAGCGGTCGCCGACTTCCTTGCTGACCAAGGACAGCATCTGCGTGATCATCGGGCAGGCGCCCTTGCAACTGGTATATATAACGTTGATCACGACGGTGCGATTGTCCAGCATATCCGAATAAAAGCGCACCTTCCTGCCGTCGTGCGTGGTCAGTTCGGTGTCGGTGAAATAACCGCGCGCGCGCTCGATATCGGCGGGCGACAGGGTCTTCTTGCCCGCGCTTTCGGCGGTGGCGGCAAACCCGCTGGCCGACAGCACCGTAAACAGCGCCGCGGTGAGTAACGCCAGCATCAGGCTTGACGCCAGCAGCGGCCCTCGCCTCTGGTGATTGACTAAATTCATGGTTTTCGTGCGTGACATGGTAAATATCCTGTTTGGTTCAACTGGTTCGATCGTTCAGTAACTCGTCTATCTTGCTCTCGATCGCCTCCGGCGCGGGAAAGCCGTAAAGCCGGTACCAGGTCGAATTTGCCGCGTCGCCGACCAGCACCATCGCCGGGTGATCCTCGAAATTCGCGGCATAGGCGCCGAACGCGCGCAACGCGCTTTCCACCGTACCATTATCCCCGGTCAGCCAGCTCCAGGCCTCGCCCGGGGCGAAATTTTTCGCGAAACTGCGCAACCGGTGCGGCGTATCCCGCGCCGGGTCGACGGTTAGCGTCACCAGCACGACCTCTTTACCCAGGCGGCGGTCGAGATTTTTCTGCAGCATCGAAAAGATCGTCGACGTTACCGGGCAAACGGTCGTGCAGTTGGTATACACGAAGTTGACCACGGCCACGCGGTCGCCGATCACGTCCCGGCGCAGGTCTACCTGCTCACCCTTTTGGTTGGTCAGCACCAGCCCCTCGGGCAGCCTGACGCTGGCCAGCTTCGAGCCGCCCGCGGCGGCCTGTTGCTTGTGCTGCGCGTGCGGATCGTCCGCAGCGATCGACGGCAGCGTCGCCGGCTCGTGATTGGCATGCTCGTGGGTAGCGTGGCCGTCGGCCGACGGTTGCGCACCGGCGCCGGCCAGACCCGCGAAAGACATTGCCAGCAGGCCAGCCAGCAGTGACTTTCCCGCAGCTTTTCGGTGCCTAGACATCATTTATCCTTGCCCTGCCCCAGTCAGTCGCTCTGGATTTCGGGTTTGGCCGCGTACAGCGTGATGAACTGCTGGCGATCGAGACCGAGGTTGCTCGAGCGCGAGCTGACGTAGAAATAATACAACCCGGAGTTTTTCAGCTGCGTCTTCAGCTGGTACACCCCGTCGCCGACCTCGGCCACGTATTCGTCGCGCCGGTCGTAGCTCGGCGCGCGGTAGTACTGCACGCGCACGTCCTTCAGGTTGGTGATCGCCTCGCCGGTCGCCGGGTTGACGATGCGGAACTTGAGCGCCACCTCGTCCCCCGCGGTGGCCTTAGACGGCCTGTCGATAAACTCGATTTTGGCCTCGGTCTCGAGGTGCAACGCCGGATCGCGCTCCGCGACCATGCTGAAACAGTGCAGGATGCTCGGGCTTTCCATCAGGAAGGCGGCATCGTAGGTGCCCGCCGCCGGCACCCGGAACTTGGCGCGGTAAACGCCATCCTGTTCCTCGTTGACGGTGCGGTCTGCAACCTGCACCGCGCGCGGGCGATGACCGTAGTTGCGGAAGTTGCCCATCGGCGCGTTCATCCCTTCCATGTAGTAATACACGGTGCTTTCCGCCGGGCTGACCACGAGTACCGCGGCCTCGCCGGGCGCCTCGGAAATCGCGGAAGCCAGGCTGATATCCCCGGCCTTGCTCGGGGCGGCGGCGCCGGCGGCGAAACTCGACGCGACCACCCGCTCGAGCGTGTTCAGGTGGTTGATCTCGATCATGTCGACGCGCTCGCTGCCGAGCGAGCGCACGTAGACGAAGGCGCGGCTGAACGTGATCTGGTAAGGCTTGCGCCCGACGCCGATCGTGTGCTTGAGTTCGTCGGTGGCGACGTCGACCGCGTAAACCTCGTCCTCGTGGGTATTGGCCGCGATCAGCCAACGGCCCTGCTGGCTCACGCCGGCCGGGCCGACGCCGGGTTTGACGTCGATGCGCTTCTTCAGCTTGCGGCTGGCGACGTCGATGACGTTGATCTGTCCCGACTTGCCGTCGACGGTGTAGAGCGCCTCGCTCTTTTCCGAGTAGGCGAGGCCGATGACCTGCTCGCCGACCGCGATGGTGTCGACCTTCTCGAGCTTGCCGATATCGATCACGCTGACCGAACCCTCGTCGCGGTTGCTGACGAAGGCGTAGCGGCTGTCGTGGCTGAAGGCAAGCTCGTGATGGCCGCCGCCGGTCGCGATATAGGCGACTTTCTCCTCTGTTTCGACGTCGATCACGCTGACGCCGCCGATGTCGGCCCCAACCTGGCCGTTGGCGACCCACAGGTATTTTTCGTCCGGCTGCAGCGCGACGCGCACCGGGTTGTCGCCGGCGTCGATGTTGCCCTTGACCTTGAACGTGGTCAGGTCGACCACGGCGACCTGGTCGATCGACGGCATGCTGACGTAAATGAATTTCTCGTCGCGCGCCTTGGCCCAGTCGGCCGGGACCGCGTCGAGGTTGATCTTGGCGTAAAGCTTGGTGATGCCGGCGACGCCGATGATCGGGTCGATCACGGTAATCGTCTTGTCCCGGTTCATGACCAGCACGAAGTAACTGTTCAGGTCGACCTGCGGGCGCACGCCGATGATGCCCTGCATGTACATTTCCACGCGCTCGCGGCACGATACGGTGGCTTCCACGTCCGGGTCTTCCCAGGGCTTGGCGATATCGAGCCAGACCGCGGGGTAGATGCCGCTGATCGGGTTGCCGGTCTCGGCGTCGGTAATGCGGAATTCGACATTGGCGTAACGCCCCTCAGTCACCGCGTCCCCTCCCTTTTCGGGAAGAGCCCGGAACTCGATCGAGACGCCGTCGCGCACCATCGTCTGTACCGACGACAATCCGCCGCTTACCGGCGCGGTCTGCGTTTCGCTCGCGACGACCGCGGAAATGCCCGCCATCATCGACACCAGCGCCGCAAACAGGCTGGTCAAGGCGCGGCGCACTGTCGGTACCCCCCTGCCAGTTACAGCACTCATAATAAAACCTCGTCCAAATTCATTGTCTGCTGATAATCGCAGCGCTCGTTATACCGAACCCGGCCGATTGCATCAATGACCTGGGTCACACTACCCCGGATTGAGTCGCCCGGCGGGTATTTCGCGGGGCCCAAAACAACCTGTGACCGGGGAATTCCGGTCACAGGCTGGTCTAACAACGTAGCATTACTGCCTGCTGCTTTACATTAGTACTGCTACTGCGGTTACTCCGCAACCCGCAGGATACCCCACAGACCGCTGGTCGGTCCGAAGGATCCCTGGTCGGAGAACAGGTGATCACCGGTGATGCCGTTGATACCGCCCGCGCCGTGCAGCGGAACGATATCGAAGTGCGCACTCGGGGTCACGCTCTCCTGGTGACCGATGACGAAGCCGATCGGGTTGTCACCGATCCTGGTCGGCGCAGCCGCCTCGGTGGTAGCACAGCGTCCCGCGAGATTATCCATGGCGCCTTCGCAGATGTACGGGTCGCGCTGCCAGGCGTGGTTGTCCAGGACGAACGTGGTGCCGCGTCCCGCGCCGGTCGGCATCAGCAGGCGGATGTACAGATCCTGTTTGGGCTTGGCCGTGACCACCGGCGTGACCGGGTCGCCGTTCACGCCCGCGAGGTTGTTGCTGTACGCCTCGTGGGAGTTACCGACCGTGCCGAGACCGTCAGGTGCGTTGCCGAAGGGCGCGTCCGCGCGCCGGTTGAAGCGATACCACAACGGCTCGGTGCCATAGCTGATCGCCATCTGGCCGGCATCGTGGCTGTCCTCCGGAACGCCCTGGCCTTCCGCGGCAACGTTCGGAATCGCCTTGGCGTTGCTGAAGCGCTGGTTCAGACCCTTCTGGAACACCAGCGCCACGTCCTTCAACGGCTCACCGCTGTTGTCGACTTCCATCGACAGACGGGTAGCGCGCCTGGCGGCGTTACCGGCAACCTGGTGATCCATGACCTGGTCGAGATCGGCCACGCTATCCTGGGTCGCCGGATCATCAACATCACGATCCGAATCGTTCCAGGTCGCAAACTGCGGCAGAACCACGCCGGCGCCAACCAGGCCCTTCTGGCCCTGCTTGACCTTGTCGGCCGGGTTCAGGTTAAAGCCGCCCAGTTCGACCGGCTCGGCCAGCAGCACGAGGTCGTTGCCCTGGCCGCAACCCTTGCCTTTGACGCCAGCGTCCTTGCAGTCCTGGGGCGTGGCGACGCGGGTGGACAGGTGCCCGGCGTACCAGCGGTAAGTTTGTGACTTGTCGAGCGACCCGTCCGGGTTGACCGGGCCCACGGTTTGCACCTGGTTGAGGCCGACGTTGGCGCCGTCGTCCTGGCTCGCGTCGTACTCGACCAGCTGCGCATGCAACCCGACATGGCTCGAGGGCCGGATCAGGTTGTTGTTGAAGGTCAGCAGGCTGTCGGTGTTGTCCACGCGCCGGTTGACCATCTGCAACAGGGTGTTGTACCCCGCGAGATCGGGCGCGACCTGAGGCAACTTGTTGAACAGGGTGACCTCGATGCAGTCGCCCGCCGCGCCGCGGATCGCGACCGGCTCGATCGGCGCATTGGCCTTGAGCCGAGCGTCACAACCGGCCCTGATAACGCCAGGCAAGTTGCGATTATCCCTACATGCCCTGTCCCCGGGGGTAACCGGCTCGAGATCGTTCACGTTGACGTAAAGCAACGCGGTCGGATCGTGCAATGCCTGCGAGTTCTGCGGATCACCTACGCTGTCGCCGATGTCACGCATGTCGCCACCCGGGCGGTTGTTGTACACCAGCGTGCCGCCGCCCTGGTCGGGACGGGCGCCGACATGGTCCTCGGAAGCGAACCCGCCTGCCCCGGCAGATTCGCTGGTGTCGAGCGTCAGGTTGAGCGCATTGCCGAGCAACTGGTTGGCGGTCATCGCCACGACAGTGTACTTCTGGAGCGGAGCGCCCGTCGGGCAGACCCCGTTGAAGTCGGCCTGATTGACGATACGGCCGGGCTTCGGATTTTCGTTGCTCGACAGCGTGACCAGGTCTCCCCGCGCCTCGTCGTAGGCGCGCATGATGCCCCACATGCCGCTCCACCAGCCGTCCTGGCTCGCATCCATCGAGTAGGCGTAGTCGGTCGTGATGCCGACATTCTGCGGATCGTTGCCGACCGGCAAACTGAAGGTGAACTGCTCGGAGATACCGTCGTTCTGCGCGTTGCGCCAGCCCGAGTTCGGCGCCTGGCCGAAAGACGACCCGGATTGCCGCCA
>JAOTTY010000029.1 GCA_029864185.1 Gammaproteobacteria bacterium
CCATCGATGGTTTAGGTGATCGGACCGTTGATTACGGCATGAATGCCGGCCTCGGCAAGGGCCGGCAGGCGCTCGAAGATGCGCTCCATGTTATCGAGGCAGCGATCCAGATCGGACGGGCACAGTGCCTGAGTGAAGTCCGGGTCGATACCATCCATGCCGAAGGTCTTGCAATCCTGCTCGTAAACGCCAACCAGCAGCCCCAGCTTTTCCTGGCGGCTGTAAAAATCGTCGCCAGGATCGCGGATGATCGGCACGCGGAAATCGAGCGCTTCGAGTTCTGGCATGGTGTCGGTCAGAAAATACATGTGCTCCATCGACGTTACCGGGTGGGTAACGCCGAGCATGCCGCCGACCTCGTTGACCCGGTAACCGCTGGCGTTGACCACTTTCTCGCAGGTGATGTCGCCGTTCCTGCTGTGCACGATGAATTCGCCGTTCGCCTTGCGGGTGATGCTCTCGACCGGGTTGAAACGATATACCTCGGCGCCCGCCTCGCGCGCCTTGCGCGCCAGCGCAAAGGTGATGCCGGCTGGATCGATATCACCATCCAGTGGGTCCCACCAGGCCCCGAGCAAGCCATCGGTTTTGATCAGAGGATGACGCCTGCCGACCTCCGCGGCGTCGATGAACTCCATGTCCACACCCATGCCGGCGGCCATGTCGACAAAGTGCCTGTAGGTGTCGACCTGCGCGGGCGTATGCGCGAGACGCATGCCGCCGGTAATGTGGTACGAAATGGGGTTATCCGGGTCCGCCGCCAGTTCGCGGTAAAGGCCGATGCTATGGCGCTTGAGCGCAACCATGGTCTGGTTGGCGCCGAACTGGGTGACCTGCGCCGCGGCGTGCCAGGTGGAGCCCGACGTCAGTTCGTCGCGTTCGATCAGCACGACGTCGTGCCAGCCCTCGAGGGTCAGGTGATAAAGCGTGGAGCATCCGGCGATACCGCCACCGATGACGACCACGCGGGCCTGCGATTTGAGGTTACTGGACATTGCCTGTTCCCGGTTACAGTTCGGTCAATGATGCCGGTTTTGCATCGTTTGACAATTCGAATGTTTGTCGATACGGATAAATCAATTTGAACCATACATCGAGAAGCTTAAAAGATACCGCTCTGCGCAGGGTAAATCAGCCAAATCCGATAATCCATGAAACATCATTTACCCGCGCTCGACGCGCTCGAGGTTTTCGAATCTGCCGCCAGGTATCCGAGTTTCACCCTGGTGGCAGACGAGTTCTGCCTGACCAGAGCTGCGGTTTGCTAGCAGATACGTAAGCTCGAGGAAAACCTCGAATGGGCGCTGTTCAAACGATCGGTCAGGCAGGTTTACCTGGCCGGGTCCGGACGGCAACTGATGCAGCCGGTGCAATGCGGTTCATTAGCAGCGATGAAATCATCCCCGAAATGCATCAAAGGGGATTCGAAAACCTGTGCGGGTTCAGCCCGCTGGGCGGATTCGTTGGCATGATGTATCTGGACGCAACCCTCGGCTGCGCCGCCCGCGCAGATAGCAGGCTATGGACCTGATGCCATTTGCGAATTGTTGGAACGCGATTCATGTTTATATGCCCTGTCACGAAAATGCAGTCGTAGCCTCCGCCGGTGAGCATTTCGGGAAGTGCTAGAGGTTCAGCGGATTATCTATCGATTGGCTCGGCTCGGTAAACCAGCGTGGCCCGTCGTCGCCGATATAGGCATGATCCTCGAGGCGCACGCCAAACTCACCGTAGCTGCAAATCATCGGTTCGATCGAAAAACACATGCCGGGAGCAAGCGGCAAGTCGTTGCCCTTGACGATATAGGGATTTTCATGCACGTCGAGCCCGACGCCATGGCCGGTCCGGTGCGGTAAACCCGGGACCTGGTAACCGGGCCCCAGGCCCGCGGCCTCGATCACCCTGCGCGCGGCAAGATCGGGCGCCGAACAGGGCGCTCCGATTTGCGCGGCTTCGAAGGCGGCTAGTTGCGCCTCCCGTTCCAGCTCCCAGATCTCGCGTTGACGCGCGCTCGGTTCGCCGAAGACGTAACTGCGCGTGATGTCGGAATTGTAGCCGTGTAGCGTCGCGCCGATATCGATCAACACCATATCGCCCGGTTTAAGGTTTTGCGTATAAGGCACGCCGTGCGGATAGGCGGTGGGCTCGCCGAACAGCACTATCTTGAAGGTCGAGCGGCCATCCATGCCGCAGGCGATATGCGCATCGTCGACGAAGGCCTGCACATCCCGCGTATCGATTCCATCGCACAAAATCCGCGCCGCAGCGCGGTGTACCTGCAGGGTAATTGCCTTGGCCTGGGCCAGCAGTGCCAGTTCATGCGCGGACTTGATCCTGCGGCATTGCGCTATCAAATCCTCGGCGTTGACCACGGCCAGTTTCGACTGCAGCAGACGGCTGGCGGTGAAGTACGGCGTCTGGTGATCGATCGCCAGACGGCATCGGGGTCGCGGCGCAAGCTTTGTTGCGGCCGCGGCCACGGCCGCGGTCGGATCCTCGTGCTCCTCCCAGACGACGAATTCGCCGTCGACGACCATTTCGGTTCTCGCTTTCTGTTCTTCGAAGGCCGGGCACAGGTAAACCAGTTCGCCGCAGGACGATATGATTGCGCCATGCAGGCGTTCGCTCGGGTAACAGGTCATGCCGGTGAAGTAACGCAGGCTGGTAGTGGCGTCGAGGTAGAGCGCGTCGATATCGGCGGCGCGCATCAACCTGCGCACGTGATCCAGCCGCGCCAGGTACTCGTCGAGGGTTATCGGAGTCGCCTGGCTGCGCCGTGAAGTCAATAAGGCCAGCTCCTGTTGTGTGCTGGAACCGCCGATGCCGTTTGTCATATCGCAATGTCTCGTTCAGGGGTGCAGGGGGAAACCGGCACGCGGATGGCTTCGGTATGCATTTAGAAGCGCCGCGGGATCGAGCAGGGCAACCGGTTTCACGGCCCTGGTATAAACCCGCTGCAGCAGGTTCAAATGATTGGGCACGCCGTAAGGCATCCCTCCGGCGCGTTGCGCAGACGCATGATTATCGAAGTAGGAATGATCCATGTGAATTCGCTGCAAGGGCTGCCCGGCGCAGCATTGTAGCCTATAACAACACGGGGGTGCAGCATCGGCACTGGCACTGCGGAAAATGTCGAACGCGTCTTCGGTTTTTGCAATGGTTGTCAGGGGCTCACATCTGCTACCATGGCGTTGTTTGGGGAGGTTTACTTTGGATTATTATCGTCAATATTTAGGCAAGGGGATTAGCCAGTGATACCCGACGTAAAAGACAGGCTGTCAAAAGTGATCGGAGATCCTCACTTCAGTAACCGGGAGCGACAATTGGCCAGGGCATCGCTGCAGCGTATAAATGAACTGGAAAGCCAGATAAAATCACACTGGACGCAAATGGCAAGAACCGCTCTCTTGACAGAACAGAAAAATGACCTGATAGATAAGCAGGCCGGCGTCGAGATCGATAACTTTTTGAAAAGGCAAAGAGCCGGGGATAAATGAGATGCGGATACTCTCAATCGATCTGATCGGGAGAATAGTCGAACTGGCCGGGCATGACTTTTTGTGTTGGCCAATCGATGCGGAAGAGGGAAGTCATGGAAAAACCTGCTAAAGGCAAGGGTTTCGACAGGCCTTTCGAGCTGGGCCAGATTTTCGAACAGTGTAATGACGGGGCATGGAGCCAGAAACTAACCGCAAAATGGTATTTGCAACTGGCCCGGCAGGGCTACCGCAGGGCGCAGCATCGATTGGGTTGCATGTATGCCGAGGGTTTTGGTGTAGAGCAGAACTACGTCAAGGCTTATGCCTGGTGCAAGATTTCGGCTTCGCAAAACTCGCCAAGAGCGTTGATACAGCTCGAGGAAATCGAATCGAAAATGACAGCGGAACAAATCCAGCATGCAAGGAAATTATCAAAGCAGTACTACGATACCTATGTGGCGCCTTTTGCCTCCTGAATATACCCCGATCGACTAAAGAAAACTGACCGGCAGAGTCTACGTCTTTAACACCGCGCGCCTTTTACAGGGAGTCAGTTTAACTGTATACGCTGACCCCAGGGCACGTCGCGTTGTCCCTTTACCAGCCACAGTGCGGGGTAGGCCGGTTCGGCCCTCGGGAAGCGGCCCTGCGCATCGGTAAAATAGACCAGAAGGTCGGGCCGGTAGTCCTGCTTTTCGACCCATTCGAATACCGGGGAAAAATTGGTGCTGCCGCTGCCGACGACCTGCGCCGGTAGCTGGCAGCATTCCCAGGACTCGAAAATCCATGGACTGCCTGCGCTTATCTTCGAGTCGCAGGCCAGCAGCGTCACCCGCGCGCGAACCTGCGATTTCAGCGCATCGATCTCGCTCATGAACTCGTTCAGTTCATCGGCGCCGATCGACCCGCTGACATCGACGGCCACCACCAGGTCGACCTGAGCGCTGCGCAGGCTGGGGAAGATCGCGGGATCGCCGCGTCGGCTCGACGGCCGCGCGTAACTGTAGTCGTCGCGCGTGATGCTGTTCATGTAGCGCGCCAGCACCGCGCGCCACGGGAGCCGCGGCTGCAGGAATAGCTCGATCATGCGCGCGACGCTCTCGCCGAGCTTGCCGGCCTGCTGCGCCTGCTGAGCGGCGCCGGCCAGGCGCTGCCGCCATGTCCGCTGCAGCGCGTCCCTTTCGGTTGCGGAAAGCGGTTGCGGGGCGACTGCCCGGTCGAAATCCAGCGCGTCCCCGTCCGGGTCGGCGGGAGATTGGCCGGAATTGTCCCGTTGCGACGGGGGCGTCGACCCGTCTTCGGCCGGATCCTGCCGCCGATCCGGACGTTTCGTCGAATCGTTATCCGGTGGCGCAAGGTCATCGGCGGGCTCCTGTTGTTCGGGCGGTTCCGATGTTTCCAGCAGTGGATAGATTTCCTCTGCGGTCATCCCCCGGTATTCGTCCCTGATTATCGCATCCGGCGGCGCGCGCAGACCTTCGTCCGCCAGTATCAGGTTGACGGCATAATCGCAGGCCATCGCCCAACGCTGCTCCTCGCGGTGCCCGCGTCGGTTGAAATGCGACAGCGCGCAGTGCAGCGCCTCGCCCGCCAGCGTGAACTGGACCTGTTCGAAATCGAGCGCCTCGATGTATCCGGGGTTGTAAAAGAGTGTCTTTGCATCGGTAAAGCTGCGCGCGCACCAGGCGGGATCGGCCGCCTGCAGCGGCAGTCGCAGTACCAGCGCGCCCAGGAAGGGCTTGTTCAATATCAGCCGCGTGCGCGCCGCAACCAGTTTGTTTTCAATCACCTTGCACCGCGTAGTCTTATCCATCCGCGTTTACTCGTAGAGTACCAGGTCCGCGATCGAATCGGCCCAGTCGGCAAACTCCCCGATGGCAAACAGGTCGTTGCCGATGGCGCGGTGCAGATCGGAAACCAGCATGACGCCCATTTCGCGCTGTGGGAAGCGGCCTGCAAAGCGCAGGATATTGCCGTAAACGGATTTCGCCTGGTCGTCGTCTCGCGCCCGCAACGCGCGGCTCACCAGCGCGGCTGCGACCGCGTACTGAAGGTCGATTTCCTCGGGTGCCGTTACCTCGTCGCCCGCGATAATGCGGTCCAGGTCGGGCATTTGATCGAGGCTTCTGATGAATGCATGGCATTCGATCGCGGCGGCCTCGCCGACACAGGCCTGCAGCGACCCCGCGACGAGGTCGGGGTAATCGTTGAATTTCTGCAGGGCCCGATGCGCAAATTCCCAGGAACGCGGCGACGGAAACGCAATCGGATTTTGCGCCGGGTCGAAATCGAATAACAGGTCGGGACGGAACCTGAGAAAGCCGATGATGCGCTCATCGATGCCGAAGCGATGCGCCCAGGCAACCCAGTCGTCCAGGTTCAGGTCGACCTCGTAATGTGAAAAACGGTTCGCCAGTGGCGCCGGCATCGCGTAGGTGACCCCCCGGTCTCCCTGCCGATTACCGGCCGCGAAAATGGCCCAACCCGCCGGCACGACGTAGTTGCCGAGCCGGCGATCGAGGATTAACTGGTAGGCGGCGGCAGATACCGATGGCGCTGCCGAATTGATTTCGTCTAGAAACAGGATACCTGAGGCGCCGTGTTCGGCCGAATCGGGCAATATCGACGGCACCGCCCATTCGACCTTGTCACCCTGCTTGAAGGGTATGCCGCGCAAGTCGCTGGGTTCCATTTGCGACAGGCGGATATCGATTACCGGCAGAGCGAGTCCGTCGCCGATCTGCATCACGATCTGGGATTTACCGACGCCCGGCGGTCCCCAGAGCATGACCGGTGTGTGGTAACCCTGGACGGTGCCCTTCAGTTCCTCGGCAAGAACCCGGGACAAGTGTAGTGGTCGCATGAAGTACCTCGACGGACGTGGGCCGATCGACGCTGCCGACCTGGCCCTGTTACGACAAACCAGCGGAATACTACCGATTCGGCGGTTTAATCGCTACCGTCCCGGGGAATGGCCCGGTCCCCGGCCCCGGCGGGTTTCGGTCTGCACCGGCTTCAACGGTAGAGATCGAGCAGGAACCAGTCCGGCACCAGGTTGCGGGACTGGCTCAGCAATTTTTCATGTTCCCGATAACCCGGGCAGCGGCTTTCCACCAGCTGCCAGAATGCGCGCGAGTGATTCAGGTGCCGGGTATGGCAAAGCTCGTGAATCATCAGGTACTCGACGGTACCGGCGGGCAGAAACAGCAGTTGATCATTGAGGCTGATTTGCCCCTGCCGAGAACAGCTGCCCCAGCGAGTCTTCTGGCTGCGTATGCTTACCCGCTTGAAATCGAGCCCGGTCTGCGTCGCCAGTTTCTCTAGCAGCGGCGGGAACAGTGCGCGCGCCCTGCGCCGGATCCAGCCGCGCAGTTCGCGGATCTGTTCGTGCTGTTCGACGGCTTCGATCACGATGCGCTGCGCAGAGAACTTCGTGAACAGGTCGTAATTGTATTCCAGCGAAGCGCCGGCGTAGATCACCTGGGTCGAGCTGTTATCGAAAGCCAGGCTCAACTGCCTGGGCGGCTGGATCGTCCGGAGCAGTCTTTGCTGCTGGTCGAGATGATGCCGCGCCCAGTCGGCATGACTGGCGACCAGAAGCGGAACCTGGCTGCGCGGAAATCGCGGGGGTATCACGACCTCGAGGCCGCCGTAGGGCCTGATTTGCAGCCTGGCGTAGCGCGCGCGCGGCGACACCCGGATGCGCCATTCCAGCTCCCTGTTCGAGTCTTTCCCATTCTGCGGCATCGGCGGTCCTAGAGTCCTGACATGATTTCGATTTCGGCCGCCTGGATATCATCGGGATGGCCTTCGACCACGAGCACGTCCCCGGGCATGATGACCGTTTCGGGGCGCGGATCGTCGCTGGTGACACCATTACGGCGCAGGCCGATTACCTTGATGGAACCCAGGCATTTCAGCGATTCGATGCTGTGCCCGATGGCGTGGTACCGGCCCAGTATCTCGATGCTGTGCAAATGATGGTTGTCCGGTGTGTGCAGGTCGACTTCTCCTCGCCTGTGAAAAAACGCGCGTACCCTGGCGTAGTGCCCGGCGCGCGCCTCGTCGAGCATTTCTTCGATGGATTGCTGGTCCTCGCCGAGCGCCGCGAGCGTATGCTGGGCCAGTATCATGCTCGATTCGACGGTATCCGGAATGACCTCGTCGGCGCCGCATTCGAGCAGGCGCTCGAGGTGGCGATCGTCGCGGGTACGCACGAGCAACGGAATATCGGGGCGCAGCTCGCGCACCGTCTGCGCGATATGCTCGGCGGGTTTGAACTCGGTAAAAGATATAACCAGCACCCGGGCGCGGGCTATCCCGGCCAGGCGCAATATCCCGGGCTTGCTGCTGTCGCCGAGAAAAACCGGCTCGCCGGCCTCGCGCGCTTCGCGCACGATTTCGGTTTCGATTTCAAGCGCGACGAAAGGTATGCCCTCGCGTTTCAGGAACTGCGCGAGGTTTTGCGCGGTACGCCCGAAGCCGCACAGCAAAACGTGATCCTTCAGCTCCGCGCAGGCCGTCTCGATGTCCTGTTCCGCCTGGTCCAGGCTGGAGGCATACCCGGGCGCGAAGCGCAGCGCAATAGCCTCGTTGTGGCGAATCAGCATCGGCGAGATTGCCATGCTCAGGATGATTGCCGCGATGATCGGCTGGCTGGGTTCGATTCCGAGCAGCCCGGAGGTGATCGCGACGGCCAGCAACGCGAAACCGAATTCGCTGCCCTGGCCGAGCAGGATTCCGGCGCGGATCGCGACCCCTTTGCCATAACCGGCCAGCGCCGTGATCAGCATGATGGCGATGCCCTTGCCGGCGATCAGGCCCAGCGTCAGCACGATTACCTCCAACGGTTCGGTAAAGACGGTGTGCCAGTCGAACTGCGAGCCGACCGAAATGAAAAACAGTCCCATCAGTACGTCGCGAAAGGGTCGAATCTCGTTTTCGACATGGTGCTGGTATTCGGTTTCGGCGAGCATGATCCCGGCAAGAAAGGCACCCATCGCCAGCGATAAACCGAGGCGCCAGGTAAACCAGGCAGCGAGCAGCGCGACCAGCAGGATAAACAGCGTAAACAGTTCGTTCGAGTGGGTCCCTGCCACCAGGCGCACCGCCGGTCGCACCAGGTACTGACCGGCGTAAAAGATAAGCGCGAAGGCGAGCGCAGCCTTGGCCAGCGCAAGGCTGATCGGCACCAGCAGCGAACCCGTCGTCGGCTCGGCAAATATCGGAATAAGCACCAGGAAGGGCACCACCGCGAGATCCTGGAACAGCAGCACGCCGAGCGAAATATTGCCGTGCGGCAGGTGCAGCTCGTACTGCTCGGTCAATAACTTGGTCACGATCGCGGTTGACGACATCGCGAGCGCACCTCCGACCGCAAACGCGGCCTGCCAGGACAGCCCGAACAGCAGACCGATGATCAACGTGCTCACCGTCGATACCACGACCTGGATTACGCCGATGCCGAAGACGATATTGCGCATCGCGATCAGGCGCGGGATAGAGACTTCGAGCCCGATCGTGAACAGCAGGAACACCACGCCGATTTCGGCAATCTGCTCGATCGCGTGCGTGTCGTGAATCAGCCCGAAGGCGCGGTCGCCTGCGAGCAGGCCGACCACCAGGTAGCCCAGCACCGCGGGGATATCGAGGCGCCGGAATACCGCGACACCGAGCACGGATAAAAACAGCAGGATCAGGATTTCGTCGAGCATGCGAAGGCTGATTTATTGCGACAGGGGCCTGTATATCTTCTTCCGAGCGTATTCGAATCAAGCATGCATTTCCATCTGTTACGGCGGGATAATGAACATGAAATCGATATCAATCCGATACCTGAGCGGGAATGATGTCGCCACGCCGGCGCTTTCGGATCACGAAATTCTCGCCGCGATCGTATCCAGCCTGCGCGTTCAGGGCGAAGGCGACACGGTAATCGAAGCGCGTAAGCACCGGATCGCGGATAAAGCCAGCGGCAGGCATTTTAACGTGTTGCGCGGATATATTGCACCCACCAGCAACGCGGGCATCAAGGTCGTCGGTGATTTCCCCGACAATTACCGGCCGGGGCGGCCGACGTCGAGGCTATTCTCGAGCATTTCGGCAACAAGGCCCTTGCGTTTATACCGACAGTCGAGCCGCAAAGCGCTGGCATAGCGGGCTTAAGGTCTTGTGCAGCTTGCGTTCGCTGACCAGGTTGTTGGCGAGTTTTAACTCGCCGCCGCGCAACGCGGATTCGGTGAGCGTCTGTGTCAGGATGTCGCGTTGAGCATGGCTGCCGCCGAAACGATGCGCGATGGTGCGAATCGGCAACAGCGAATCTATCGCCTCGCGGTAACGTTGCTGTCCGAAATCGATCATCGCGCGGCAGGCCGCGATCCCGACATCCTGCGCCATCATGCGCGTAACACCAGGGTTATGCGCCGCCGCATCCTCGACCGCGGCCAGCACATCCCTGGCCGCCTCGAATCGGCCCGCGCCGACGAAGGCGATCACGGCGTGCAGGTCATTGAAAGCGTAGTAACCGTTTTCGGACGAGGTCCTGTTTGCCCAGAGATCGGCGATCTGGTCCCAGCGCGAACCGACGTCGACACCCAGCAGGTACAGGCGCCACAGTAGCGCGCTGGCGTCGACCATTTGCAGCGAAACATCGGAATCTCCACCCGGCAGTATGCGTGAATCGTATAAGCCCAGTGCGCCGTCGAAGTCCTCGTGCTCGATGTGGTAAAGCGCCAGGTGCCACCAGTTGTGAAAAGCAAAGCCATTATCGGGTGCCCAGTCGTCCTCGCGCTCGTGGTACATGTCCTTGCCCTCGTCGAAGCGGCCCTGCATTTCGAATACGTGCGCCAGCGCATGGATCGCCCATGGATCGCGCGCCTCCATGTCGAGCGCCGTCCGCGAAACCAGCTCCGCCTTGTCGTACTGGTTGCATTCCTCGAAACCGAAGGCCTGCATGCCGAGAATATAGGAATACCCGGTAACGCCCTTGTCCCAGCTTGTCATGACCCGGCACAGCCGGTCGCGCAGGTTGAAGCAGTCGCCGCGGTAAAAATCGGTCAGGTGACCGAGCTGCAGTGCCATCGCGTCCAGCGGTTGTTCGACCAGGACCTGGTCCCAGGTAAGGCTGGCCTGGTCCCAGCGGCCCTCCATCCACTGCCTCGCCGCGAGCGTAAGCAGGCGCTCGCGCGCGTTGGCCTTGCCGGCGAGCGCCTCGGCCTGCTCGATATGTTGCCGAATCACCGGCAGATACTGTTTTTCGGTCATCATCATCAGCGCGCTGGCGAAGAAAACGTGCCCAAGCACGAACTCCGGATCTGCGTCGAGAGTTGCTGCCAGGGTTTCGGTGGGGTCGCCGAAATAACTGTGGAACTGCAGTAGCGCAGTTTCGTAGTCGTCTAGCGATTGCGGCTCGCAGGAGGATACGGGGACGCCGCGGGCGTCGTAATGTGAACCTTTCGCTTGTGTCATTGATCTACCCTGTTAATGTTGTATACCGACGCGCGACGGCTCTTGGTTCGAGATGGTCGATTTAGCGCCTTTTTATTTTGGCTGTCAATGTAGCGCGATTTGCCCGAAAATGCCGTCCATGGAACTCCAGATCGCTATCGAAAATTTCATTATTGAACACGAGGCCGCGCTGCGCCTGACTTTTTTCGGCGCGATTTTTTGCACCGTCATGATCTGGGAAATGATCGCGCCGCGTCGGCCGAGGATAGTGGCCAGGTCGGTACGCTGGGTTAGCAATCTCGGCTTGCTGGTATTGAACAGCGTCGTTTTGCGATTGCTGTTCCCCGCCGCGGCGGTCGGAATCGCCTACTCGGTGGCCGCAGAGGAATGGGGTTTATTCAATCTGGTAGCGTTGCCGGCCTGGTTCGAAATTATCATTGCGGTGCTGCTGCTCGACCTGGCGATTTACCTGCAGCACCTGCTGATGCACCGTGTGCCGACCCTGTGGCGCCTGCACCGGGTTCACCACGCGGATCTCGATTTCGACCTGACCACCGGTTCGCGCTTTCATACCCTCGAAATTATACTATCGATGCTGATCAAGGGCGGTGTGATCCTGTTGCTGGGCCCTGCGGTACTCGCGGTGATCATTTTCGAGATCCTGTTGAACGGGATGGCGATTTTCAACCACGCCAATGCCAGCCTACCGCCGGTGCTGGATCGGTTGGTTCGCTCGCTACTGGTGACCCCGGACATGCACCGCGTGCACCATTCGATTCTGCGACGCGAGACCAACAGCAACTATGGCTTCAACCTGTCGCTCTGGGATCGGCTCTTCGGGACTTATATCGATCAGCCCGAAAGGGGCCAGGACGCCATGACAATCGGCATACCGGAGTTTCGCGATGCCCGACAGGTTGACAGGCTGCCCGGTATGCTGGCGTTGCCATTTGCGAGAAACCCGTGAACAAACCCCTGACCGTTCATCGGCACGAAACCTTGCTGGTGCCGCAGGGTGAATTCGAGCTGCAGCGAAACCCCCGCGACGAGAACCTGCAGGCCTGGGATGCTGCCGATGAATTCCTGTTAAATTATGTCCATGACATCCAGGTGTTGTCGCGCCACGGCAGGGTGTTGATTCTGAACGACGCCTTCGGCGCGCTGGCGGTTGCCCTGGCCGGCCATCCGGTTTACTCGTGGAGCGACTCGTTCCTGGCGCAGCAGGCTCTGCGTGACAACCTGCTGGCGAACGGTTACCCGGTCGACCAGGTAAAAACTAATTCAGGCATAGACCTTCCGGCTGTGGCGGTGGACTGCGTGTTGATAAAAATTCCGAAGATGCTGTCGCTGCTCGAACATCAGCTGTACGGGCTGCGCCAGATACTGCATCGCGATACCCGTATCATCGCGGGCGGGATGGCGCGCAATATACACAGCTCGACGCTGGAGCTGTTCGAGCGCATCCTGGGACCGACCACGACGACCCGTGCGCGCAAGAAGAGCCGCCTCGTCATGGTCGAGCGCGATCATTCTATTAATCAGGGACAGAGTCATTACCCGCAGAGTTACGAACTCGAGGTCGACCGCGTATACCGAATCCTCAACCATGCAAGTCTGTTCAGCCGTGATCGGCTCGATCGCGGGACCCGGTTGCTGATCGAGAACATGCCGGTGGAGGATCGATTTCGGCGGATTGTCGATCTCGGTTGCGGCAGCGGGGTGCTGGGTATCGTCGCCGCGGCCTTCAATCCGCATGCCAGCCTGCTGTTCTGTGACGAGTCGTATATGGCGGTCGCGAGCGCAGCCGCAAATTTCGGCGACGCATTCGCGCAGACGCGCGACGCGGAGTTTAGCGTGAATGACTGCCTGCACAAAGTAGCGGCGGAGAGCCAGGACCTGGTGCTGGTCAATCCGCCGATTCACCAGCAACACAGCGTCGGCGACGCGCTCGCGTGGCGGATGTTCAAGGATGCTCGCAGGGTCCTGCGACGCGATGGCGAACTGCGTATTGTCGGCAATCGCCATCTCGGATACCACGCCAAGCTCAGGAAACTGTTCGGTAACTGCGAAACCATTGCGTCGGACAGCAAGTTCGTCGTCCTCAGCTCGATCAAAACCTAGAAATCCGTGTCTCACCTGATAATCCCGGGGACGCAGTACTTAATTGTGAGTTAAGTATTGCGTCCCCGGGATTGTATTGCCAGAGCGCTCGATTTCCACCGCTCCCGCGACGGTGGCGAAAACGATCCATTCGCTCATGTTTTCTTCTTTTTATTTTTGTTCGGGTTGCGCAGCGCCGCTTCGAAGGCGATCCGGGCCCACCGCAGGCAGGCGTCCGGATCCTCGAAAAACGCTTCCGGCGCCCGGTAATAGGACAGCTTGTATTCCCTGTCCTGCTTGTAGTAGCTGAAGGCCTCGCTCGCCTCGGCCTCGAACTGTTTCCGGCTTTGCGCATCGGCCTTTAGATAGAGATGACCGTCGGCGATCAGACCGAACATCAGGCCCTGGTGGAATATGCCGAAACCGCCGAACATGCGGCGCGCTTCGCAGGGGCCGAACGACTCCAGCAGGTCGACGATGTGGGTCGCGAATTCCTGCGCTTCGGCCATGCGATATACCGGTTCAGTTTTCGACGATGGTAGTGTCGGGTACCGGGAAGGTCCGGTTACCCTCGTAGACGATTTGCCACTGGTCAGCGTTCTTGTGCCAGAAAATCTCCTTGGGGGAATCGATGCTCAGGTTGTTGCTGCGGTAGCTTTGCTCGAATTGCATCAGCAACAGGTCTTCCTCGCCGGGATAGCCAAAGATGCTGAGCTTGTTGTACTCGACCTCGACCCAGGTTTTATTGCGGTTTACCCAGCGCTTGTGACCGTCCCAGCTGTCGAAGTCACGCCCGTAGGCATCGAGCCCGACGCGAGAATAATGGCGACTGTAGCGCTTGTGGTCCAGGCTTTCCCAGTCGCTCAGCCAGGTCGATAGCAGCTGCATGACCTGCTGGCGTTTGCCGAGCCACTGGTCGCGGCTGATCCAGTTTACCCGCTCCGCGACCACCACCGGGGTGCGCAGGTCGGGACTGATGTAGCGATCGATATGCAGGAAATCGGGATTGCTGACGACGATGCAGCCGTTGCTGGCCCAGGGCGAGCGGTTATAGGTGTAGGACGGCGTGCCGTGAATCCAGATGCCCCCGCCGGTGCGTTTTTTGCGCAGATCCCATGCGTTCGGGTAGTTGATCGGAAACGCGCCTTCGCCGTATAGATCCGGCAGCTCGCCGCCATCGATATAGCGCGTGACATGGTAGATGCCAATCGGCGTTTTCTGGTCGCCGCGTTTCTGCTTGCCGTAGCCCTTGAGGCCGATCGTGATGAAGTAATCGGTTTCGAGCTGGAGATCGCCGCCGTCGTTGCGATAAACGTATACCCGGGAACTTTGCTGGTCGATGAGGATGACGTATGGCTGGTCTTCTGCGACAAACAGGATATTTTCGGGGTAGAGGTCGTTATGCGACGGTCCCGCGTCATGCTGCCAGCGTTGCCGTATCTCGTAGCGAAAATCCCGCATCGCACGATCGACCTCGATACCGTGACCGATCTCGGTCAGCGGTTCGGCCTTCGCCAGCAGCAGGTCGGCATAGAGCATGTGCCCGAGCCGACTGTGCGGGTACTGCTTGATCAGGTTGCGCGTGCTGCTAAGCGCCTGCTCGTAGTTCAGGCTTTGAATGTCCCTGATCGTGTCGAGCAGGCTTTGCTCGTAACGGCTGCCAGGTGGGTCGCTGGCATAGAGGCTGCCGCACAGTCCCAGGGAAAGCAAAAACAGGATGAAACGCTTCATAGAACAGATAATACCCGCTCTTCGGTAATTTTCCATTGCGGACCGACCCGACTGAAGACCAGTCGCTTGACCACGCGGTCGCTGTAACCGGGTGAATCGAAAGCCTGCCTGAAGTCAATAATAGCCCGATTCTCGCTACGCCACTTGATCTGGATGTCGCTGACTTCGACACTGATCTCGCCGGGGCGCAGGATTCGCTCGCGCCGATTCGCGACCCACTGGGAGTGGGTCTTGAACCGGGCGCGGAACTCGGCCGCATAGAAATCGATATAGGCTTCGAGCTCCTTGCTGCTCCAGGCCTGCGCCCAGCGCTTGACCTGCTCCAGCAGCAGGGTTTCCTGGTTGGCAAAAGTGACCGCCGTAGGCTCGCTTGCGCCGGCCTGCGCAATCGGCTCCGCCGCGGTTGTGTCGAGGCCGGTAATTGCAGTCAGCTGTATGCTATGCATGTATTTCGAGGGTTCGGTCGATTCGCTGACGGCGCGCCGGTAAGCTTCGCTGGCAATACCCTTGTAAATCTGGCTCAGGTTGTCGTAAGCCGTCGCGTAGCTCGGGTGGGTATGGATCGCCTCGACCAGCAACTGGCTGGCGTGGTCGTAATCGCCCTGCGCCAGGTAAATCATCGCCAGGTTGTTGCGTGGTTCGGGTAACTGCGGATTGTCGTCGATCAGGCCCTGGTACAATTCGATGGCCCGGTCTTTTTGCTCGGTCATCTGGTAGGCATAGGCGGTCAGGAACCGCGCCTCCGCGTGGGCCGTGTTTGCGGTAAGCAATTGCTCGCCGGTTTGCACGGCTGCGGCGAATTGCTGCGCGGAAATCTGCTGCCGTAACTCCGCTATGGATACGGCGGCGAGACTCGACTGTGGCAGCAGCAGGCACAACATCAGGGCAATGAAGCGACGCGTCATTTGAAAAAGTCTGAAAAATTTGCGCGCGATTATAGCAAACACCGTTGTAAAATCTTTATTCCGTAACCACTAACTGCAAAAAATTCGATGCGCCTTTTCCTGGTCGACTCCAGCATCTTTGTTTTCAGGGCATGGTATGGTCCCGAGCCGGAGCGGGCCAACCTGCGGCGGCAGCCCAACCAGGCCTTTGTCGGTTTCAGCGATTTCGTCTACCGTCTGTTGACCGAACAGGCGCCCAGCCGGATCGTGTTTGCCTTCGACGAAAGCCTGTCCAAATCGGCGCGCAAGGAAATTTATCCCGATTACAAGGCGAATCGCAGCCCTGCCCCGCAACAACTGAAACGCCAGTTCGGCTGGTGCCGTCAATGGCTCGAGGCGCTGGGCATCTCCTGCGTCAGCAGCAAGAACTGGGAGGCAGACGACCTGATCGGGTCCCTGGCTCACTATCATCGGTCGCCGCGCCAGCCGCTTGCTATCCTGACCGCGGACAAGGACCTGGCGCAGCTGATCGGTGAACGGGACCTGTGGTGGTCCTACCTCGACGACAGGAAGCTGGATTACCGCGCCATCTGCAAAAAGTTCGGCGTCCTGCCGCGGCAGATCGCCGCGCAGCTCGCGCTGACCGGCGACAAGGTCGACAATATTCCGGGAATTCCGGAAATCGGTACCAAAACGGCGGCCCGCCTGTTGAAGAAATTCGATACGCTGGAAAACCTGCGCCGTAATCTGCACCAGGTCGGATCGATGAAATTTCGCTACGCGGCGCGAGTACAGCGTTCGTTGCTGGAAAACGAAGCCTTGCTTGACGTCAGTTTCGATCTGACCCGCATCAATTGCGAAATAGCCGAAATGCGACAGGTCGAAACGGCGCGCGGCACGGTGGACGCGGGAGCGCTCGAACGCATGATGCGCGAACAGGCATTCGATGGGTGGCGCCGGTCGCGCTGGCTTGACTACATCGCGACGCCGCAGCCTGGCGAGGTTTAGCATGGCGTGCACGATATTATTCAACAAGCCGTTCCGGGTGCTGAGCCAGTTTTCAGCTGACGGAGGCAAGGCCACGCTTGCCGATTTTATCGACCTGCCCGGCGTTTACGCCGCGGGCCGGCTCGATTTCGACAGCGAGGGTCTGATGCTGTTGACCGATGACGGCGCGCTGCAGGCGAGGGTTGCAAGCCCCCGTTACAAGCTGCCCAAGACCTACCTGGTACAGGTCGAAGGCCTGCCCGACAGGGCGGCGCTGCGGTCGCTGGCGCAAGGCGTCGAGTTGAAGGACGGCCCCACGCGACCGGCATCGGTCGAGCCGGTCGACGAACCCGGTTGGTTGTGGCCGCGAAATCCGCCGATACGGGAACGCAGGGATATTCCGACCCGGTGGCTGCAGCTCGAAATACGCGAGGGACGCAACCGCCAGGTACGCCGCATGACAGCGGCCGTCGGTCATCCTGCCCTGCGCCTGATCAGGACTGGCATCGGTGACTGGACCCTGGGCGGGTTGCAGCCTGGCGAATATCGGTCACTCGAATGAACTGGCAGTCACTGGGGTTGCGACTTGCGCGTCATCTCGATTTGCCGCCCGGAGAAATCGGGGCAATACCGGCGCGGGGGGGTGACATCAACCGGTCGGTGGTGCTCGAACTGGGTGAGCACAGAATTTTCGTCAAGACCAATCGCGCACAGCTATTGCCGATGTTCGAAGCAGAACGGGCCGGTCTCGACGCGATCCGACGCAGCGCGACGATCAGGGTACCCGGGGTATACATGACTGGCGTCGAATCGGGACTTGCCTTTATCGCGCTGGAATTTATCGATTTCTCGGGCCGGCCCGACCCAGCGCGGCTGGCATGCGCGCTGGCCGCGATGCATAGCAATTTCGAAGATCGCTTTGGGTTCGAATGCGACAACACCATCGGCAGCACGCCGCAACCCAATCCCTTAAGCGACGACTGGATCGAGTTCTGGCGGTTGCACCGACTCGGCTATCAACTCGAACTCGCGCGCCAAAACGGCTTCGGCTCGCGCCTGGTCGACGCCGGTTACCGGCTTGCCGAAAACCTTGGCGGTTTTTTCGACGATTACCAGGCACGCCCGTCGCTGTTACATGGCGACCTGTGGAGCGGTAACCAGGCCACCGACGCCGCCGGCAACCCTGTCATTTTCGATCCCGCCTGTTACTACGGCGATCATGAAGCCGATCTCGCGATGATGGAATTGTTCGGCCACCCCGGAGATCGTTTCTTCGACGTTTACCGCGAGCATTTTCCGATTGATGCCGGCTATGGCCTGCGCCGCGAACTCTACAATCTTTACCATGTCCTCAATCATGCCAATCTGTTCGGCGGCGGTTACGCAGCGCAGGCCCTGCGCATGATCGACGGGCTTCTTCGGCATTAAAGTCAGATTTTGCGGTCCCGTTCGATTGTGCTGCATTCGGCGGAAAAAGTGTTACCATGCGCGCATAACTAGAAAGTATCGTCGTAAAAGCGACAGGCCCGGGAGGGTAGAACCGAATGAGTGATGCAACTGGTGCCGAAGCGGCGCTCGAAGTCGTCGACCTACACAAGAGTTTCGGCGCACACGACGTAATTCGAGGTGTTTCGATGACGGCCCACAAGGGTGACGTAATCTCGATCCTCGGTGCTTCCGGATCTGGCAAGAGCACTTTCTTACGCTGCATCAACCTGCTCGAAATCCCCAGCGCCGGGGAAGTGTTCATCGCCGGCGAAAAAATTCTCATGCATACCGACAAGACGGGCAGGTATCAACCTGAGGACATTCACCAGGTCGAGCGTCTACGCGCGCGGCTGGGCATGGTTTTTCAAAGCTTCAACCTGTGGTCGCACATGACGGTTATCGAGAATGTCGTCGAGGCCCCGATTCACGTGCTCAAGATTCCGAAGGCCGAGGCAATCGAGCAGGGCGAGGCTCTGCTGCAGAAGGTCGGCATCTACGATCGCAAGGACTATTACCCGGCTCAGCTTTCCGGCGGGCAGCAACAGCGCGTCGCCATCGCGCGCGGACTGGCGATGCAGCCCGAGGTGATGCTGTTCGATGAACCGACCTCGGCGCTCGATCCCGAGCTGGTCGGTGAGGTGCTCAAGGTCATGCGCGATCTCGCCGAGGAAGGGCGCACCATGCTGGTTGTCACCCACGAGATGGGCTTTGCCCGGGACGTATCGTCCGAGGTCGTGTTTTTACACGAGGGCCAGATCGAGGAAAAAGGCGACCCGAGAGATATCTTCACCAACCCAAATTCTGACCGTTTTCGGCAGTTTCTGTCGAGAACCATGCAGTAACCGCCCGCAGGGCATAATAAAAACTTTTGGTAACACTATCGAAGAGGAAATGAAATGAAATTCAACAAGATACTAACAACCCTGGGCCTCGCGGTTCTGGTGCTGGGGATGGGCAGCTCGCAGGCGGCCGATCTCCGTATCGGCGTCGAAGGCGCCTACCCGCCATTTTCGTGGAAGGAGTCCGACGGCACGCTGAAAGGTTTCGATATCGAAATCGCCGAGGCGCTGTGCGCGGAGATGAAAAGCAAGTGTACGATGGTCGAACAGGACTGGGATGGCATGATCCCGGCCCTGCTGGCAAAAAAGTACGACGCTATCGTCGCGTCGATGTCGATCACCGAGGAGCGCAAGAAGCGGGTCGATTTCACCGATAAGTACTACAACACTCCGGCCAAGTTCGTCGCCAAAAAAGGTAGCAGTCTCGAAATCAGCAAGGCCGGCCTGAAAGGCAAGCGCATCGGCCTGCAGCGCGGCACCACGCATCAGTGTTTCATGGAGAAGCATTTTCCGGATGCCGAGCTGGTGCTCTACGCGACCCAGGAGGAAGTGTTCCAGGACCTTGCGATCGGGCGTATCGATGCGCAGTTTTCTGATTCGATTGCGGCCGACGACGGATTCCTGAAAACCGACGCCGGTAAGGATTTCGCGTTTATCGGCGGTGACCAGCACGACATGGAATGCCACGGCGAAGGCGCCGGGATCGCGGTACGCAAGTCCGACGACAAGCTGCGCGAGGAATTTAACGCGGCAATCAAGGCAATCCGCGCCAACGGCGTTTACCAGAAAATCAACGCAAAGTACTTCGAGTTCGATATTTTCGGTGGCTAGGGCCACCCACTGAAGCGGGATGACCCGGCCATAACGGCCGGGTCGATCCTGGCGGAATAAAAATGGGCGCGATCATCGAGTATCAGGGGCAGCTGCTGCAGGGCACCTGGGTTACCATTCAGCTGGCGATATTTTCGGCGATGTTTTCGATCGCCTTCGGTCTGCTCGGTGCCTGGGCCAAGCTGTCGAAAAATATCCTCGCTCAGAAGACAGCGGCCGGTTACACGACGATCGTACGCGGCGTCCCCGACCTGGTATTGATCCTGCTGGTATTCTACGGCGGCCAGGAGCTCGCCAACCAGTTCGGCAGCCTGACCGGGTTATGGGAATATGTCGAAATCAGCCAGTTTGCCGCTGGCGTCGGCACCATCGGCGTGGTTTTCGGTGGCTACATGACCGAAACCTTTCGCGGCGCCATCCTTGCGATACCGCGCGGTCAGATCGAGGCCGGAGTTGCCTGCGGCATGAACAAGTTCCTCATTTTCCGTCGCATCATCGGGCCACAGATGGTGCGTTACGCGTTGCCCGGGTTTTCCAACAATTGGCTGGTGCAGATCAAGTCGACCGCGCTGGTGTCGGTCATCGGTCTGCAGGATGTGGTTTACAACGGCTTCGTCGCCGGGCGCTCGACACGCCAGCTGTTTACCTTCATGTTCGCGGTTCTGATGGTCTACCTGGTGTTGACCGCGATCTCCGATTTCGCACTGCGCTGGCTCGATAAAAAATACAGCAAGGGCATCGTGAGGTCGGACGATGGGTGACGCTATCATCGCTTTTCTCGATGCCTGGTCGCCGATCGACCTGGTGCTGATAGCGCAGAATCTCGATCGCTTCCTGCTCGGCGCCTGGGTCACGCTGCAGCTGACTTTCCTGTCGCTCGTCGTCGGCGGCTGCATCGCGGTGCCGCTCGCTATCATACGCGCCGGCAACAACGCGCTGCTAAACGCCCCGGTATGGGCTTTCACCTACACCTTTCGCGGCACACCGCTGCTGGTGCAGACCTACCTCATCTATTATGGACTGGGGCAGTTCGAATGGATCAGGGAGAGTTTCGTCTGGGGGCCGGTGCTGTCGCAGGCGTGGTGGTGCGCATTGATTGCCTTCTCGTTGAATACCGCCGCCTATACCACCGAGTTGCTGCGCGGGGCAATCGAGAGCACCAACCGCGGCGAGGTCGAGGCCGCCAAGGCCTGCGGATTCAGCAGGCGTATGCGCCTCAAGCGCATTGTGCTGCCGAGTGCGTTCCGCCGCGCGCTGCCCGCTTATTCGAATGAAGTCATTTTCATGCTGCACGGATCGGTGGTGGCGAGCACGATCACGATTCAGGATTTGCTTGGCGTCGGACGCTGGTTAAACGGCCGTTATTACCTCGCCTACGAAGGCTTTATTACCGCCGCGGTGTTTTACCTGGTCATCGTGCTGGTGATTTCTCGCGGATTCCGGTTGTGGGAGAAACACTGGCTACAGCACCTGTATCCGCATGATGCGGTTAAGGTCAAACCCAGTAAGGGACTTGCCAATTTTCGAATCTAATTCCGGGAACACAATACTTATTTCGGTGATGTGTAAATCTTAATCTGTCCAGTCGAATTAAGTAAACCGTCCCCCTGATTACGACTCTATCGGGAATCGATAATGAGCGACAAGAAATTCAACCAGCCCCTCGGTGGCAACGAGATGCCGCGTTTCGGCGGCATTGCAACGATGATGCGCCTGCCCCATGTCACCAGCGCCGCGGGCCTCGACGTCGGTTTCGTCGGCGTGCCCTTCGACATCGGTACCTCCAACCGAAGCGGGGCGCGCTTCGGGCCGCGTCAGATCCGCACCGAGTCCTGCCTGATCCGCCCCTATAACATGGCGACCCGGGCGGCACCCTTCGATTCGCTGCAGGTTGCCGATATCGGCGATATCGCGATCAATACTTTCAACCTGGAAAAATCGGTCGCGATTATCGAGGCGGCTTATGATGAAATCCTCGGCAACGACTGTAAGCCATTAACCCTCGGGGGCGACCATACCATTTCGTTACCGATACTGCGGGCACTACACCGCAAGCACGGCCCTGTCGGTATCGTGCACGTCGATGCGCACGCGGATATCAACGATCATATGTTCGGTGAACGCATCGCGCACGGCACGCCGTTCCGGCGCGCTATCGAAGAGGGGTTGATCGAACCCGCCCGCATGGTGCAGATCGGCCTGCGCGCGAGCGGCTACGAAGCCGATGATTTTGACTGGCCGCGTGCGCAGGGGGTGCGCGTGGTGCAGGCCGAGGAGTGCTGGTATCACTCGCTCGCGCCGTTGATGGCGGAAGTTCGCGAGCAATTTGGCGACGGGCCGGTTTACCTGACTTTCGACATCGACGGTCTCGATCCGGCCTACGCCCCTGGCACTGGCACCCCGGAAATCGGCGGCCTGACCGTGCACCAGGGACTGGAAATCGTCAGGGGCTGCCGCGGGCTGGACCTGGTCGGCGGCGACCTGGTCGAAGTCGCACCGGCATACGATACCTCGGGCAATACCGCGCTGGTGGCGGCCAACCTGCTGTTCGAGATGCTGTGCGTATTTCCCGGCGTCGAATACCGCCGCTGACGTCATGGATATCCCCTTGTTTCAGGGGCCGGATGCGTACGCAACGGTCAAGCAATGCAGGACGCCGTTTGCGTACCTGGCGGAATCATCCCCTGCGGCGGATTTACACCTGCAATCGACTTCGGGAACGTTCCAGAACCTACGTGATCGCATGCCGATGCGTCGCGGGCTGCCATGCGGCGACGCCACCCCCGGAGGACGAACATGACCGCTCCGCATGCGCCGATTACCGGAACCGGGACAGACCAGGATCCGGTGACGATTTTTGGGCCGGACTTCCCGTTTCCGTACGACGACTGGCTCAGGCATCCCGCCGGTCTGGGGCAGATACCCGAAGCCAGTCACGGCAGCGAGGTCGCGATTATCGGCGCGGGCATGGCCGGCATGGTCGCGGCCTACGAATTGATGAGGCTCGGTCTGAAACCCGTACTTTACGAATCGCGCCGTCTCGGCGGAAGACTGCATTCGGAGCCCTTCAAGGGGGCGCAGGGAGTCGTCGCCGAACTGGGCGGAATGCGTTTTCCGCTGTCGTCGACCAGCTTCTATCATTACCTCAATCGTTACGGGCTGGAGATCCGGCCGTTTCCGAATCCCCTGTCGGCGGCGGCCTCGAGCACCGTGGTGGATCTCGAGGGTGTGCCGGTCTACATCGAGAGCAGCGCCGATCTGCCACCGCTGCTCAAGGAAGTCGGCGCGGCCTGGCAGGAAGCCCTGGAAAGCGAGGCGAGCTTAAGCGCGATGCAGGCGGCGATCAGGCGCCGCGATGTCGCGACGATCAAGCGGATCTGGAACGACCTGGTGCCGACCTGGGACGACCGCACCTTTTACGGTTTTATCGCCAATTCTCCGGCCTTCACGCGACACTCGTTCAGGCATCTCGAAGCCTTTGGTCAGGTCGGTTTCGGCACCGGCGGCTGGGATACCGATTTTCCCAATTCGATGCTCGAAATCCTGCGCGTGATCTACACCAATTGCGACGATGACCAGTATTTCGTCGTCGGCGGGGTCGAACAGGTGCCGCGACGCATGTGGCAGGACCAGCCGGAAAAGCTCGCGCACTGGCCCGCCGGGACCTCGCTCGAAAAACTCCACCATGCGGCGCCACGCCCGGCTGCTGCGAAGATCGAGCGCTCGTCCGACGACGGCATTCGGGTAACCGACATCTGGGGTGATCAGCGCGATTACCGCGCCGTGCTGGTGACCTGCCAGAGCTGGTTGCTGACCACCAATATCAACTGCGATGAGTCGCTGTTCTCGCAAAAACTGTGGATGGCGCTCGACCGGACACGCTACATGCAGTCGGCGAAGACCTTCGTCATGGTCGACCGCCCGTTCTGGAAGGACAAGGACCCGCAGACCGGCCGTGATGTCATGAGCATGACGCTGACCGATCGCCTGACTCGTGGTACCTACCTGTTCGACCTCGGCGACGACAAGCCCGGCGTGATCTGCCTGTCGTACTCGTGGATGAGCGACGCGCTCAAGATGCTGCCGCTGCCGGTGGAGAAACGCGTCAGGCTGGCGCTGGATGCGCTGCAGAAAATATACCCCGACCTCGATATAAGACGGCATATCATCGGCGACCCGATCACCGTTTCCTGGGAAGACGATCCGAACTTTCTCGGCGCATTCAAGGGCGCTTTGCCAGGGCATTATCGCTACAATCGACGCATGTACTGCCATTTCGTGCAGCGCGATATGCCGGCGGCGCAACGAGGGATATTCATGGCGGGTGACGATATCGGCTGGATTCCGGGCTGGGTTGAAGGCGCGGTGCAGACTTCGCTGAACGCGGTATGGGGCATCGTCAATCATTTCGGCGGTTCGACCCATGCCGACAACCCGGGCCCCGGCGACCGCTTCGACGAGCTCGCCCCGCTGGAGCTCCCCGACTAGCGCCTCGTTAATGCGTTCCCGCGAATGCGCTCGCAGGCAGGCCGCAGGAGCGGGTAACTCGCTTTACCGGGTTCAACCGATCGATCTGAACTGTTTTTCAATGTCGCCCGCGTTCGCCGCGCTTCCTGCGCCAGCGCGAGTAATGGATCGCGACGTCCGGGCTTAAC
>JAOTTY010000030.1 GCA_029864185.1 Gammaproteobacteria bacterium
ATCAGGTTTTTCTGCACCACTTCGGGTAGCTTGATCTGGTTTAACACCAGGCCGGCGCTCAGAAACAGCACCAGCATGATGATCATCAGCCAGCGAAAGCCGCGGTCTTCGGAGTGATCGACCCAGGGCAGGTTGGGTTCGCGAATAGCGGTCGTTTTTGCCATCAGGTTGCGGACGCCTTCTGATTTACCGCGAAGGAAATATTGGTATATTCGGCGCCGGCGCAGGTCAGCATTATCTTCTTCAGCAGGCCATAGGGAATTTCCTGGTCCCCCATTATGGTGACACCCTTCTTGTCGGTAATGTTCTTGACCGACACCGATGCAAGCCTGAGCGCGTCAAACAGCGGTTTGATCGAATTCCGGTCCCCCTTGAGCGCATCCTCGATGGTGATGATGGCCTTGCCCTGCAGGCGGATCACGCGGCGGTCGACGGCGATAACCAGGTTACGCGACGGTAGTTTCTCCGCCGCGGCTTCCGGCAGCACGATATTCTTGGGCGAGGGCAGGACTTCGGAGCTGGTCGCGTTGACCAGCAGGAAGAAAACCAGGATCGTGAAAATATCCATCAGCGACACCATGTTCAGCATGGCGTTGCGTTTTTGCCCGCGAGCGTGGCGTTGCTGCATACGTTTGGCGCGTCTGGAACCTTTCATCGAATCGATTTCCTCGGATTACTTCGCGGCATCGCCGATCGATATGTCGGGGAACAGTTCTGCAAACACCCACTCGCCGTCAACCTGGACGCGGTAGGAGCGAGAGCTGTCCATCGCCGAGATCAGGTCGTCGTAGCGCGTCTGCTGTTCCGCCAGGATGGTGATATTGGTATGGTCCGGGATGCGCGCCTTGACCTGTTTCAGGGTTTCCTTGAGCTGGGCAAAGTTATGCTCCTTGCCTTTTGCCGGAATGCGCTGTATCAGGCCCAGGCGGTTATCGGATAACACCAGCATATTCTTGCGTATGGTCACGCGCAGCTCGTAGGGCGGCTGCTTCGGCTGCTTCGTATCCATGGCGCCGGGTGGCGGAAGGTTCAGGTCGAGTATGGTGATATGGCTGAATACCGCGGTCATCAACAGGAACGGTACCAGCACCACCATCAGGTTCATGAAGGCGGTGATATTCAGCTCGACCGCTGGGTTCCTGCGGCGTTGTATCCGTCTCGGCATCGGATTTACTACTGGCTGCTGTCTTTAGTGCGTGACAGGTGATTGACGAACTTGACGACCGTCATTTCCAGGCTGTCGACAATTTCGGTCGTCTTGGTCTGCAATACAGTGTAGAAAAACAGCAGCGGGATCGCGACGATCAGACCGAAGGCCGTGGTATTCATCGCTACCGAAATACTGGTGGAGAGGATCTCGGCTTTCATCGACGGATCCACCTGGGAGACGGCGGTAAACGCCTTGATCAGACCGATAATGGTGCCGAGCAGGCCGAGCAGGGTGGCGATATTGGCAAACATTGCCAGGTAATGCGTTCTTTTTTCGAGCCGCGGAATCGCTTCCATGATGCTTTCATCCATCGCGGCCTCGAAATCGTCGCGCCGGCGTGCGGACTTGTAGTGTTCCATGCCCTGCAGCAGGATGCGGCTGACCGTGGCATTCGATTTCTGCGCGAGCTGACTGGCGCCGGTCACGTCGCCCCTGGCCATCAGCGGCATCAGCTTGGCGATCATGCGGCGATTCTTCGCCCGCGCGAAACTGAGGTGTAGCCAGCGCTCCAGCGTAATCGCAAGGCCGATGGCCAATACCGCCAGGATCGGATACATGAAAGGGCCGCCATCCTGGAAAAACCTGATTACTGTAGTTAGCATTTCGTTCATCGCGAGAATCTCCGCTGTGTTTAGCCTGTCGCTGGGTCAGTCCAGCTTTGCCTTTGAAAATATGGCGTCGTGGTAGTGAATAGTTCGTTTAAATGATGCCCGATCGATAGGGGTCAGTTTCTGGTCCAATATGCTGACGATCGGCGGCGAAGTCAGCTCGAAACGCTCTACCGATTTCCATGGAACAATGTACAGGACCCGAGGTAATTCCTTGTTACCCGTAATCTCGGTGCCTTCCATCTGCAACCTGTCCTGCGCATTAACTTTTGCCATTACACAAATAGCAAAGATTAGTACAATTTGTAGCGAAAGTTTTCTCATTTTTATCCCTGTGATTTTGCTGTGGCCGGTTTCAGGCGCCGTTCGATATCGACAATCCAGGCAGCGACCTGGGCGTTTTCTTCACCGACCAGCGATTGATACTTCTGGTAATGCCGCAAGGCCTGTTCGAGGTCCTGCAGGTAAATATCGAACAGAATGCCCAGGTTGAGGTAAGCCAGCGCATAGTCCGAATCGGCGTCTATGGCGCGCTGATAATGCCCGCGCGCGTCCTGGAACTCGCCTTTCTGGCGCTGCAATATACCGAGGTGGTTATGCGCGACGGCGTCCCCGTCATCGCGTTTAATCGCTTCCTCGAAGGCTTTTTCGGCAAGGTCCATTTTCTGCAGCTTGAAATAGGCCAGGCCGAGGTTGGTAAAGACAAAGGGCTTATCGGGCGCGTCGCTGCTAACCTGTATTAGCAGTTCCAGCGCAAGCCCGGTCTTACCGCTTTTCAGCGTGCCGATGGCCTCCTCGTAGAACTGCTGATTGAAATCCACCGGCTCGGGCGGCGGCGCCTGTTCCACGACCGGCTCGGGCGCGGTCACCGGCTCGGGCTGCGGAGCCGGCTCGGGCACCGACTGGCAGGCTGCGAGCATCAGCACCGCGAGCAGCAGGACCTTTCTGTTATTGAATATCGACATGGGTATCGGCGCTTTCTATCTTGGCAAAACGAAATGGCATCATTTCACCGAGAACCTGCAGACTCTTTTTGGTCGGTTCGTCGTAGGTTCCGGCGGGGATGCGTTTGAAATTGGCGAGATGGATATCGATCGCCTTTTCCTCGAATGGAAACGCCTGCTCTTCGAGCAGCAGTTCGTATTCTTCCAGCTGTTCTTCATCGAGACCCTTGGGCCGCTGCGAAGTCATTAGCGACCTGGCAAAGTTGCGGTAAATTTCGGCGATCTGGAAAGTGGCCTCGGTGGTCACCTCCTGTACCTGGTATTTCATCGCCTTGCTATAGGCGTCGATCGATTGCTGCATTAGTTTCTTCTTTTTCCCCAGGCTGGTCTTGAGCGGTATGGTGAGCTTCACATTCTGATAGGACTGCTGCAGCGGCGCTATCAGCTCGAGACTCGCGGTGGCGGCGAGATACTTGCTGCGGGCATTGCGCTGAGCCCCGGCCCGGGCATCCGCCTGGATGATATCGTTGAGCCAGAATTGCAGGTTTCTGGTGTCGTTCTTGGCGCGATACGACTCGGCGATCTTGTGGCGTAACTCCATCGAGCGCTCCAGCGGGTAGGGGTAGGCCTTGACATAATTCTTGTAGATGGCAATGGCGCGATCGGGCTGCCCCGACTCCTGGTAAAGTTCTGCGGCCCGCCACATCAGGTCCCGTTTCCGTTCTGGCGATCCGGGCATGTTTGACAGCGCGAGGATTTCACGAGCGGCCAGCGACTGGTTGCCATTCTTGCTATAGGCCAGCGCAAGCTTCTCGGTAACGCCGTCGTTGAGTTTCTTTTCCTTCGGGTAACGTTTGCGAAACGCCTCCAGTTGTGAAATCGCAGTGGGCCAGTCTTCCAGCTGCAGATAGGCGGTTGCGGCGTCGTAGTCGGCGACAGCACGCTTCGGGGATTCCGGGATGACCTGGCCGAGCCGCGAAAAATTCTGCGCCGCCAGCAGGTGGTTGCCAGCATCGCGCGCGATCTCTCCCTGTTTATATATGCTCGCCGCTATTTGCTCGCGCACCGGTTGCCGCTTCTTATCCTGCTGCGGTATGAAGGAGAGCAGGATCAGGTAAGACTGTTCGGCGGCGGCGTAATCCCCGGTCGAGAACTGCGCGTCGGAGAGAATCGTCCACGCGGTTTGCCGGGTTGCTTTATCGACTTTTTTATTTTCGATCAGGCGTTTGGCCGATGCGATCGAATCAGGATAATTCTTCCATTCGAAAAACTGTTGCGCGGTCTGTAATTCAACCGTCGCCAGACGCGGGTCGTCGGGGTAAGTTGTGGTAAAGCGAACCGCCGACTGGATGCGTTTCTGGCGCAGTGCAAGAATATCGCTTGCGTTGGTGGTCTTGAACAGGGCATCGAACGCGATCAACGCAGCGTAACCCGCTTCGGCGCTATCCTGGTGAGGACCGTAGCTGTACGCCGTTTTCTGGTACTCGTCTATCGCCTGCGGATATTGGCCGGCCTCGTACAGGCCCTCGGCGAGCAGGAAGTTGATTCGCGGGGCCTCGGGATCATCTGGAAAGGACTTCAGGAAGCGTCGGTACCAGCCTGCCGAGACCTGGTAGTCACGCGGCTTTTTGCTTTTGCGCGCGAGCGCGTGGAAGTGGGTTGCCAGTTCGGTCATGTGCAGCACCAGGGCCTGCGAAAGCGCCTGTCGTGTTTCGGGCGCCTGCAGCGTCCAATACTCGCCGTTGACATCGTAACGATCGACGAAGGCGATTTTTTCCTTGAGTACCAGGTCTGAATACCCGGCCTGCTGGAAAGTCTCGATGGCGCGCTGGTGAAAATAGGGTGTATGCGGCGAATAAGGATATTCCTTGGTGTAGGCGAGAAACAGGTCGGAGCCGTCGACGATACGTTTCTGGTCCAGGTACAGCTCACCCAGCTTCAGGTAGAGCAGGGGCTCATAATCGCGCCTGCCATTCTCGGCAAAGTAGCGCGCGATGTAGTACTTATCGTCCTGGTAGGAAAAGGTAAGCGACACCACCCGCACCACGTCCTCGAGAAGTTCCTGGTTGGCTCGCGACAGCTCCGGGCTGAAAGTTATCTGGTCGATATTTCTGTTTTCCTGGTTGACATCGAGCAGACGCGTGTAGCTGTCGAGTGCGTCGCGATAGCGGCTTTGCTTGAACTGGGTCCAGCCGTACTTGTACAGGGCTTTCTCGTAAAACAGCGAGTCCGGGTGTGAGTTGACGACGATACCGTAAGCCTGTTCCGCCGCTACGTAGTCGCGCGCGACAAACAGGTTTTCACCGCGCCTGAACTGCACTTCGTCGATGTATTGCGATTGGGGATACTCGCGCGCGATGCGGCTCAGCGCCGCAAACGATTTATCAGATTCGGATTCGAGCGCGTAGGCGCGTGACAGCTGGTACAGGATCTTATCGTTGTCTTCACGCTGCGGGTATTTTTCGAGGTAGGCCTCGTAGATACCGATGGCATGCAGGGCTTCCTCGGTCCCGCGCTGCTGAGTGCCCTCGTCGTCGGCGATCCGGTTGTCGAGGCTGGATTCGAGTTCGAGGTCGGCCAGGCGTCGCAGTTCGTCGCCGGTGCCACCGCCCTCGGCGGTAATCTCGACCAGCGCGCGAAAGCTTTCGATCACCTGCTGCCGGTCCACGGCGAAGGTCGCCGCCGGTTCCTGTTCGCTCGCGTCGATCAGGGGCGACAGTTTTTCCAGATCGGCGATCGTCGGGCCGATATCGACACCGTTTGTGCCGCAGGCAGCCATGGCCGCGACGAGTAGCAGGACGAGTATTCGATTGACCAGCCTGGCGATCATTGTTCCGCCGCCAGTTTGTCGTAAAGCTTGGCCAGTTCGAAGCGCGCGCTCAGCCGCAGCTGCAAGATATGCTGTTGTTGTTGACGAATCGCCTCGATTGCAAGCCCGTTGATATGGTTTTCCTGCTGCAGCAGCAGTGCGGTGACATTGCTGCGCAGGTTCTTGATGCGCTCGATCTGACCACGGATGCGGCCTTCGAAAATTTTAAACTCGAGTCCAGTGCGTTCGCTGATACGGCGCAGCGAATCGGCGCGTTGTTTCGACTCGTCCAGCGCCCGGTCGAGCAAGATCAGTTGTTTCTTCGTTTTCCAGAAACGTACCGGGTAGTCGGTCGCGATCTCGTAATGCAGCAACCCGGACAGCAGGCGTAGCATGTCCTGCTGATACCCGGTGTTGCGTTGTGCGCCGATTTTTTCGATTGTGTCGCTAACGCGCCGCAGTCTGTCGAAATGTTCCATTTCCTGCGGGCTGGCCAGGGCCAGATAATCCTCTCTAGATTCGATCGCCTGGACCTCGGTGGCGAACCGGTCGCGCTGGTCCACGAGCAGTTCGAGACGATCGAAATTGATGGTTCGCTGCAGCTGCGGTAGCCTCTGCTCGAAACCCCGGCGCCGCTCCTCGAGCATGAGTTCCAGCGCCGGGAAATTGTTGCCCCAGTAGTGCAGCGAGTCACGGATATCGAGCAGCTGCTGATAGCGTCTGATTTCACGCTGGAACTCAGCCGAGGCCAGCAGGGTATGCAACTGCGGAGTCACGTCCGAGCTCGGCGGTAATCTCTGCAGGCTGCGGCGGGTGTATAGAAGCGCGTTTTCGCGCAAGGCCGCGATCAGGCCGTCGTTTTCGATCGACGCCACCGCGCCATCGAGCAGCTGCAGCTGGGCATCGAACTGTTTCGCGGCCGCTTCGTAGTTACGCACCGCGAGCAGATTCTGTCCGGATTCGGCGTAGCTGGATGGTATCGCCAGGATCGCTTCCTGGGTTGCCGCGTCGACCGCGTTGCGGCGCAGCAGCACACGCCAGGGCAGCAGCGCCTTGTCGAACTGGTTCTGCCGATACCAGGCCCAGCCCGAGGCCAGCAGTGCCTGGTTGCTGAAGGGGCCCTCGAGGCGGATACGCGACAGGCTCTCGAGTGCCGCTTCGGGAAGTTCCATGCGCAATTGCTTCAGGCCCAGCGACAGGTTGGCGCGATCCCGCAGCGCCAGCAGCTCGGTCGTCGTGGCTTCTGATTTACCGATCCGCTCGAGTAAGGTCTTTCCCTGCTCGTAGCGATCGTCCTCGATCATCGACACCGCAAGGTTGTAACGCGAGTAAATCTTCCAGATTGACCCGGGATCGATCTGGTTGCTCAGATCTGTGGCCTCGTCATACTGGCGGTTGCCGAGATACAGGTTGGTCAGCAGGTACTTCCGCTCGGTCTCGATGTTCGCAGGCAGGCGATCGTTGATCCGCGACAACAGATCCCGGGCCTGGTCGTAGTAACCCTGTTCATATCTGAGCCGGGCGAGGTTAAACCAGATCCGGTTTTGTACCGAGTCGGATACCTCGGCGGTCAAAAGCTCGGCGAACAGTTGACGCGATTCCTCGTAAAGCTCGTAAGCGTAGTAAAGGTCGGCCAGTAACAGATTGGATTCATCCTTTTGCGTGCGGGTGCGCGGGCTTTCGGCGGCAATCATCAGGTGGGTTATCGCGAGCAGCTCGTTACCCTGGAAATACTGGTACAGGGCGCGCCCGTAATCGAGATCGACGACCCGGTGCTCGCCGAGCTCGACGGCGTCCAGGGGCAGCCAGAAGCAATAGCAAAACAGCGCGATCAGGTAGCATTTGACTCTACCCGATCTGCTATTCCCGCGATGTCGACGGGATCTATTCCCAGACGCGTACATCGAACTGTGGCTGTTCTTTACCGGTGTCATCGGCAATCATGAACTCGACAAACTGGGGTTCGGTGGTTTTTTCTATGACGATAGTTTCGCCACGTCGGTAGTCGCGGCCCTTGGGTCCTATACCGGTGAAAATCGCGACGATTTCGTGCTCGCCCGAGGGCAGGTTGCCGATATAAAGGCGTTGCACCCCGCCGCGCTTGAGCGCCGCCAGTTCGCGTTCGGTGTAGAGGTGGTTGGCGATATTCTTGTCGTCGATCTTGAGCTGTACCGAGTCGAGGCTGAACAGTGCGCCCGCGTCCATCGACAGAAAGATGCTGAACTGGGTGTTCGACGGAAACAGCAGGTCCTCTTCGAGGATGAACAAGTCGCGATTCAGCGACAGGACCTCTTTTTTCAACGCCTCGATATTGGCATCTAGCGATCCTTCCTCGGGCGCGCCTACGTCGGTGGTCTGCTGCGCCACGGCCGGCAGGGCCAGGCTGACGAGAAGCAGGCTAATCAGGCTAATATATTTCATAGGTCTCTACTTTAAGGACTAGTATCCTTCTGTTCCGGGTGGCTCAAAACCCGAGGAATAATGAACTTTTCCGGCGCTATCGATGATGATCGCGTCGATTCCGTCGAGGCTTTCGATAAGGGCAAGACCTTTAACCGCGCCCATAATAAAAATAGTAGTAGATAATGCGTCGGTTGTCATCGCGTCAGGACCGGTAACTGTCGTGCTCCAGCTCTTTTTTGCCGAGCGCCCGGTGGCGGGGTCGATGATATGGTGCACACGATCGCCGTGTTCGATGAAAAAACGTTCGTAGTCGCCGGAGGTCGAAATCGCGCTGTCGCTTAGCGGCAGGCGTAGCGCGACGCCGGTCGGGTCACGCGGATTCTGTATGCCGATGATCCAGGGCTGGCCGCCGCGATCGCCGATGATGCGGCTGTCGCCGCCAGCGCTGACCATCGCCCGGTCGATGCCGCACTGCGCGACGATTTCGGCCGCGCGGTCTATTGCGTAACCCTTGGCGATACCGCCCAGGTCGATGCGTACCGAGCCATGCGCAAAGCGGATCCTGTTACCTTCAAGTTTGATGTGTCGATAGTCGATGGCTTCGAGATTCGAGGCAACCTCCGCGTCGCTGGGCTGCTGGCGTTTGCGGTAATCGTAGGCGTAACCCACGCTGGCGTAGGTGATGTCGAAGGCCCCGTCGGAAATCTGCGAAAAATATAGGGATTTTTCTATCAACAGCCGCATTTCGTCGCTGATCTCGACCGCCGATACCGCGGCATTGCTGTTGATGTAAGACAGCCGACTACTGTCGATGTAAGAACTCATCAGCGCCTCGATACGGCGCATTTCGGTAAAGATTCGTTCGCTGCAATCGGCCGCGGCCCAGTCCTCGTCGTGCCATAGCTCGACGCTTATCCGGGTGCCCATGATATCGCGCTGCTGTTGGTGCCAGGCCGCAACGGCAGGCTCGGGGCCGAATAAGAGCGTGAACGCGATCAGCAGACCGCCCGCAAGCGACAGCACGCTGTCGGGTCCGCCTGCCCGGTAGTATTGCATGGGACGTTATTTCGTCTGGTTAGGGCGGCAGTATGTTACCAAACGCGATGTAATTTTCCAGGTTGCTGCCGAGGCCGTGGTTCGGAAAGGCCGTGGTGAAGGCCGACGTGTCACCGGGGGCAATTTTTCCGTTCAGCGCCATGAAGTTCAGCAGCACCATGTTGACCAGCAGGTTGACGTTGTTGGCTGCCGGGGTGGCCGACGTGACTACCGACGCGCCGGACGTCATGCGGCCGATCTGGCGATGCAGCTCCGGTGTCCGGGGGTCCCCGCCAGTCCACAGCGGAACGTTTTTGGCCGGATCGTAGGCAAGGAAAAAGGAGCAGGCGGTGGACGAATTGTCGCCGGTCCACTGGCCCTTGCCCTCGCCGCCGAGCACCAGGGTATCGTCTGCCCCCGTGCTGAGGGAGTTGTCGGGCATGCCGTTGCTGAACACCGAGCCGTCGCTGAACACGTAAATCATCAGCGGCTTGCCGAGGATCTGGGCGTATTCGAGACAGGCGCCGATACAGCGCCCGGCGCGCAGGTCGCGGTTCTCGCCGACGGTGCGATCGCCGGTGTGGTAATCGTAGCCGCCCATCGTGACGCAGCCGCCGGCCGCGTAACCGTTCAGCACCATTTTCATGATCGAGGCGGTTTTACGAAACTCGTTGTCGTTCAGGTCGTTTGCAGTTGCGACGCCGAATGCCGACAGGATATTGGCATCTTCCAGAGGATCGACCGGGATCGTCGCGAAACGATCGGTGATGTCGGCGGCCTTCAGGTAGTTGCAGCGGATCAGGTCCTTGATGACCGCGTCGTTGGCCAATTCGGTATTAATGTCCGCGAGCTTCAGTTTTTTGTGGGTCGCGCGCACAATCGACTCCATCACCGCGGTGACGTCGTCGGCGCCGAGCACCTGGGTCAGGTCACCGACGTCGACCATGCCGGTCACGTCGCTGGGACGATCGACCTTGGTCGGGCGAAATTCCGGGTTGATGTGCATCGGCGGCGCCATCGAGTTACCGCCCGAAACGCTGCTGCGCGAACCGATCAGGTCGACGACTTCGCCGCGCGCACCGGTCATGACGAGGCCGTAGAGCGGGCTGTGCGGGTTGTTGCCGGTGTCGTTGTCCGAGCGCGCCGGAATCACGCAGCCGTCGATACGGCCGCTGGCGATGGCGTTGACGGCTTTCTCACGGATGCCGAGCAGCATCGCGCTGTCAGCATGAAATACCAGGTTCAATTCGCTGTTGGTGAAATCGCCGTTGCTGGGATTGAGCAAATTGCCCTGATCGACCTGCCCGGGCAGCATGTCTCCTGGCAGCCCCAGCTTGTTGTAACCGGCGGTCGACAGCAGGTCCATTTGCCCGTCGCCCTGGCCGACCAGCACGTTCGAGCCGGCGAGATTGGCGCCGCCTGCGAGATCGAAACAGATGAACGGTACGCTGGCGCCAGCGCCCGATGGCACCAGCGAGCAGCCGATCGAACCCTGCAGCGCCTGCAAATCGGGTGAGATTGCTGCGAATGCCGGATTGGTGAGCAGGGTGCCGAGCAGGCCTCCCGACAGCACGGTTGCCGAGCCGGTCATGAACCCCTGGCGAATAAACTGCCTGCGGCTCAGCGGCCTGCCATGATCTTCATGAAGCAGGGGTGCGTCCGGGTGCAGATACTGATTTTTGTTGAATCTGGCCATTTGTTCGATCCTATTGTACTAGCATGACGGCGCTACCGACGGCAGCAGCACATACAGCTTTGACGATTTGCCGGGTACGGTTAACCGAATTGTCCGGGGCACATTCCTGGACCGCCGGCAGCGGTGGTGGCGTGCAGCCCAACATTTCGGTGACCAGGCTCTCGTAAGCATCGCCCCCGAGCGCCGAATCCAGGTCCTGGGTTGCGCCTGAAGACAACATGCCGCGAACGTCCACCGAGTCAGGCTGGGTCGTCAGGTTCATGGGGGATAAATCGCCGACCACGTTCATCGCCGCGGTCAGCAACGGATCGGTGATCGCCGCGCGGTTGGCATCCTGCTGCGCCGAGGGTGCACCCGACGGCTGCGGCGGATTGTAATAGGTTGCCGGGGGCGGCGGCCCGAACGCGGTTTGCGCATTCTGGCTCATGTTGAAGGATGCAAAGTATCCCGGGTTGGTTTCGACCAGCGTGTTGCAGGAGGCCAGTGCCAGCTGTGCGACCGCCATCTGGTGCGACGGCAGGAAGGCGTCGATCGATTCCACCGTCGGCAATTGCTGAATATAACTGTCGTAGGTGCCCTTGACCGAAACCGGGTTGCCAAAGGTACGGGTATCGTTAACCGGGACTCCGGTAATCGCCGATATGGTGGCGGCGATTTCCTCGAAGGTACGCACCCCGATATCGGATACGACCGGCACCGGCGGCAGCGTCGGCGGGATCGGTGGGGTCGGCAGCGCCTCGGAAAAGGCGGGGATGCGATCCACGTTACCGATCGTCTCGAAAGTGAGGAAGAATTCGTCGCTGGTAACGTTTTTCTCGACCGCGATCACGGTACCGAGCGGCGACAGGTTCTGTCCCAGCTGCGCATAGTCGTAGTCGGCAGCGTTCACCGTAACGTCGATGTTGGCGAAGACCTGGCCCACCAGCGCTTCCTTGCCGTTGATGCCGATGCGCATACCCTTGATCGGGATATCGGCGGTCGGCGTCCAGGTCGAGTCCAGGTTGATGAACATCGGGTTGCTGAACAGGTAGCTGTAGTTATCGAACTGCGACACCTCGACCAGGATATAGCTCTGGTCGTTCGGATCACCCGGGTTGACGCGGTGCCCGACCCAGAACAGCAGGTAAAACTTGGCGCCTACGCCCAGATCGAAGTTTTGCTGGATCTGAGCCGGCGTCAATGCGCGGTTGTGGATCGCGACCAGGCGCACCTGGCCATCCCAGTCGTTGCCGCCGCCGGCATCGGCGGCGCCGATGACGAACGCATAATTGTCGTCCCAGACTACATTGCCGATAGAAGTACTGGCAGGACCGCGGTCGGCGGCCATGACCAACGCGCCGTTCACGTAGACGGTACGACCGACGAACGGATCGTAGTTCGCAACCACGTGCTGCAGGCTCGCCTGCGCGATTTCCTCGCCGCTGTCGCCAGTGGTGTAGAACGGTTCGCCGTCCAGCGATAGCGGATCGGGGTCGTCGACCCGGTTGTAAAAACGGTAGTCGTACATTTCCTGGTCGAGCGAAAAGTTTCGTGGCGTGCCATCGGAGTATCCCAGGATGGTGGCGCCTGCCTGCGCAACGTTGGCCGGTATTATCCAGGCCTCGATAGCGTATTCGCCGGTCAATTCGATCCGCTCCTTCAGCTTGCGGCTAGCAATATTATTCGAATAGGCATAGCCACCATTGGATAGATCAAGACCGTAGCCGCCAAGCCACTGGTACGAACCCCCCAGTTGCAGATTAATTTCCGGTGTTTTACCGCTGGTATCGATGGCTTCGGGGCTGCCGAGACCGCTCTTGAATTCCCACAGCGCGATCTGGTCTGCCTCGTGACGGTTGCCGCCGGAGGCAATGATGCCGTCGCCGAGGTTGAGCGCTTTGCTGGTGACCAGCACCGGGTCGACCTGTGTCGGTAGAATGCCATTGGCGAACACGGTAATTGCATCCTGCATGGTTTGCGCGTCGGCAGCGCAATCGTTGGTCCAGCATTGGTGCGATTCTTCACGCAGGCGCACTACCAGGCGTGAATTCGCAGGCGTGTCTATGTCCATCTTCGGCCTGGCCGCATCGTAGGCGCTGGCGGAATCGCTGTTGGCGAAAAACGGGGCTTGCGCCGAACTAGCATTGTCTTTGTGGCAATTCTGGCAGTTCGCCACCAGGATCGGATGTACGGTGTCGGCGAAACTCTGGGTCAAACCGTCATCGGTTGCGAGATCCGGGAACGACTTGGCGTCACCCGGGTCGACGTGCGCCGGTGCGGTTAGCTGGATCGGTCGCCCGGCGGTGATGTTGGAGCCCGAGGCCCAGTTGACGATCATGCTCTCGATCGTGTCGGCGCAGTCGTTGGCGGAAAAAAGCCAGCAATGGTGGCCGGTGCGGGCCTTGGCCACGACGTCGGAGCTCCCTGGATTCGACAGCGACACGATTTGAATCGCCTCGATATAGGCGGCGTTGACGTCCGCTTTATCGACGAAAGCGGGATTCTGGCCTACGCCGTGACACTGCCCGCAGCGATTGTCGGTGTACAGGTTATTGTAAAAGTGGGTCTGGAAAGCGCGGATGTCGGGGGTTCTTGCGGCCGGGCCGCTATAGCCGGATCCGCCGTCCGACAGGTTCGGGTTCGACGTGGTGCCAACGCCGTCGCTACAGGAAACCGCCAGCAACGCGAGGCATGGCAACAGGAAAATCCGGGTAAGGTATCGGGAAATCGACATGGTGCTAGTTCCCCTTGCAGTGAGCGGCAACGTCGGTAAAAACTTCCCGCATGTTGTAGTTATAGGTCGTCTTGAAATTATTTACGATGCTGTCGCGAACCACGCGATCCTGATCGTAGTATTCCGCTGGGCCGCGCAGGCAGAGCGTTTCGAAAACCTTGTCGACCTGGCACTGGGCGAACGCGTCGCTGTTGGCGAGTTCCTCGCCCAGCGATTTGGCCCCGTTGCCGACAGTATTATTCTTGTCGTCCTTGAACAGCGGGGTTTCGAGGCGATTGTCGGACCAGCCGAGCAGGTAATTCGGACCATTGCGCCAGTAGTTGACCCAGCTGTCGTCGGTGGTCAGGTAGCCGGGCCTGAAATTGTCCTGGTTGATATTGTGCTTGTTGGAGACCGCGCCCTCGGTGTAGAGCAGGCTGCCGTCGGACTTGTCGTTGGTGTAGTCCCACTCGTAGTAGGCGAAGGCGCCCGCCATGCCGTCCATGCCGGCATGGCAGCCGACGCAGGCGTTCAGGAAAATCCGGCTGTCGCCGCCGGGGCTGCGGGATACGTCGCGGCGCACGCGGTCGGGCGTGCGCGAAACGTCCTTGATCGGTTCCAGGTCGGTGCACAGATGGTTCATCAGCGTAAAGCGGAACATCGCGCGGTTGGTGCCGTCCGAGAAAAACGCCATCGATGCGGCGCGCGTCGTCATGATGCCGGCGGTCGCGGTGGAGGGCAGCGGAGAAACGGCGCTCTGCGTGGTTTGCTGGAGGGTATCGAAGAGATTGCCGTTTCCGGCCGGATCGAGCGCCTCCAGCGCCTCGTAATGGTTGTTGTTGCTCGGAGAGTAGCTGCCGATTCCGGAAGCGTTGCCGACGTAGAGGATATCGTCGTAAAGGATTCTTCTGAAATCGTGCCCGTCGCGTATCGCGCCGATGACGGTCGCGGTGTAATCGTTCAACGGGGTGAAAACAGTCTGTTCCTCGTTGGTCCAAGGGGCTGCGAAATTCTTCAGCGTGACATTGTAAAACGACCACGCGGCCGGATTCAGTGAAGGGTCGATCGCAAATTGCGCGGCTGACTTGCCGCCCGTAATCGGTTCGGCCACTAACAGCGATTCCATCGCATCGATGGTGGCGTTCGGCGCGTTAATGCCGGTAAGCCGGTCATGAATGCGCTTTGCCTGTCTGCGCTCGAGGTCGCCCGCAATCAATCCCTGGCTGATCAGCAGCGTGATCGTGCACAGGGTCAGCGATATTCTGTTTGTCTTTCCCATGGGGTTCCCCATCTCACTCCAATTTAGTCAACCTTGAACAAAGACCCGGCGATCGGGCTTGAGTCAGGCTTTAATCTAGCACAGGGAGCGAAAGCTATTTTCGAAACAAGTCTGGTAATAGTTCACAAAACCGGCATTTTTCCTGTGCTATCCGCGAGCGCTGTTAAGCTCTAAGTCACTAAACTCCTGCGTATCGTAAAAAAAACATGGTGCAGTAGTAGTTTACGAGAGGCATCGGTTCAGCCGTATACCGTTCGTAAGGAAAAAGGGCTACTTGGTCAGAATTCGGAAGCGAGCGATGCAGGGTCGAAGATAAACTTCAACTTCTTGTTGTATAAGGCTTTCGTTGGTTTAAGCATTAAGGAAACATGAAACAGGCAACTCTGAAATATATGACAGTCCCCCGGGTCCGGGCTGCAACCTGGTCAGAATTCCGGTTGCACTGGCTCGGAATGGCCCTGGCTTTACTCGCAATGGCCGTATTGAACGCCTGTCAACCCGGCGGATCGGGCGATGAAGGCATCGACCCGGGCATCGTCGAAATCCCGATCGCATTCATCCGCCGACCGATCCCGGTCGACGACATGGGGGTTCAGCTGCACTCGGACATCCGTGATCCGCGCCTGTTTAGCGCGGGTGGCGACGTCTACCTGCGCGCCAGTTCGAGCGTCAATGCAACCGCAACGAACATTACCGCGTCCGTCACCGGCGGCACCGGCGACGTCAAAGGGCTCGGTGCGTCCTACGATGGCAGCAAGCTGATATTCTCGCTGCGTCTGTTCGATCCGGATCCCAATGACCAGATCGTCCCCAAATGGGACATTTACGAGTACGAAATCGCTACCGGAATCCTAAGGCCGGTTATCAACAATATTACGGTCGCGCAACGGGCCGACGACATGTTTCCCGCCTACCTGCCGGACGGACGCATCGTATTTTCGTCGACCCGCCAGGACCAGGCCAAGGGCAACATGGTCAACGAGGGCAAGCAAAGCTATACCGCGCTCGCCGAAAACGAGAACAATTATGCGCTGGTTTTGCACGTCATGAACGACGATGGATCGGGGATCCGTCAAATTTCGCAAAACCTGAGTCACGATCTTTTCCCGCAGGTGCTGAGGAACGTTAACGGCGGACAGATTGTTTTTAGCCGTTGGGACCACGCGGCCATCAGCAATGCCTTCAATCTTTACCGGTCGAATCCCGACGGCAGCGATCTCGAACTGCTCTACGGCGCGCACAGCCACCTGACCGGCACCAGTAACAACGAAATCCATTTTACCCAGCCGCGCGAGATGGGGAACGGCGACATCGTGGTCATCGCCAGGCCGTTTACCGACACCTTCGATGGTGGCGACATCGTCGTCATCGATAGCGATCGCTTCGTCGACAACGATAAACCGGTGTGGACGCTGGCAGGCTTGCCCGGTCCCGCGCAGCGTTCGGCGACGGTCAATAACGTGAGCAATGATCCTGGTGTGATCTCGGTCGCCGGGCGCTACAGCTCGGCGTTTCCGCTACAGGATGGCAGTAACCGGTTACTGGTCAGCAAGTCGACCTGCCAGGTCTCGGTCGGTGCCGAGATCTGGCCCTGCATCGAACCCTATCTTTCCAGTGGGCAGGAAGAGTCTCCGGCCTACGGTATCTGGCTCTACGATATGGACAAGGATACCGAAAAACCGATCATCCTGCCGCAACCGGGTATCGTCATAACCGAAGCGATCGCGGTGCAGGCCAGCCTGCGGCCACCGGTGATCCCCGACAAGGGACCGGAACTCGATAATTCCTGGCTGGCGGAAAACCTTGGCGTCGTTAATATCAAGAGCGTTTACGACCTGGGAGACGGCAGTGCCTTCGACGGCAGCTTTTTCGGCTATCCCACGACCGCGGCAAGCATAAGCTCGGTTTCGGACTTTGCAGATCCCGCCAATGCGCTCGCGGCCGATCGTCCGGCCAGGTTCGTACGCTTTATCAAGCCCGTCGGGTTGCCCGATCGCAACGATCCGAACGTTGCCACTTCCGATCTGGCCAACGAAGCTTTCGGGCGTCAGCGCAACCTCGGAATGCGTGAAATCGTCGGTTACGCGCCGGTCGAACCCGACGGCTCGGTCAAGGTCAAGGTGCCCGGGGAAACGCCGCTGGCGCTCGAGGTGCTCGACGCCGAGGGGCGTCGTATTGGACCGCGTCACAATAACTGGTTTCAGGTGCGTTCCGGAGACATGCTGACCTGTACCGGCTGCCACACGCACGCTACCGCAGGCATTACCCCCGCAGTGCATGGACGCAGTGACGCCACCCGGCCTTCGATCAATAGCGGCATACCCGCCGGCGTCATGCGCCCGGAATACGTAAATACCCAGATCCCGGGGACCACGGAAGCTTACTGGAGCGCCGCTCCGGGTAGTACCATGGCCGAAGTGCGCTTCGATCGCGTGAATTCGGTGCTGCCCTTGCCGGCACCCGAGCCACGTTTGAGTGCGGATCTGATCTATGTTGATTACTGGACGGATCCCACGGTGACGAGGCCCGATGCGTCAATCGGCCCGGATGCGTCCTACAGTTACCTTTACGACGACCTGGACCCCTCGATCCTGACGCCCGCGTCGGGCAAATCGTTGCGCAACGCGAACTGCAAACAGGTCGTGCAGCCGGAGTGGCGCTTCAATTGCCGCGTGACGATCAATTATCCGCGGCATATCCAGGCGATATGGGAATTGCCCCGGGGCGTCGATACCTGGACGATACTGGATCCGACAGTTCCGACCGAGCCCCTGAATGGCGCCGACCCCACCGCAACCTTGCTCAATGTCGATACCAACATGGGGGACGGGATCCCAGATGACACCTGCGTGTCCTGCCATACAGCGGCCGATGCCATGGGCAATGCCCGTGTGCCCTATGGACAACTCGATCTGACCCCTGATCCGAACCAGCTCCCCAATGATTTCTACCGCTCTTACGTCGAAATGTTTTTTAACCGGACGGGCCAGATCCTGGATGGAAATATGCTGAGGAATTTCCAGATTGACGTTCCAAATCCAGATCCACTGGTGGGCGGCACGATCACAATCGATGACCCGGATGCCGTCATCGCGCCGCGCATGAGCGCCAATGGCGCGCGCAGCAGCTTTTTTATCGAAAAGATGACGGGTACCGAACTCGACGTAACCAGGTCGCTGCCGATCGTCAGCACTTACGATCATGTGGGCAAGTTGAGCGGCGCAGAGTTGAAGTTGATCAGCGAATGGCTGGACCTGGGCGGTCAGAATTTTAACGATCTATTTGACGTTGCCGTACCACAAAACTAAATTAGCGTCTGGATAATCACGGGAATAAGACACTTGAAACGATTCAAGGGGTTCGCTTTGCCCATTCTGCTCTTATTTTGCACCGTGACCTGCAAGTCGACGCTGGCGCAGACGCCCGGAGACGAGACGCCGCCCGTCGACGAAGAAGTACCGACCAGTTCGCATTACAGGGTGACCATTGCAGATCCATTCATCGAACTTCATACCGGCCCCGGCAGCGGCTACCCGATTTTCTACGTGATCGATCGCGGCACCGAGGTAAATGTACTGCGCAGAAAGACAGACTGGTACCGGATCGAAACCGACGACGGCAAATCGGGCTGGGCCAGCCGTGCGCAGATGAAGCAAACGCTGACGCCCGGCGGTGAACAATTCAAGGTGATCGAATACGACCAGGAAGATTTTACCCGGCGCAAATGGGTGCTTGGAGTGACCGGTGGAGAATTCGAGGCGGCACCGGTATTTACCGTGTTTACCGCCTACTCCTTTACCGAGAACCTCGCTGCCGAGTTCCACATCGGTCAATCGGTCGGCAGCAAATCCAGCAGTACATTTATTAAAACCAACCTGATCATGCAACCGCTGCCTGACCTGACCTATTCACCTTATATGAGCCTGGGCCTGGGTATAATTAACGTAGATCCGAGTGCAACGCTGATTGCCCAGGCCGACGAGGAAAATAATTTTAGCCAGGTCGGGCTCGGCATCCAGCGTTTCGTTAGCCGGAACTTTTTGTTCCGATTAGAAGCCAACGAGTACGTCATTTTTTCATCTGACGCCATCAGAAGCGATAACGAGGTAGTGAGCGAGTGGAAATTCGGTTTCGCAGTATTTTTCTAGCGGTTGCGTTCCTGGTCGCGTATATGCCCTTAACCGAGGTTGAGGCTCAAAGCGACGAAGACGAACAAACCAATTTGATCGAACCCCAGATCGAGCGCACCGAATTCGACGAGTCGCTGATCGAGTCGGATGATTTCGAAATATCCTTTTATACCGGCTATCTCGCGATCGAGAATTTCGATACCAATTTCGTGACCGGCGCCAGGTTCGGATACCATGTTTCGGAAGATTTTTTCGTGCAGGCCTCTCTCGGCTTCAGCGAGGTGGGTGAAACCAGCTATGAAAGACTGAGCGGCGGTGCGAGGCTGTTATCGGCAAGCGAGCGCGAAATCGAATACTACCTGGTTACCCTCGGATTTAATCTGTTCCCCGGGGAGGCATTTGCGACCGATTCGACTACATTTAATACAGTGTTTTATCTTTCCGCAGGGGTCGGTACCACGACGTTCGCGGGCGACGACAGATTTACCATCGCCTACGCGGTCGGACATCGAACCCTGTTTGCAGACGGATTTAGCCTGGATATCGAAATGCGAGATTTGATTTTCGATCTGGATATTTTCGGCACCGAGGAATCGACCAACAATCTCGAATTCACGGTGTCATTGAACCTGTATTTCTAAGGAGAATGGATATGAAGAACCTGTCAACTCGAATCTGCCTCAGCCTGGCGCTGGCATTTATTCTGTCGATTTCAGGTATGGGGCTGGCAAGCGCCGCGTCGGTGAAGGGCCCGGCCCCAAACTTTACGCTAAAATCGCTCAGCGGCAAGAACCTGAAACTCAGCGAAATGACCGGCAATGTCGTGCTGATCAATTTCTGGGCGTCCTGGTGTGGTCCCTGCCGTGAGGAAATGCCTTTACTGAATGCATTGCACAAGAAGTATGAGCCGCTGGGATTCACGGTAATCGGCGTCAATGTCGAGGAAAATGAAAATAATGCCAGGGGATTTCTGAAAAACTTCCCGGTGAATTTCCCGGTGCTGCTGGACAACACGAACAAGGTAAGTAAGCAATATAATGTCGTTGCGATGCCAACCACGGTGGTAGTCGACCGCGATGGAAACATGCGCTATCTGCATCAGGGATACAAATCCGGTGACGAAGAGAAGTACATCAAGATGGTTAAGAAGCTGGTGCGAGAATGATGTGATGAAACAGTTGCTTCTCCATCCGTTGTTGCTTGCCGCGGTCCTGCTCGGCGGTTGCGCCACCGAGCCGTGGGTCAAGCCCTATGAACGCGCCAATCTGGCCGATCCTATCATGAGCTTTAATCGGGATCCGGTGTCGGCAAGCTATATTCACCACGTCTACGACTCCCGTGAAGGCGCCCGCGGCGCCGGCATTGCGACCGGGGGTGGATGTGGCTGCAATTGATGCCACGGTCGAAAAAGACGTCCTGACCTAACCGTCCGATGCGAATTCTGGGGTTACTTTTTCTGTGCCTGTACGGCAACGCCCTGGCGGCAGTGCTGCCGGAGGAGCGTGCCGATCTGCTGTATCACAGCTACGATGGTGGCGGCGCGGTTATCGATGGACCCTCGTTCCTGGTACGCAAGAATCTTGGCGACAGCGTTTCTGTCGGACTCAACCATTACGTCGACAACGTGACGAGCGCTTCGATCGATGTACTCGTCAATGCGAGCGAGTATACCGAGAATCGGGAGGAAAACTCTGTCAACATCGACTATCTGCGCCAGAAAACCACGATGAGCCTTGGATATACCATTAGCAAGGAAAGCGATTTTGATGCAACCACGGTGAGCCTGGGAATATCCCAGGACATGTTCGGTGATCTCACGACTGTCAGCATGAGCTTTGCGCTCGGTGACAATATCGTCGGGCAAAACGGCGACGATACTTTCGAGGAAACCGCGAAAGTGCGTAGTTACCGAATCGGGGTTTCCCAGATTCTTACCAAGAGTCTGCTGATGGCCCTGACCTTTGAAGCCATAACCGATCAAGGGTATCTGAACAATCCTTATCGTTCAGTGCGCTATCTGAATCCCGATGGGAGTACGTACAGTTTCCAGCCCGAGGTTTACCCGCAGACGCGCACCAGCAATGCGGTCGCGCTGCGCGCCAATTATTACCTGCCACAACGCGCGGCGCTGCATGGCGGAGTCAGGTTGTTCGACGACAGTTGGGGTATAGATGCGATTACCTACGAGGTCGGGTATACCTTTCCCTATGGTGACAACCTGATCATTGAAGCCAGCTACAGATATCATGATCAGGGAAGCGCGGATTTTTACAGCGACCTTTTTCCTTTCGAGGATGCGCAGAACTTTCTTGCCCGCGACAAGGAGCTCAGTACCTTCACCAGCACCACTTTCGGGGTGGGTGCCAGCTACGAGTTTGGCCGTTCCTGGAGCGCTATCGAGCGCGGCAGCCTGAATCTTCAACTCGACTTTATCAGTTTCGAATACCTTGATTTCAGTGACTTGACCGTAGTTGCCCCAGTGGGTAGCGAGCCGCTTTACAGCTTCGATGCTACGGTCACCCGGTTTTTTGCGTCGCTCTGGTTTTAAAGCTTTCGTAGTTGGCATTTTGCTGCAGGTTTCGGCCCCTGCCGACGCAGCCTGTATACCGCTTTCAGGCGTAGATATCGAGGTCGACGAAAGACTGTTCCCGGCAGCGACGCGACGGGAACTGATCGATCCGCTGTTCGGCAGCTGTATCGATGCAGCGCTGGTTCGAGATATTCTGTCCCGAATTTCCGGCTACTTCATCGATAACGGCTACGTCACCACCCGACCCTATTTGCTGGAGCAGGACATCAACGATGGTCGGTTGGATATCCGTGTGCTGGTCGGCACCATCGAGGCCATCGTCGACGCAGATAGCGGTACCAGCAACCGAAAAATCGCCACCGCGTTCCTGTTCAGCGACGGCATACTGAACCTGCGCGAACTCGAGTCTTCGCTCGAGACCGTCGAGCGGGCCGAATCGGTGCAGGCCGAGTTCGAGATCAGGCCGGGAACGCGGCAGGGTAGCAGCATTATCGCGATCAGGACGGTCGAGTCGAATCCGCTGAGCCTGGAGCTCGGTGTCAACGCACAGACGGATCTCGACAGCCGGCTGAGTTTCCGGGCGGGTCTCGATAATCCGCTGGATATCAACGATATCCTGACGATCAGGATAAACAGCGGGGACGTTCGCGAAACCTACCAGAGTAACAGCAGCCGCGAACTGGCCTATTCGTTTCCCCTGGGTGCTTACCTGGTCGAATTCAGCCATAGCGACATCAGCTACACGCAGCGCATCCAGGGTGTCAACGACAGCTTCGTCGCCGACGGCGATACCCTTGCCGACCAGCTCGGCATTAGCAGGGTCATCTCGAGGAACCAGGGCAGCAGGCTTAGCCTGGGCCTGTCCCTGAAACTCGAGGATACGCAAAACTTTCTCGAAGGAGAGCTGATCGAGGTTTCGAGTTACAAGACGAGCCAGCTGCAGCTGGAGTTGCGCCACGACTGGTATCGGCCATGGGGACAGCTGGTGACGCGCTACATATATCACCGGGGGCTGGATTCTTTCGGGGCCAGGGACGATGAGTTTTACACGCGCGGCGGTGCGCCCGGCAGCGAGGCCCGTCTGCAATTCGAAAAACTCGGTATCGACAGTCGACTGCTGGTGTATCTGGCGGATTCGCGCTGGCAGTTAAGCCATAACCTGCATCTACAATACAGCGACGACATCCTGTTCGACAGCGACAAGCTCAATCTTGGTGGTCCCTACACGGTACGCGGCTACACCTCCGCGCTGAGCGGCAGCAATGCCTGGTACCTGCGCAGCGACGTCACCAGACAGTTGCGAACGCTGGTCGATTCCGCCAGCGCGGGAATCCTCGCCAAGACGATCGCATTGTCGCTCGGGATCGACTATGGCGAGGTCGAATGCGAGGTGGATAATCCCGACGCCTGCGGGGAAATTTACGGCATGGGCCTCGGCCTGTTGTTCTGGGATGCAAATTTCAGCGGTCGACTGCTATGGGGGCATCCGCTGAAGGAGATCGGCGAGGATAGCGGGCGCGAGGATCAGTACTTGCTGGACTTGCGCTGGGTGCTCTAGCCTGAATACTGCACCGGTGAAACTCGGGCCTGGATATAACGAACTGGATAAGCTGATTAGATTTAAGCATAGCGAACCAAATTCTTACTACCGCTTGCAACCGACCCGATTCCTGTCCTGGCCCTGACGCGTCCAGCGGTTTGTCTCGCGCCGGTCTCCGAGATACTGGCGCAGTATTCAGGCCGGGTGATGGTTCCGACCGTCTGCTCGATCCGGGATCGGCAAGGCAAGCGGCCTACAGCCTACAGCTTGCGCTCGGTGATGTCCTCGCGCTGGTCCAGCTGCTCGAGTTCGTGCCTGGCCGACGCCTCGGCGTACTCGATCGAATCGGGCGCCATGTACTCGGCGATCGGCGTGCCGAACGGACCTGCGACCAGGTGGGACTGGTCTCCTACGGCAACACCCGGGCTGGACCCAATCCTGATCAGGGTAAAAATTAATATGATCGCAAACACGCCGGCAGTTCCCCAGAAATAAAAATCGACGTTAAATACTTCCATCAGGTAGGCAATCGTGATGGGACCTGTCATCGCGCCGAAACCGGCCACCATGACCAGGCTGCCGCTGGCGCCGACGATTTGATGCGGTTCGAGACGATCGTTGGCGTAGGCGATGCAAACCGAATACATCGGCATCGCCGCACCGCCGAGTCCGACGATGACCAGATAGAACAACCAGCTTTCCTTGGGCGTGATCACCGCCAGCACGCAGCAAATGATCGCGACCAGCGATAAACCCGCCATCACGCCGCGCCTGCCGACGTGATCGGAGATATAACCGACCGGCCATTGAAACACCAGGCTGCCGATCATGAAACTGGCCATGAACAGGGATATTGCCTTGACGTCGAACAGCACCTGCGCGGCGTAAATGGCGCCGAGACCGGTAATCGTGCCCTGCGCCATGCCGGTCAGTCCATTGCCGATGACGGCCAGCGGCGAGGCCCGGTAGAGCTCGACCACCGACATCTTCGACGAGGTGCTGAAGTTCGGTGCCGGCTTGACCGTTAGCAGAATCGGAATCAGGCCGAGCGAAATGACCGCCGAGATCAGGATGAACAGGTCGATCTTCGCGGGGTGCGCGACGTTGAGCAGGAATTGTCCCGCGCCCATACTGCCGGTAACGATCACCATGTATACCGACAACACCTTGCCGCGGGTTTCGTTGCTGGCGCGATCGTTGAGCCAGCTTTCGGTGACGACGTAAAACCCGGCGAAGCTGATCCCGGTGATGATGCGCATCGCCATCCAGATCCACGGATCGATGTAGACGCCGTGAAACAGTATCGATATCGATGCCAGCGAGGCGAGCGCCGAAAACACCCTGATGTGGCCGACGCGGTTGACCAGGATCGGCGCAATCATCGAGCCGATGAAAAGGCCGATGAAGTAACCCGACATCATGATGCCGGTATTGAAGGTCGAAAAGCCTTCGATCCCGGCGCGCACGCCGAGCAGCGTGCCCTGCAACCCGTTGGC
>JAOTTY010000245.1 GCA_029864185.1 Gammaproteobacteria bacterium
CCTTGTAACTATTCAGTCCAGTTGAATATTTTCCTTTGCCTGAAATCCTTCAGGCTCCCTTACAGACCGTAGGTCTGTAGGACAATAGAATACCCATACAGTTTTGAAATGCAACTCATTTTCCGAGAAATTATCGAAAGACCGATCAACAACCGCCTCTCACCTGCCGTAGCGGTCGCTTTGTAGCGCCTTTGCATGGCCGCGGGGTTCGGAAAATGCGATGCTTTTCGGGTTGACGCTGGATTTCGCCGCCAGGCCGCGGTATCCCGGAAAAGGCGGTGAGGATCGGGTCGGGAGCCTGCAATAGCAGGACTATAGACGCTGGAAAAATCCTGGGGCGGAGCTTCCCGCCGCTTCGCACTAGAGGCCTAGGGGGCCGTCAGCGCGCGCAGCTCGCTATCGTCGAATCCCTTCTCCACCTTCAGGTAGGCCACGCGATCGCTTTCGTACACCGAGATTTCGTGCACGCCGTCGAGGGTTCGCGCCAGTTCGACAAAGCGTTCGACCTGGGTCGCGTCGAGTTCCCTGAGCGATATGATCTTCGACGCGAGGTACCTGGGCGTCTTCATCGTCAACGCCAGCAAAAACCATGCGCCGAGAATCGCGGCAAGCCACAGGAAAGTCGTTCCGCGGTCGCCCGCACCCAGCAAAATCCCTCCCAGCAGACCGCCGCAGAACGCGCCGATGAACTGGGCGCTGGAGAACAATCCCATCGCGGTACCCTTCATATCGGCCGGTGCGATACGGGACACCGTCGCCGGCATGATCGCTTCGAGAAAATTGAATGCACCAAAAAACAGCACCAGCATGAAAAACACCATGACGTAGCTCCCGCCCAGGGCCAGGCCGAGTTCCGCCAGTGCCAGCATCACCACCGCAATGGTGAATACCAGCCGCGATTTCTTCATCTTTTCGGCGACGATGATCATCGGCACCAGCAGGAATATCGACAGCACGAACACCGGCAGGTAGGTGCGCCAGTGCAGCGCTTCATCGACCCGCAAATCCTGCTGCAGCACCAGGGGGAAGACGACAAAGGTCGCCGCCAGCACCAGGTGCAGCACGAACACGCCGAATCCGAGCTTTAGCAATTCGAGATCGCCCGCAACCCGGCCGACATCGCGCAACGAGACCTGGGCATCACGATGGAAATCCTGGCTGGGCGGTTGCGGCGTGATAAAGACGATGACCAGGATGCCCAGTACGGCGAGGCCTGCGGTCATCCAGAACAGCATGCGCATGCCAAACTCGGCCGCGATGATCGGGCCGATCACCATCGACAGCATGAAGGCGACGCCGATCGACATGCCGATCGCCGCCATGATGCGCAGGCGCACTTCCTCGCGCGTCAGGTCGGCGGCCAACGCCATCACCGCGGCGGCGATCGCCCCCAGACCCTGCAGCGCGCGCCCGGCGATGACCTGTGAAATCGACTCCGCCTCGGCGGCAACGATACTGCCGACGCAAAATATCAGCAGCCCGCCGACGATCACGGTCTTGCGCCCCAGGCGATCGGAAAGAAACCCGAACGGCAGCTGGAACAATCCCTGAGTCAGCCCGTATATCCCGATCGCAAGCCCGATGAGCACCGGGGTCGCGCCGCTGTAATCCTGCGCATGCAGGCTGAAGACCGGCAGGATCATGAACAGCCCGAGCATGCGCAGGGCGTATACCAGCGCGAGGGAAAAAGTGGCTCTCTTTTCGGTTTTGAGCATTGGCCTTGGGGTGTGACGGGCAGCGGAAAGACGCGATTTTAGCGATTCGGCCCGGGTATGGGAACCGATACCAACTAATTCTGACTAAAGCGCGAAAATTTAACTCCAAGTCGTTATAATTTCCGGTTCGGCCCAACTGATCGAAAATCCATGGAATCAATCACGCTACGCGGTGCGCGCACCCATAATCTCAAGAATATCGACCTGACGCTGCCGCGCGACAAGCTGATCGTTTTCACCGGTTTATCGGGTTCGGGCAAGTCCTCGCTCGCTTTCGACACGATCTTCGCCGAGGGCCAGCGGCGCTACGTCGAGTCGTTATCGACCTACGCGCGCCAGTTCCTGTCGGTCATGGAAAAACCCGATATCGACCATATCGAGGGACTGTCGCCGGCCATCTCGATCGAGCAGAAGACGACATCGCACAACCCGCGCTCGACCGTCGGCACGATCACCGAGATTTACGACTACCTGCGCCTGCTGTTCGCGCGCGTCGGCACGCCGCGCTGTCCGACCCACGATCTGCCGCTCGAGGCCAGCACCATCAGCCAGATGGTCGACCAGGTACTGGCGCTGCCGCAAGAGGAGCGCCTGATGCTGCTGGCACCGGTGGTCAGCAACCGCAAGGGCGAGCATGTGCAATTATTCAGCAGCCTGCAGAAACAGGGGTTCATCCGCGCCCGCGTCAACGGCGAAATCTGCGAACTCGACGATCCACCCAAACTCGAGCTGCGCAAGAAACACGACATCGACGTCGTCGTCGACCGCTTCAAGGTGCGCCCCGATCTTAAACTGCGCCTCGCCGAGTCCTTCGAAACCGCGCTGCACCTGTCCGACGGCATCGTCAAGGTCGCCGCTATCGATCCCGATTCCGGTTTCGACGAAATGCGCTTTTCGGCCAATTTCGCCTGTCCGGAGTGCGGTTACTCGATCAGCGAGCTGGAACCGCGCCTGTTTTCGTTCAACAGCCCGGTCGGCGCCTGCCCCGATTGCGACGGTATCGGCACGATGCAGTTTTTCGATCCCAGGCTGGTGGTCAAGTCACCGGAACTGAGCCTTGCCGGCGGCGCGATCCGGGGCTGGGACCGGCGCAATGGTTACTATTTCCAGATGCTGCAGTCGCTGGCGGCGCATTTCGATTTCGACGTCGAAAAGCCGTTCGGCGAACTCGACCAACGCATCCAGGACGTGATCCTGAACGGTTCCAGCGAAGAAGTGAAATTCAGCTATCGCAACGAGCGCGGCGATCAGCGCGTACAAAAACATCCCTTCGAAGGGATTCTGCCCAACCTGAAGCGACGCTATCGCGATACCGAGTCGAGCGTCGTGCGCGAGGAGCTGGCCAGGTTCCTGTCCAGTCAGCCCTGCCAGACCTGCCACGGCGACAGGCTCAACCAGGCCGCCCGCCACGTGTTCGTCGACGGCCGCAATCTCGCCAGCCTGACCCGGTTACCGATCGAAGAGGCGCTGAAATTTTTCGACGGCCTGGAGCTCGCCGGCAAGAAAGGCGAAATCGCGCAGAAGATCACCAAGGAAATCCGCGAGCGCCTGAGCTTCCTCGCCAACGTGGGGCTCGCGTACCTGTCGCTCGGCCGCAGCGCCGAGACCCTGTCGGGCGGCGAAGCGCAGCGCATCCGCCTCGCCAGCCAGATCGGCGCCGGCCTGGTCGGCGTCATGTATATCCTCGACGAGCCGTCGATCGGCCTGCACCAGCGCGACAACGACCGCCTGCTGAAGACACTGACCTTCCTGCGCGACCTCGGCAACACCGTGATCGTGGTCGAGCACGACGAGGACGCGATCGAGGCCGCCGACTTCATCGTCGACATCGGTCCCGGCGCCGGCGTGCACGGCGGCGAAATCGTCGCCACCGGCAACGCGCGCGAAATCGCCCGCAACGACCGCTCGATAACCGGGCAGTACCTGAGCGGCAAGCGCAGCATCGAGATCCCGGCCAGGCGTACGCCCGTCGACCGCAAAAAACTCGTCTGCATCGACGGCGCGTCCAGCAACAACCTCAAATCGGTCAGGCTCGAGCTGCCGGTAGGCCTGTTCACCTGCATCACCGGGGTCTCCGGTTCCGGCAAATCGACGCTGATCAACGAAACCCTGTACAAGCTCGCCGCGATCGAGATCAACGGCAGCAGCTTGAGCGCCGGCAGCCACCAGGGTTTTTCCGGATTCGACCATTTCGACAAGGTGATCGACATCAACCAGAGCCCGATCGGGCGCACCCCGCGCTCCAACCCGGCGACCTATACCGGGCTGTTTACACCGATCCGCGAGCTTTTCGCCGGCACCCAGGAGGCGCGCTCGCGCGGCTACAAGCCGGGACGCTTCAGTTTCAACGTCAAGGGCGGCCGCTGCGAGGCCTGCCAGGGCGACGGTGTCACCAGGGTCGAAATGCACTTCCTGCCCGACGTCTACGTCACCTGCGACGTCTGCAGGGGCAAGCGCTATAACCGTGAAACCCTCGATATTACCTACAAGGGCAAATCGATCCACCAGGTGCTGGAAATGACGGTCGAGGACGCCACCGCGTTTTTCGGCGCGATACCGGTGATCAAGCGCAAGCTCGATACGCTGATGGATGTCGGGCTGTCCTATGTCACGCTGGGCCAGAACGCGACCACGCTCTCGGGTGGCGAGGCGCAGCGCATCAAGCTGTCGCGCGAGCTCTCCAAGCGCGACACCGGGCGCACGCTGTACATTCTCGACGAACCCACCACCGGCCTGCATTTTCACGACGTCGAGCAATTGCTCAAGGTATTGCACCGACTGCGCGACCACGGCAACACCATCGCGGTGATCGAGCATAACCTGCACGTCATCAAGACCGCGGACTGGATCATCGACCTCGGCCCCGAGGGCGGCGACAAGGGCGGCGAAATCATCGCCAGCGGCCCGCCGGAGGCGGTTGCGATGGTCGATCGCTCCTATACCGGGCATTACCTGAGATCGATACTGGACCTGCCCGAGATCCGCAAGGAGTCGGCATGAACGATCCCATTACCTGCTTCAAGGCATACGATGCGCGCGGCAAGGTGCCCGACGAACTGAATGCCGGCATCGCCTACCGCGTCGGTCGCGCCTACGCCGAGTTCGTCAGGCCGCGCCGGGTCGCGGTAGGCCGCGACGTGCGACTCAGCAGCGAAGAGCTGTTCGGCGCGCTCACCGACGGCCTGATGGATAGCGGCGTCGACGTGCTCGACCTGGGGCTGTGCGGCACCGAGCAGGTCTACTTCGCGGCGTTTCACCTCGAGCTCGACGGCGGCATCATGATCACCGCGAGCCACAACCCGGTCGATTACAACGGTCTCAAGTTCGTGCGCGAATGCGCCAAACCGCTGAGCGGCGACAGCGGGCTGGACGATATCCGGCGCATCGCCGAGGAGAATGCTTTCCACGAAGCGAAGCGGCGCGGTAAAATGATTCCGACCGACCTGAGCCGCGATTACATCGAGCACCTGCTCGGATACCTCGGCAACCTGGGCCGGCTCAAACCGCTCAAGATCGTTTCGAATCCCGGCAACGGCATGGCCGGCCCGGTCATCGACCTGCTGGAAAAGCGGCTACCCTTCGAATTCGTCAAGATCCAGCATCAGCCGGACGGAAGCTTCCCGAACGGCATCCCCAATCCCCTGCTGCCCGAGGGCCGCGGCGCGACCATCGACGCGATCAGGCAGCATCGCGCCGATCTCGGCGTCGCCTGGGACGGCGATTTCGACCGCTGCTTCCTGTTCGATCACAACGGGCGCTTCATCGAGGGGTACTACATCGTCGGCCTGCTCGGCGTCCAGCTGTTGCAACAGAACCCGGGCGAGCGCATCGTGCACGACCCGCGCCTGACCTGGAACACCATCGAACTGGTTGCGCAAAATGGCGGCGAAGCCGTGCAGAGCAAGGCCGGGCACGCGTTCATCAAGGAAACCATGCGCGCGGTCAACGGTATTTACGGCGGTGAAATGAGCGCCCACCATTATTTCCGTGACTTCGGTTACTGCGACAGCGGCATGATACCGTGGCTGCTGCTCGCCGAAATGATATCGACGCAGCACCGAACACTCGCCGAACTGGTCGACGAGCGTATCGATCGTTACCCGGTCAGCGGAGAAATCAACGTCGCGGTGAAGGACCCACTGGCCGTTCTTGAAAAGGTCCAGGCTCACTTTTCCGGCCTGCCCCATCAGATCGACCGCATCGACGGCCTCGGCATGGATTTCGGCGCCTGGCGCTTCAACCTGCGCGCATCGAACACCGAGCCACTGCTGCGCATGAACGTCGAATCCCGCGGCGACCAGGGTTTGATGGAGCAGCGGCGGGATGAAATCCTGAACCTGATCAGCTAATATTCAACCGGCCGGCACAATCGTCGACCGGCACGAATAATATTCAACCAGGTACCGTTGCCGGTGATCGGAATACCCGATCGCGGCGTGAAGGATTGAAAAAAAATACCAACGACAAAGAGGACAACCGTATGAAACCACACAAACGCATACCCTATTTCACCGTGGC
>JAOTTY010000246.1 GCA_029864185.1 Gammaproteobacteria bacterium
ACACAGGCATCCATAATCCGATGCCTGAAACAATTTCTGAACAAGCCTCCGTTTATTCATCGCCGACGCCGGAAAACCACGTGGCCGGTCGTGCAATTTTCTGGCTGCATGGGGATATCCTATTTGCATATCGCAGGCTGGCGCTTAAAATACTAGTTACATTTTCATATTTACCCAGCCCTGCAGTACTGGAGGTACGTGGCTAAGACGTTTGTAGAAGACCTCGAGGAAACCCGGATCCCGTTCCTGAGGGGTATCCTGATTCGCAGCCTGCAAGACGCGGGCCTGGAATTCGACGAAGCCTCTCACATCGCCTCCGAAATACGCAACGAGCTTGCAGACACCGCGCTGATCTCTACCGAGGATCTCAATCGCATGGTGGTCCAACATTTGACCTCGCTGGACAAGGAAGGGGTTGTCTACCGTTACGAGAACCGCAATAGCCCGCTGCTGATCCAGGTCGAACAGCAGGGCGGGCGCGTGAGTCCGTTCTCGCGGCTTAAATTTCGACACAGCCTGGAAACCATCGGGCTGAGATCCCGGGAGTCTGACGAAGTCGTGCAGATGCTGCAGGATCACCTGACTAACAAATCCATAAAAACGATCAAATCGAGGCATCTCGCGATGCTGATCTATCGCTACCTGCGGCAGTCCAGCAAACTGGGGCCGGCGGTTGCGCATCGGTGGCTGGTCTGGCACGACTTTATCAATAGCGGCCGCGAGTTGATTTTCCTGATTGGAGGCACCGCCGGGTGTGGCAAGAGCTCTACGGCGAACACGCTGGCCAGTCGACTGGAAATCGTGCGCACCCAGTCAACCGACATGCTGCGCGAAATCATGCGCACCATGATCCCGGAGCAATTGATGCCGGTTCTGCATCAGTCATCCTTTAACGCATGGAAAGGTTTGCCTGCCCGCGAGAAGATCCATGGCGAGGTACCCGACGAACTGCTGGTACAGGGTTACCTGAGTCAGGCGGATCTACTTTCGCTTGCGATGGAGGCGGTCGTCGATCGAGCGACGCGGGAACACGTATCGCTGGTGCTCGAGGGCGTGCACCTGCATCCCGTTTTCATGGGGAAATTGCAGGCCAAGACCAGTGCGGTGGTAATTCCGGTTATGCTGGCCCTGCTCAAACGCAAGCATCTGCAGCAGAGAATCAAGATGCGCAGCACCAACGTACCGGACCGGGGTGCGGCGCATTATCTGCAATATTTCGACGAAATCTGGCGCTTGCAGAGTTACCTGCTGTCCGAAGCCGATCGCGCCAATATCCATATTGTCGTGAATGAAAGCCGCGACAAGGTATTCTCCGAAATCATGCGATTCACTATTGCTACCCTGGCCATGGAATTCGACAGCACTCCGGAAAAGGTATTCGGCGCAAAAGCCTTCGTCGACGATAAGGACTGATTACAGATCCAGTTGGCCGAAACCGGCAGCGGCCTGGTTCAGGGAGTTTTCAGGAAACGGCACCCGGACTGAAGGGTATCTCTATGACATTATCTCGCACGAACCCGGAAAGCTTCCCCAGCTCGTCGTAGCGGATACATCTTGTTCCATCGAACAGGAAGTCACCGATATAGCGGAACGGTATCCTGCGTTTAAGGTTTTCGGCGTATTCGAGCCCGAGAAAGTGGCTGACGATTCCCCTGATGACACCCGCGTGGGAAACGACCAGGATTGTCTGCCCTGCTCGGCCCGTCAGGACGGACAACAGATAGTCGAGGCTGCGTTGCTGCATCTGCCGGAAGCTCTCACCCCTGGGATAGACCAGGTCCGGGCTCAACTTGTGCTGCGGGAAAAGCTCTGCAACAGAACTTTTTTTCTTTTTCTGCAGCTCGCCGTAATGAACTTCGTTCAGTTCCGGCGCGCTCTCGACGGTTTCGATGCCGAGGTTTTCGGCATGAATCATCGTGGTCCGGCGCGATCTCTCCAGGTCGCTGGAATAGGCGGCATCGAATTGAACACCGTGTTCGCGCAAGCGGGCGTCGATATAATCGATATCGCTCTTCCAGTCATCGCCAGGCGGTGAATCGCCCCAACCCAGTATTCTGCCCTCCTGGTTGGTGCGTGTCTTGTAATGCCGGGTAAGAATCATCCTCATCCCGGCAGAATAGTGATTTACTCCGACAATGAAAAGCCCGTCGAGCAGAACACTCCGTCACGCAGGTCTCGGACCAGGATAACCGTGGTCAACGGGGATAGCGTGCCGTGAGCCCCCGGTAAACCTCTTCGCGAAAGCCGGGGCTGGTGCTGTCGAGGGTCGCCAGCAGTTCCGCCAGGTGCTCGTTGTCCTCCCTGCCGTCCCAGATCTTGATATAACTGCCTTCCTGGTAACCGTGATCCTGGCGGAAGAAGTTGAGCACGTTCTTGCCAACGTAGGTGCGGTAAAGCTGGTCGAAATCCATATCGATCAGCGCCATGACGTTGGCGAAATCGGAGAAATGCATCGACCTGCATGCGATCGTGGATTGCGCCATGGACTCGATTGCAGCGCGAATATCGTTGTCCTGGCGCGGATCGGATAGCTCCGCCGCGATACGCGCCGCGACGTCCTCGTTACTGGCGTCCTGCAGCAGGTAGTCGCTCATTGCGAAATGCATGATATCGACGAGCTCGAGGCGCACCTGCTCGAGATCGGGCTGCTGGTGTTTCCACCATTTCCAGCCGTAGTGATCGAGCATTTCCGCGCACTCGGTCCAGATCGCGCGATACCACGCATTCCCGGCCTGGCGCCATTCGGGATTGACGCGCGCGTTCATCGCGTCCTGCATTTCGAGCATTACCAGTAGTTGCTTTTTCATAGCGGCCTGCGTCGCAAAACGGGAATTTTACCGAAGCGGCGGGCCGCCCGCCAGCTTCCCGCCACCCCGAATATTGCGCCAGTTTCTCGGAGGCTGACGCAGGGCACCGGGTTGGAGCGCAAGCCAAGGTCATTACCATGGCTTGCGGGAAGCCCAGGGCCAGTGATATCTGGACAAGATACGGTCGAGACAGCAACCGGGGCGGTTACAAACGCTAGCCCCGAATCCGCCACGATATGCTTGAACTTGGTCGACTCAATCGAGCAGTTAATCTCAGGCCCGATTCCGCCCGTTGCAGTATTCACGCTAGATGCCGTAGAGCCAGGGCAGCAGAAAGCTCAGTACCGCCCACATCAGCAGCACCAGCGGCAGCCCGACGCGCACGAAATCGCCAAACGAATAGTTTCCGGCGTTCATCACCAGCAGGTTGGTCTGGTAGGCCATCGGCGTCGCGAAACTCATGTTGGCGCCGAAGATGACCGCCAGCACGAAAGGTTCCGCGGGCTGGCCGAGCTGATGGGCGATGCCGATCGCGATCGGCGTGCCGATAACCGCGGCCGCGTTGTTGGATACGACGTTGGTCAGCAACGCCATCATTGCCAGCAGGCCACTGAGGATCAGCGCCGGCGAGGCGCCGGCGGACAGCGACACGTAGGCGCTCGCGATCATATCGGCGCCGCCGGTTTGCACCATCGCGGTGCCCATCGCGAGGCTGGTCACGATCAGCAGGATAACAGGCGCGCTCAACGCACGGGTGGTGTCGTACCACTTGAGACAGCCGGTAACCAGCAGCAGCAGCACGCCGGTCAGCGCGCTGATTGCAATCGGCAACAGCCCGAACGCCGCCGTCAGGATAATCCACAGCATGATCAGCATCGCAATCGGCGCACGCGACGAAATCGGCAACGCCGATTTGGCGTCGAGCACCAGCAGGTTACGGCTCGACTTGAGACGATTGATGTTACTGACCGAACCCTGCACCAGCAGCACGTCGCCCGAATGCAGGCGCGTCTCCTCGGTATGCTCGGTGCCCTGCTTGCTGGCCCACTTATTGGAGCGAAACAACGCGAGTACCATCAGCTGGTAGCGCTCGCGAAAACGGATATTGGCCAGGGTGCGGCCATCCAGCGTCGAACCGGGCACCACGACGACCTCGGCAATCTGCTGCGTCGCGTCCTGCAACGGGTGTTCGTCGTCGACGCGCTCGTCTCCCGAAAACAGGCTGGCGCCGAGCACCGTTTCGAGTTCCTTGAGTCGATCGGGGGTGCTCTTGACGATGATACGATCGCCGCTACGCAGCACCATGTCGGGGATCGCGACGAGGCGGTTGTTCTTCTTTCCGCGAATGATATGCACGACCTCGAGATTGCCGCCGGCGAGGTCGATGACCTCGGACAGCTTCTTCTGGTTGGCGACGCTGTCGTCGTGAATGCGCAGCTGCGCGGTAAACAGGCGCGGCGACGTGCCCGGCAGGCGCGCCTCTCGCGGGGGCAGTAATTTCGGCGCGACCAGCCACAGGTAAACGATGCCGACGCCGCCGGCAACGATCGCCGGGAATACGAAGTCGAACATGCCCAGTTCGCGCAATCCCAGGTCCGCGGCGACGGCAACCACCAGCAGGTTGGTCGAGGTGCCGATGCTGGTCGCCATACCGCCGATCGACGTGGCAAGCCCCATCGGCATCAGCAGGTCCGACGCCGGCGTCGCAGTCTTCAGCGAGACGCTGATCAGGATCGGCAGCATCAGAATCACCACCGGGGTGTTGTTGATGAAAGCGCTGAGCATTGCGCCGATCACCAGCGCCGCCAAAAACGTCAGTAGCGGCCGCAATGCCCACCACCGGGCCAGCTGCCTGCCGATCGGTTCCAGCGCGCCGGTGCGCACCAGCGCCTGGCCGGCGATCATCAGCGCGCAAACCGCCACCAGTGCCTGGTGACCGAAGCCGAGAAACAGATCGCTCGGGTACAGCCGACCTGCGCGGCCGGTGAATGGAAACACCTCGAACAAAAGCGTCAGCAGTACCAGTATCAGCAGGCTCGAGGTCGCCAGTGGTAATCGTTCGCTGGCGAACATGATCAACGCGAGCACCACCAGGCACATCACGACATAGGCATGAAACCCGGGGACGTTTGCGAGAAATTCCATCGCGGAAGTTTAGCACCAGCGGGCGATGCGACCGCAATATTATTCGGGGCGCATATGCGGAAATAGTATGACGTCGCGGATGCTGGGTGAATCGGTCAGCACCATGACCAGCCGATCGATGCCGATGCCCTCGCCCGCCGTTGGCGGTAGCCCGTATTCGAGCGCGCGCACGTAGTCGGCGTCGTAGTGCATGGCTTCCTCGTCGCCGGCCTCTTTTTCCTCGACCTGGCGGTGGAACCGCGCCGCCTGTTCTTCCGGATCGTTGAGCTCGGAAAACCCGTTGGCGAGTTCGCGTCCACCGAGGAAGAATTCGAAGCGGTCGGTCACGAAGGGATTGTCGTCGTTACAGCGTGACAGCGGCGAAACCTCGGTCGGGTAAGCGGTGATGAAGGTTGGCTGCTTCAAATGCTCCTCGACGGTTTTCTCGAAAATCTCGACCTGCAACTTACCCGCGCCCCAGCCAGGCTCGGGCTTGATGCCGAGATCGGCAGCCGCCTTGCGGCAGTATTCGACATCCTCCAGCTTCGCGGCATCGAGATTCGGGTTATATTGCATGATCGAACTGGCGACGCTCATGCGTGCGAACGGCTGATCGAGGTCGAAATCCTCGCCCTGGTAATGCACCTGGCCCGATCCGAGCACGGCATGCGCCAGCCGGCGCATCATGTCCTCGGTCAGGTTCATGAAATCCTCGTAGTCCGCATAGGCCTGGTAAAACTCCAGCATCGTAAACTCGGGGTTATGCCTCGTCGACAGGCCCTCGTTGCGAAAATTGCGGTTGATCTCGAAGACCTGCTCGATCCCGCCCACCACCAGGCGCTTGAGGTATAGTTCGGGCGCGACGCGCAGGTACAGCTCCATGTCGAGCGCGTTATGATGCGTAACGAAGGGTTTTGCGACGGCGCCGCCGGGAATGACCTGCATCATCGGGGTCTCGACCTCGATGAAACCCGCCTCGATCATGTACTGCCGGATAAAGTTGACGGCCTGGCTACGGATCTTGAATACGCGGCGCGAATCGTCGTTCATGATCAGGTCGACATAGCGCCGGCGGTACTTCAGTTCCTGGTCGGCGAGCCCGTGAAACTTTTCCGGCAGTGGCCGCAGCGCCTTGGTCAGCAACTCGATGGTTTTGACCTTGATCGTGAGCTCGCCGGTTTTGGTCTGGAACAGCACGCCGCTAACCCCGAAAATATCGCCGATGTCGCTGTGCTTGAATGCTTCATAGGCGTCTTCGCCAATCGCGTCGCGCTGCACGAAAATCTGCA
>JAOTTY010000031.1 GCA_029864185.1 Gammaproteobacteria bacterium
GGGGTAATACGACCGAAAAATCTGCGCCAGTTCCTGGCCTCTGGCGTTGTGCTGACGTAGCAGTTCGCGAAACACATCCGGATCCTTGCTGAAAGTCAGCTCACCACTAAGCGGAAATACCCTGTCGTAAAGCCGTGACAACCAGAACCGCAGCGCGCCGAGCCGCAGCATCAGCGGCAGCGCATCGAGCTCGACAGCGCTGAGTCGCCGTTGCTGCTGGTAGGCATCGAGCACTACCGCGACCCGTTCTGGATCTAGCCAAGCATCGGTGCCGATACACCAGTCGTTGAGCAGCACCGCGATATCGAAAACAAAACTGTCCCGACAGGCGTAGTCGAAATCGACAATTCCACCAAGCTCGCCATCGACGAACAGTGCATTATCGCGGAACAGGTCGGCGTGAATCGCACCGATGGCAAGACTATCGCCTGCAAACTCCTGGTATTCCCGCAGCGTGGCCGAAAACAGGTTTTTATCATCACCGTCCAGATTGGCGTCGAGCATATCGCCGATGGCGCAAAGCCAGTCGATGCCGCGCGGATTTTCGCGGACGCCTGGATAATCGAGCCCGGCGAGATGAAATCTCGACATCTCGGCGCCGATTAGCGCGCAGTCTGCGACTTGCGGCGTCGTTCGTACCGACCCGCGAAGACGATGAATGATGGCGGCAGGTCGATGATTCAGGGTCGAATACAGATCACCGCGACGGTCGCCGACAGGGGCCGGGCATAGCACCGATTTGCTGGCAAGGTGCTTCTGCAAACCCAGCATGTAGTCGAGTTCGTCGTCGCTGTGGCGTTCGTAAAGCGTGAGCACGAATTGGCCCCGATCGGTTTCGAGGTAATAATTGGTATTGGTAATACCCGCGACGATCGGGCTGAACGCGCGAGCGTTGCCAATATCGTAACGCTTCAGGAACATCTTCAGTGAAGCGTTTTCGACGGTAGTGAATACAGACATTAATTTAGCCAGTTGGATAGCGCAAACTGGCGAAGTCGCCGATGCGGCTGTAATATGATCCGGGTCAGGGTCGGGCATTCTAGCGCATCTTTATGAATCAAGAGAAACAAAAAAAACTGGTGCTGGTTGACGGTAGTTCTTATCTATTTCGCGCCTACCACGCCAGGGGTGTAAATCTCACCAGCCCGACCGGCAAGCCTACTGGGGTCATCTACATCGTGCTCAATATGCTGAGCAAGCTGGTCAAGGACGAGCAACCCGACAGGATAGCAGTGGTCTTCGATGCCAAGGGCAAGACCTTTCGCAACGATATTTATCCCGACTACAAGGCCAATAGGCCACCGATGCCCGATGACCTGCGCGAGCAAATCGAACCCCTGCATGAAATTATCAGGGCGCGCGGACTCCCATTGATCAGTATCGAAGGGGTCGAGGCCGACGACGTTATCGGCACCTTGAGCAAGCAGGCCACCGAGCAGGGTTACGAGGTACTTATTTCTACCGGCGACAAGGACATGGCGCAACTTGTTAACGACCAGGTACGCCTGATCAATACGATGAACAATCATTTCATGGACGCGCAGGGCGTTGTCGAAAAGTTTCAGGTGCGCGCAGACCAGATCATCGACTACCTGGCTTTGATGGGGGACAGCTCTGATAATATTCCCGGCGTGCCAAAAGTAGGACCAAAGACGGCAGCAAAATGGATCGAGGAGTATGGCAACCTGCAGGGCGTCATGAAACATGCCGAGGATATTCAGGGCAAGGTTGGCGAAAATCTGCGCGAGTCGCTTGATTTTCTGCCGATGTCTTACGAGCTCGCGAAGATTAAACTCGATTGCGATATCGATCTCGACATCGACGAGCTCGTACTGCGGCCGCGCGACCACGACACACTTGCTGAATATTACCGCGAGTTCGGATTTACGCGCTGGTACGATGAGCTCGACAGCAATAACGGCGGCGCCGACAAGCCTGCCAAAACCCGACCCGAAGCGAGCTACGAATGCGTTCTTGAGCAGTCGCGTTTCGAATACTGGCTGAAGCGCCTGCAGCAAGCCAGGTATTTCGCCGTCGATACCGAAACCACCAGTATCGATTACATGTTGGCCAGGCTAGTCGGCATTTCCCTGTGCCTGGAACCAGGTAAAGCCTGCTACATCCCGTTGAACCACGACTACGATGGCGCCCCGAAGCAGCTCGATAAAAAAGCGGTGCTCGTCGCGCTGAAACCGATTCTCGAGAATCCGGCGATCGGGAAGATCGGACAGAATATCAAGTATGACGCGCATATCTTTATCGGCGAAGGCATCCGTATGCGCGGCATAGCCGACGATACGATGCTCGAATCCTACGTACTGAACTCGACTGCAAGTCGTCACAACATGGATGACCTTGCAAAGTTTTACCTCGATCGCGACACCATCCACTTCGAGGACATCGCCGGCAAGGGTGCCAGGCAGAAAACCTTCGACCAGATCGAAATCGAGGCTGCCAGCGACTATGCCGCAGAAGACGCCGATGTTACGCTGCAGTTGCACGAGGTTCTGAGCGCCGGGCTTGGCGAAGATGCAAAACTCGAATCGGTTTACCGGGAAATCGAGATGCCGCTGGTCGACGTACTGATCGATGTCGAGCAGAACGGCGTGCTGATCGATCCTGACATGCTGAAAAAGCAGGGCGGCGAAATCGACCGCAAGCTTACCCAGATCGTGGAACAGATTTATCAGCAGGCCGGGCAGGTGTTCAACCTGAGCTCGCCCAAGCAGATCCAGGAAGTCCTCTACGAAAAGCTCGAATTACCGGTGCTGCGCAAGACGCCGAAAGGCCAGCCCTCCACCGCCGAGGATGTCCTCGAGGAACTCGCCGCCGACTACGAAATCCCGGCCCTGATTCTCGAGCACCGCAGCCTCAACAAGCTTTTGTCTACCTACATCGACAAGTTACCCCAGGAAATCGATACGCGTACCGGGCGCGTGCACACCTCATACCAGCAGGCGGTCGCTTCTACCGGTCGGCTTTCGTCGACCAGCCCCAACCTGCAGAACATCCCGATTCGTACCGCCGAGGGGCGTCGTATTCGCGAGGCCTTTATCGCTGCGCCCGGCTGCAGGATCCTGGCGCTCGATTATTCCCAGATCGAATTGCGCATCATGGCGCATCTGTCGGCCGATGACAGTCTGCTCGGCGCCTTCGAACGTAAGCTCGACGTGCATCGGGCGACCGCAGCCGAAGTATTCGGTATCGGACTGGAGCAGGTCAGCACCGAACAGCGGCGCGCCGCAAAGGCTATCAACTTCGGTCTCATATACGGAATGTCTGCCTTTGGACTCGGCAGGCAATTGAACATCGGCCGTAACGAGGCGCAGCAATATGTCGATACCTATTTCGAACGCTATCCCGGGGTAAAGCGTTACATGGAGGAAACCAAGGAACTTGCCCGCCGGCAGGGTTACGTCGAGACGGTGTTCGGGCGCAGGCTGTACCTTCCCGATATCAACGCGCGTAATGCCAACCTGCGACAGTACGCCGAACGCACCGCAATCAATGCCCCAATGCAGGGCAGCGCTGCCGACATCATCAAGCGCGCGATGATCAGGATTCACCAGTGGCTTGCAGACAAGGACGACGCCTGTAAGATGATCATGCAGGTACACGATGAACTGGTATTCGAAGTAGCGGAACAACAGGTTGAAAGCCGCCGTGATGCAATTGCCGAACTGATGACCGGGGCGGCCGAACTATCGGTCAGGCTGGAAGTGGACGCCGGTATCGGTTCGAACTGGAACGAGGCCCATTGATTCGGAGGCGCTACGCGCCCGCGGCGAAATTTAGCCGGTATCACCGCTCGGTGACTACTAATTCGCAGCCCTCAGAAGCGCATCCGGGCGGCCCGGAAGGCGCTTTATCGGCTCTAGGCCGACGAGATATTAACGTTTATTGTCCGGCCCTGGGACGACAAGCCTGTTATCCAGGAAATTTCTTTTCTCCGCTGATCCAGACGCAATGCAGGCGCGTAGACAAATTAACGAAAGCAACGGGGATTGAAATACCGTGGCATGTCCCCAATTTTAGATTATTGCGGATAAACGGTAGCGTTGAACGTCAGAGTTCAGGAACTAAATACACTGCCGGATGTCCTATAAAATAGCGCTATAGCCCAGCGCTATGTCCGTTCTCCCTCCTATGAGCGGACAATGATCCGGAAACCCCATCCGGATCACACGTTTGTCCCTGGCAGTTTTCTGCCAGGGCTTTTTTATGTCCGAAGACCTTGCTCCGGTTGGCAGCACACTATCCCGGTTGCAGCCATTCCCGGCATTTCTGTTCCAGCAGTTCCAGCCCCTGCCGGTTAAGCGTCGACAGGGTGGACACACTCTGGTCCGGGCCCGATAAACGCGATTCGGCATCATCCAGCGCCTGCTTGATCCCGCCGCGGGATAACTTGTCCGATTTGGTCAACAGGATGTGCAGCGGCAGGCTGCCCGACATCATGTCGATCAGCATCCGATCGAGATCGCTGATCCCGCGACGAATGTCGACCACGATAACCAGCCCCTTGAGGGCGCGGCGCTCCAACAGGAAGGTCGATAACACCTGGTCCCAATGATTGCGCGTCTTTTTCGGTACCCTGGCGAATCCGTAGCCGGGCAAATCGACCAGCCGCCGGTACTGATCGAGCTCGAAAAAATTGATCAACTGGGTGCGTCCGGGGATTTTACTCGTCTTGCAAAGGCTTTTCTGCTGCGTCAGGCAATTGATCGCGCTCGATTTGCCGGCGTTCGAACGACCCGCGAATGCGACTTCAGATCCGTTATCGGGCAATAGCTGCGACAAATCAAAAGCGCTGGTAACGAACTTTGCCTGCCTGAAGGAGATACTCATGACTGCCAATGGGTTATTGTTGAACGCGAAGCCGGGGTATGATATACATTTGCGCCCAAAATTTCCGTACCTTTTCCCTCAGGAGAAATAATGAAAGCGAGCCATATTGGAGCCATCGTGTTGGCCTTGTCCGGCCTGGTGTCATTCGCGTCGATCGCCGCCGACATCGAAGCCGGTAAAGCGAAGAGTGCCGTATGCGCCGCCTGTCACGGGGCCGATGGGAATAGCGCCAATCCGGCCTGGCCGTCGCTCGCCGGGCAGCATGCAAACTATATCTACAAGCAACTAAACGATTACCAGGCGGGACGTCGCATCAACGCGTCGATGACCGGCATGGTTGCGTTGTTGAACGATCAGGATATGAAGAATGTTGCGGCCTATTTCGAAAGCCAGAAGCTGAAACCGATTGCATTCGACGCGGAGCTGATAGAGGCCGGTCAGAATATCTATCGCGGCGGTATCGTCGCCGCCCAGGTCGCCGCCTGCATAGGTTGCCATTCACCCGATGGGCATGGCAATGGTCCGGCGGGTTGGCCTTCGCTCAAGGGGCAGCACCCGGAGTACATCGTTTCGCAGTTGAAGATGTTCAGGCAGGGAATGCGAGCTAACGACGCTGGCCGGATGATGCGCAACGTGGCTGCGCGCATGTCTGACGGGGAAATGGAAGCGGTCGCCGCTTACATCACAGGTATGCAATAAATACCCGTAACAACGGCATTCAGCAAACATTAATCTCGACCGGGATAGGCTGCGATCAAACTAATCGCGGTTTATCCTGTCACTAGTTAAGCGGATAAACTTGGGAGAATTATTATGATGAAGCATTGGCTAACGGCGTTCTTTACGCTGACGCTGGTATCTGGAAGCGCATTTGCGCAGATGGCTTTCGTCGAAGGCTCGGATTACCAGGTAATTTCTCCGGCGGTCAAGACTTCTCAACCCGACAAGGTGGTTGTCACCGAGGTTTTCTGGTACGGCTGCCCGCATTGCTTTCGTTTCGAGCCTTATGTCGAGCGCTGGTTGGCAACGCTGCCCGAAGGCGTAGTTTTCGAACAGGTACCCTCTTCGCTGAATCCGCGCTGGACCGAGCATGCCCGCGCCTATTATGCGTTCAAAATGATGAATGCGCTCGACCGTGCGCACCAGGCACTATTCGACGCGATCCACATCAAGCGGCAGCGCCTCACCAGTCTCGACACCCTGGCAAAATTTGCCGCCGAGATCGGCCTGGACGAGAAGGTTTTTCGCGAGAATTACTTTTCGTTTCCGGTTGAAACCCAGATTCGTAAGGACATTCAGAAAGAGAAGCGTTACGGTCATCGCGGCGTGCCGTCGATAATCGTCAATGGAAAATACCTGGTGTCGGCATCGGATGCCGGCAGCAACGACCGCATGATCGAAATCATGACCTTCCTGGTAGCCAGGGAACTCGGCCAGTAGTAAAAACCTCGATAAACTCCGTCGTCGGGTGATCGCTATGCTTTGTCCTGTGGCGTTAGGTGGTGCTCCAGCTGAAACGGGCGATAGCGATGTTGCCCTTGCCATGGTACTCGAGCGATTCGCATAAATCCTGGATTAACAGTATCCCACGACCGCTCAGGGCCGTTTCCCTCGTGGTGGGCGGATAGTGATTCGCGTAGTCGAAACCCTTGCCGCTGTCCTCGATACGCAGCAGAATGCTGCGCCGGGTCGATTGTTGCTCGACCGACAGGTTAAAAATGACGTAACCGCTGTCGAGGCTGGCCAGCCGGCTTTCGCGAGTCTGGAAATATGCCTCGAAACCGGCAGGATCAGACTTTAACTTCGAATCCAGCCCCAGCACGCCGTGGTCGAGCGCGTTGACATAGAGTTCGGTCATTACCGTAAACAACGATTGCCGCTCGGCCTCGAGTTCCTCCATTTCCAGCAGATAGCTGACCAGGATCGGCACCGGGTTGGTTTCGCGTAAGCGCGTCCCGTTGAAGCGTAGCGAAAGTTTCCATTCACCGCGGTCGCCCAGCAGCTGCGCGGTTGGCCTGATATAGTCATGCACCTCGATTTCGGGCAACACTTCGTGGACGCAGGTGATTTCGACAAGCGTAACGTCGTCCGCCTGGGTCGTGATATTGCCGCAAAATCTGTCGAGATCTTCGAATATCTGATCGAAAACTTGGTTTACCGGGGCATGGGATATCGACTCCAGCAAACGCTGGCTGCCGAATTCGCGATCGCTCGCGTTACGCGCCTCGGTCAATCCGTCGCTATGCATCAGAATCTTGTCGTTATAAGCGATTGGGGCATACTGCAGCATTTCCTTCGGATCGATGGTCGCCTCCACGCCCAGCGGTAAACCGGTAGACACGAGCCGGTGCTTGATCTGATTGGTTGCGCCGTCGACGATGATGACATCCGGCATTCCGGCGTTGAAGACCCGCACATGTTCGAGGTCGTGATTGACGACGACGAGCTGGGCGCCGAAAAACATGCCCACAGGCAGCATGGACTTCAGCTTCTTGTTGATGCCTACCAGTATCTCTTCCGGGCTGAAGCCCTTGGTCGTCATCGCGCGAAAAACCTCGGAAACCGGCATCGCGCCGAGCGCCGCGAGTAGACCATGGCCGGTAAAATCGCCGGTCAGAAAAAACAGGTCGCGTGACGGAGAATAGGCTGACAGCACCATGTCACCGCTGAAGATTCCGGCGGGGCGGACTACCTGTTTTATATATTGATTTTCGATGTTCGAGCTCTGGATGGCGTTGACGAACACCGACTCGGCAATTTCCTGCTCGCGGTGAATCATGCTGTACATGCCCTGAACCTCGCGGTTCAGCGCAGCGATACGCTGCATCGAGCGTATTTTGCTTTGCAGGATCAGCCTGTCATAGGGTTTAACCAGGAAATCGTCGCCGCCTGCCTCGATGCACTGCGCCAGCGCCTCTTCGTCGCTCATTGCGGTCAGGAAAATTACCGGGACAAAATGGTTGGCCGAGGCCGCCTTGATCTGGCGGGTCGCCTCGTAGCCGTCGAGTACGGGCATCATTACGTCCATGAAAATGATGCTAGGGTGTTCCTGGTGGAACAAATCGACCGCCTCCTGGCCGTTTACCGCTTCGATGGTCTGATAACCCTGTTTTACCAGCAACGACTTCAAGATGAGCCGATTGGTCTTTTCGTCGTCGACGATCAGGGCTTTGCCCGGGGAGGAGCTAGTCATATTGAATTGCAGATCGGCAATGCGGGGTTTGTCATGCGACCGAAATGCATTGGAGATTCCATTGTTATTTCCATTACCTGTTTAGTATATACGACGCTGAAATCAAGCCACTGGATTTCAGGCGCAACGCCTCAAGCAGGCCAACCGAGTCTCTGCGCGAGTCCGGAGTAGCGCCGAGTCAGCTTGCCGATGGCGCCGACGACAGCCTCGCGACTGGCCTGCAACAGGAAAAAATGCCGTGCCCTGGTCACCGCGGTATACAACAGCTCCCTCGACAGTGCGCTGGAATCGGGGTCCGAAGGCAAAATCAGCAATATCGAGTCGAATTCGGAGCCCTGTGACTTGTGCACCGTGCTGACCCATGCCGGCTCGATTTCGGGCAGGCGGTGCAGCGCCAGGCTGCGAAGCCCGCCCTCGCCGTCACGGAAACAGGCTCGCAGGCCTTCAGGCTGTTGCCACAAAATTCCGGTATCGCCGTTAAACAATCCGAGGTCGTGATGATTGCGCGTTACCATGATTGGCAAGCCGCAAAAAAGCTTGGACTCGGGCAGTCCATTATCGCCAAGCAAGGCATTCGAAATAATCCGGTTGAGCCGCAGCACCCCTAGCGGTCCGTGGTTGGTCGCGGCAAGCACGCGCGACGCCTCGTGTATTTGCAATGCATCCAGCGCCGAGCGGGCGCCGAATATCGGCGCAAAAGCCTGCAGTATCCATTGCATCGCGTCCGCGTCCAGCTCGTCCCGGTCCGACGCGAACCAGCGGATGCTCGGATCTGCCGATTCGAGTACCTCGATCGCGTCCCGGGCCATTCCCAGATTAACCGATTCTGACAGTTTGCCGATTCCGCTTGATGTCTCGAAGCGATAGCTGTGCCGCAACAGGGCGATCGAAGTGCCGATGCTGGCGCGGGTGTCCGCAATCGAGACACCATGACCGGTAATGTCGCCAAGCACGTTGCCAGCCGAGACCGACGCCAGCTGGTCGCGGTCACCGAGCAAAACTATGCGGGCGTGATCGGGCAGCGCATCGAGCAAATGAAACATTAGACCGAGATCGATCATCGAGGCTTCGTCGATCACGACGCAGTCGATCGGAATTCGATGTTCGCGATGATACCTGAACGATCGGTGGCCGTATCCCAGCAGCCGATGTATGGTGCTGGCGCGAGTCGGAATTGCGCGACGCAAATCGTCAGAAATGTCGAGATCGTCGATGCGATTAGTAATCGACTCCATCATGCGTGCGGCCGCTTTTCCGGTCGGCGCGGCGAGCGCAATTCGTATCTCCGGTTGCGCCGATATCAACGTACTCAGGATTCTGATGACCGTCGTGGTTTTACCGGTGCCCGGCCCGCCCGAAATGACGCTGAACTGCTTGGTTGCGGCCATGGTAACAGCGAGTTTCTGGTCCCGATCCTGCTCGTCTGAACCGTTGAAAAGCCGGTTTACATGATCCGAGACGAAGCCGCTGGTGGAAGCGTCATCGATTTGGAGCCTGTCGACGATGATTTCGGCGACGCGGTTCTCGTAGTACCAGTAGCGATTCAGATACAGCCGGTTGCCCTCGACGATCAGTGGCGCGGCGTCGCCGGGTGCCCCAACAATGTCGAATGCCGTTAAATGCGCGCGCCAGCCAGGGCTGTCCGGGCCCCTTGGTAACTCCGCCTCGTCGAGCCGTGCCGACACGAACAATGGTTGCCCGTTGAACGCATCGAGGTCGATACAGACGTCGCCAGCCTGGTTGGCCTCGCACACCAGCGCCGCACCGAGGCCGAGCAAATCGTCCACGCCGACGCCGGCCTGCTTCGTAATCAGTTCGGCAAAGTAATAACTCAACCAGCTGATATCGCCATGACCCGCGAGCCTGTAGAGTAGCGAATTCATGCGCGCAGCGATTCGAGCGGTGTATAGTGCAGCAGGTTTTCGAGCGCCTGCAGCATCTTTCGCGGGGGCCGGTGGAAATGAATACCCTGGCGATTGCCGTGCCGCGGCCTCATTGCCCGTAAAAACAGGTAGTAGCTGCCGCCGAAATGCCGATCGTAATCGTAGTCCGACAGCCTATGTCCCAGGTAGCGATGCAGGGCGACCGAATAAACCAGCGATTGCAGGTCGTAGCGTCGATCCAGCATCGCCTGCTCGAGTTTCGCAGGCAGGTAGTCCTCCAGGCTCGTGCCGAGGAAGTTACTCTTGTAGTCCGCCAGGTAGTAGCGGCCTTCGTACTCGAACACGAGATCGATCACGCCGGTGATTAGCCCGCTGAATCCGAAGCCGCTGACGGGCTGTAACGGCACCGGAGCCAGGGACTGTAAAAAGCGGTTGAGTTCATCGATGTCCAGGTGATCCAGCGCGAAATCGAAACCGAGCTCGTTCAAGCGTCGTTCGCGGCCGATCACCCGCAGGGAAAGGTCCTTCCCGTCCAGCGGGGTATGAATGATGTTGCTCAGCCATCGCATCAGGGTATCGCGGTGGGTTTCGGCCGAAATCCCGGCACGCCGCAGTAATTCTGGCAACAGTTCGCGGCACTGGTCCTCGATATCCTGCTGAAAATCGAGATTTTCGAGCAGCGCATGGAGCAGCAAACCGATGTGGCTACCCGCGGGGAAGTCGAGAATGGCGTCGCCCTGGCTTTGCAGCGCTCCGAGCGACGCCGGCTGGTGGATACCCCGGGTCAGACCGGAAAAACTGTTAATGCGCCAGCGCGGCAGGCTGGCACGCGAAAATGTCGCCAGTTGCGTGGAGTCCTGCGCGCTGTCGTCGACAATCGTACGCGGCTTGCCTATGGTTACAGGCAATTCAGCCAGTTCGATCGTACCACCGGCGCGATCGACCAGGCGTCTCAGGTCGTCGACGAAATCCATGTCCGACGGAAAGCCGTCCACAGTACTCGACTCGAGATCGCCGGGACTTTGCCTGGAATGCAACAGGTAAGCGAGCGCCGTTTGTCGGGCGTAGCCCGGTCGGGCCGGGCTACCGGCCAGTCCCCAGGCGAGGTATACCCTGGCGCGGGCGCGGGTCAGCGCGACGTAAAGCAGCCGAATATCCTCGGCGAGACGTTCTTTTTCTGCCAGGTACCAGTTTCGCTCGAGATCTGAGGATCCGAGATCGATACAGGGCGAAAGATCGAGGTCATGGAAATATACCGCTCTGTTCCTGTCGACCGGCTTACAGGACCACAGGAAAGGAACAAAGACGATCGGGTATTGCAGACCTTTAGCCTTGTGGACGGTCACGATCCTTACCAGCGCCTCGTCATTTTCGAGACGCAATTCGACCTCGTCCCTGGCTGCCTCCTCGAACTGATCGCGAAACCAGCCGAGCAGCGGCGTGATGCCGGCAATACTCGTCGACTGTTGATGCAGCAACTCGGCGAGGTGCAGCAGGTTGGTAATGCGACGCTCGCTTTTGTCCTGTTGTGCGAGATGTCGGGTTACCTGGAAGCGGTGCAACAGGGCCTGGAACATGGATATGAATCCGTGACGCTCCCACAACTCCCTGAGGTCACCGAGGTCGTCGGTCCAGGCCTGCCAGGCGTCATCGTCGTCGCAGAGCGCGGCGATTTCCCGGTAATCGAGACCGAGCAGGCTGGACGATAGTGAACGCCGCGACATGACGGGGTCCTGAAATTGCGCAACCGCCATCAGCAGGTCATAAAGACCATAAGCTTCGTCGCATTGAAACACGCTGTCGCGACCTATGGTAACCGTGCGTATGCCGTGCCGGTGCAGCGCCTGGCTCAGCGCCTGGCCCTCGGAGGCCTGGCGTACCAGTATCGCGATAGCGCCGCTTTGCACCGGTTGTCCGTCGATACGGTTGTCGCTGTTTGTGATCAGCGCCATGATTTCGGCGACGATAGCCCGGTTGATAAGGTCGCGCATTTGCTCGCGGCTAAAGTTACCACCCTGCTCGTTTTGCGGCAGTTGCCAAAGGGTAAGCGCGGCGGAGGGGCCGTTTTCCGACATCAGGCGGTAGCGACCATTTTCCGGAATGGATGCGATACGGGTAAATTCTATCGAATCCCGATATATGAAGGCATCCTGTCGTTGGGTGAAGATATGATTGATTGCCGAAACCAGTTCCGGTTGCGAGCGCCAGTTGGTCTGCAGGCTGAACAGCTGGATATCAGGTAAATGCCTGGCCTGCATGTAGGTAAATATATCGCCGCCACGAAAACTGTAGATCGCCTGCTTGGGATCGCCGATCAGGGTCAGGCTGCCCGCCGCGGAATGCGGATAGATTAGCCTGAAGATCCGGTATTGAATCGTATCGGTATCCTGGAACTCGTCGATCATTGCAACCGGGTACTGCTGCCTCAGGCTCTGCGCGAGCGCCTCGCCGCCGCGCTCGGATTCCAGCGCCTCGAGCAGCAGCGTAAGCTGATCCTGGAAAGCGAGCGCCGGCAGCGCGCGCTTGGCCTGTAATACCTTCTGCGACGTCCAGCCGAAAGCTAGGGACAGCAGTCGTGGCTTGATCGTCGAAGTAAACTCGATCCAGGACCGCGCCACGGGATCGATCGCCTTGAAAAAAGGATGTTGCAATCCCGGATCCTTGCCGCGCATACTCGGCTTCGTGTTCTTCGATAAGAAATCTGACGCCAGATATTCGAACTGCTTAAATGGCGCCGCGGGATCGGGATCGGCAAAAAAACTGTCGGCGGCCTCGATCAATCCGTCCAGGTTCTGCGGGTGATAGGGCAGGGTTTTGCTGCGACTCAGCGCCTTCGAAGCCGAGACGATGTCGACAATTTCCCGCTGCTGTCGTCTCCACAGTGGCGCAAGCCCATGCAACGCGCGCGCAATCGCGCGCGGTTGCGACATCAGGTCCGATACGCTCATCGTGGTCTCGGGAAGGAGCTTAGCCAGAGGCCGATTGCGCAGTTCGAGCAGGATGCTGGTCAATGCCGGGATTTGCGGCAGATTCTCGTGGAACAGCTGCCAGCTTTCGCGATCGAGGTGGTAGGTTTGTCGACGCCACCAGTCCTTGATCGCGTCCTCCCATATCGGGTCGTCGCTGCTCAGTAGTTCGCTATCGTAGAACTGGTTTCCGGTTATGGCGTTATCCTGCAGACTGCGTTGACAAAAGCTGTGGATTGTCGAAATCGCCGCCTCATCCATGCTGCGCAGGGCCAGCCGCAGACGATTGAGCTGGAGGTCTCGCGCATCCTCGTCCAGGTTTCGCCAGCGTGCCGCTACCAGGGCGAGAAACTCGTCTCCAGCGCTGGCTGAATTCTGCAGGCAACCCAGCGCATCGTACAGGCGACGGCGAATCCTGCCGCGCAACTCTTCGGTCGCGGCATTGGTATAGGTCACGATCAGGATTTGCGATGGTTGCCTGCCGGCCAGTATATGGCGCAGGTAAAGATCGGCGATCGTGTGCGTCTTGCCCGTCCCGGCGCTGGCCTCGATCAGCTTGATGCCCCCGGGGTCGAGGTCAAGCAGGACTTCGGCATCGAGACTGGTCGGAGCGACGTTATCGGTCATGGCGACGGGCATGCTGCAGGGCAGGCAGATAAATCCGGCGCGCGGCGTCCTCGAAAGAAGCGTCGTCTAACGGATCGGCGAGATTGTTGCGCAGTGCGAGACGAATAAACTCATCATCACGTTCACCGGATCGCGCATTGGTAAACGATGCGCCGTTCCAGGCGCCGAGCGCTTTTTTGAGCGCCCTGTCAGAATCCTGTGACGAATTCCACTCTGTTGCCCAGGCAAAGCTGGAATCGGGAAATACCGGCAGCGGGCGCCGCCGCCCCTGGTAAAACAGCTCGATGTAACGTGACAGGCAGGTGCTGGCGGCGGATCTATCAATCCATGCGAAATCGAGTCCGTCGTCGCTGGTTGTCAACAGCTGGCTGGACTCGGTCTGTGCAAGCTGTCCGGCGGCGCATAGCGCAAGGTGATTGAGCCAGAGTCGCATCGCCGCCCGGGCGCGCAGGGCTTTGCTTGCGGTGTAGTGCATCAGGCCGATACCGGGATAACAGAAACCCACCTCGCCGAACAGGAGGTCGCCCGACGGCATTTCGCATTCGATGGTTCTCGACAGCGGCCGCCGTTCGCTGAAAGGCTGTAAGCGATCGAGCAGGACTGCGAACTCGCGTTCCAGGTTTTCATAAGCGCTAACCCCGGCACGGCCATGCGGGAGCAGGCCTTCGGCCGCCACCTGTGCAAAATCGACAACCTCTCCCTGTAGAAAATCGCTGGCCATACGTTCGGCCAGAGCCCATTTCTGCAACGCATCGAGCGCGAAACTTTCCTCGTCCTCGTCAGGACGGCCACGGGTTGCGGTAATTCCAAGGCGGTTGTGGAAAAAATAGCGTATCGGATGATCGAAAAAACGCAGCACCGACTCGAGGTCTGTCGAGGACCCGGTTGCGGCCGCCGGCGCGATGTCTTCGCTGGCCCAGGTATCCGCCTTTTTGGCCGGGCCTCCGGTCTCGACAAAACGGGCCGTGTCATACCAGTAGCGATCGTAGCCGGGTGACTCTGGCTGGAAATTCCGTTTCGAGAAAGCCGACATCGGATGAACCCGGGTAATCTCTTCGCTGGGTGCGCGCGCGTCGCTGGCCGACACGAAACTGGCGTCGATATAGTCGAGTAATTCCTGCACCAGCACCGAGGGCTGGCAGGCGCTGTTGTCGCGGAGGCTGCGTCCGCAGTAGCTGAAATATAAATAGCGCCTGGCGCTCAACAGGGTTTCCAGCATCAGGTAGCGGTCCTCGTCGCGTCTAGACGGATCGCCCGGTCGCCAGTCCTGCCGCATCAGGTCGAACTCGGCTGGATGATCGCTGCGCGGAAAGGACTGGTCCTGCATGCCCAGCACGCAGATCACCGGGAACGGGATATTCCGCAGCGGTTGCATGCCGCAAAAGGTAATTCCGCCCGAGTAAAGCCGGCCAGGCTGCTGGCTCGTCGATAACTGCGTCTCCATCCAGTAGCTGACCAGCGCCGGGCTCAGGTCCTCGCCGCCCGCGTCCCCGAGATTACTGATCGCGTCGCGCAGTGGTTGTAAATTGTCGTCGTGCAGATTATCGGCAACGAAAAACTCGTCGAGCATTCGATGCAGGCGCTGCCGCCAGTTTTCGACGCTGCCGAATTGGGCGAGCCGATCGCGCCAGTAGGCGAGGCGTTCGAACAGGTGCCGGAAACGAGCCATTGCCACCGCGCCGTTCGCATCGATCGTTGTGATCGGCGCAATGTCTCGCCACAGTTTCTGGTCGGCAAACGCGAAACCGCTGAAAATGCGCTCCCAGGCCTGCTGCCAGCTGTTCTCGTGAGTGCCGGGCAAATCAAGCGCCTGCCGATGCGCCGCGTCGATGCCCCAGTATACCCGCGCCGTATCGACGAGGTAATGAATCTCTTCGAGCATGTCAGACTCGATCCCGAAGCGCTCGCGAATCTCCCTGCATTCGAGAAAGGCCATGACCTCGGAACGGGTGAAGCGGAGTCCGGGCAGCTTGAGCAATTGCAGAAAAATTCTGGTCAACGGGTGTCCGACGCTGACGCTGATGTCCGAAATATTCCATGGCAGGTTTGGGCGGTTACCGCCGTCGTCCTGCTGGAATACCGCTTCGATATAAGGAGCATAGCGGCTGATCTCGGGTACCATCACCAGAATGTCCTCACAGGCAAGCGCCTCATCGCGATCCAGCAGCCGCAGCAGGTGGTCGTGCAGGACCTGACATTCGCGCATCGGGCTATGGCAGATATGCAGCGAAACCGAATCGTCGGCCGTATTTTCGAATTGCTGGTCGGCGAGTCTGAACAGGCTGTTTTGCAGGCAGTTCAGCATGCTTCCCGACTGCGCGACCTGGCTCGCGTCGATTTCGTTGCGGGTTACCGGACCGAGGTCGAGTAACAGATCCTGCAGCGCCTGTCCCTGGCGGCCCCAGGAAGCCAGCAGGCTGTTTCCGGTATCCATGTAGTCGTCTTGATCCGGATGCTGCAGCCGCCGTCGCGCCCGGGTTTTGTCGCTGACCAGGTCTGCCCAGTAATGATCGGTGGGACTATGCTGATACATCGATACCTCGGTTGCGGCGGCCAACCCGTGGATGAACTCGATAAAAATCGGCGCCAGGCTCGACAGGCCGAACAGGCTGACACGCTCGGGTAGCCTGGCGGCGGTCGGCGCGTGTGCCAGCTGCCTGATCGCCGCGGAGATGACTTCAATGCGATGCGGTTGACCCTGTCGGGCGATGATTTGTCGCCACAGGCGCGCCTGCCAGTGGTTTTCCTTGCCGCTCGACCAGGCGCGTATTTGCTCCGGTCGGTAGAGCTGGTAGCGATCGAAGGCCTGCGCGATACGCACCGATAATTGCCAGCGTTTTATGCCGCTGGCGTCATCGGAGAGATATTTTTGCAGTTCGGCGAATGCCGCCTCGTCGGCGAGTTGCGGCAGCAGGCCGAAAATGCGCCAGCTTAACAACTCGAGCGCATAGGGATCGTCGCGCGGTATATCGTCGAGCAGGCTCGCCGCTAGCTGCCAGATCCATTGGTTTGGTAGCGGAAACCGTATGTTCGCCGCAATCCCTTGTTGTTGCGCGATACGCATATTGAGCCAGCGCGCCATCGCGTAGGTCGGCACAACGACGACTTCTTCGGTGAAGGGATCGCCTCGTGGTGCCAGAACCAGTTGCTGCGCCAGCCTGGACTGCAGGGTTTCGACGCGGTTCGAGCTCAGGATGGATAGGGACATTGCGAACGGGGTTACAAGCGGACAGCGCTATAGTAATTCAATTTGGGCTCACTCGATGAGCCCGCGACGCGGGGTATGGCTATCGTCATTTAAAAATTCAATTGATTACCCCGGAAGATTGCATAACATTGTAGCCCGATTGAATTATGATTGTCAGATTCCCGATGGCAGAAACAGTGCGCGTATTCCATGGCTTCAACTGCCGATAGCACCTCACCGCTGGCAAATGGCGATCGTCGCATCGTCGATGGTATCGAGTCCGTTTATTACGACGGCTACTGGATTCGATACTATGCGCCCCTCGAAGACACGCTTGCGAATCGCAAACGCCTGATCGACAGCCTGACGCGGCGCGCGTTTCATCATACCGAGGCCGGGATCAATACGCCCGGCAAGAGTCTCGAGCTCGCGCGCGAAGCCTACGAAAGCGAAACCGATCCGGCGCGCAAACGGGTAAACGCGGCGATGCTGGCAGGCGCGCTGTTCAATCGCGCCACCGATCTTTTCACGTCGATCGTCGATCTGGGCGAACTCGGCGTGCAGGTCAGCCACAGCAACGAGCTGATGCGTGAGTGCAGCGACTGCTTTCAGGAGGCGCTGACGCTGGGGCAGCAGGTCAAGCATCATAGCGGCGATGAAGGCATCGACGAGGTCTGGGGCGAGCCGTTCAAGGCTTTCACGATGCCGGTGGCCGACTTTTATCAATCCCGCTTCATCAAGATAGCGCAAAGCATGCGTGATATCGATTCGCTGGCTAATTGCATGATAGACGTGTTTTGCAAGCGCACGGTGTTCGCCGATATCCACGATCCGATTGTCGATTACGCCGCGGCGGCCCGGCAAACCGCGGAAACGATGAAAAAAGACCCGATCATATTCCGGGTATGGCCAAATTTCGTCGCACTCGGGGAAACGATCGATTCCTTCAAACCGGTATTACCCAGCGATGCCGATCAGATGCTGCGCATGCGCGTGGCTTACGGGCGCGACCTCATCCAGGAAGGCCGACGCCTGATCAGCTACATCGCCAGCGCGCGGGTGCCAATGCCGAAGAGCAGCAAAACCTACATGGACAAGTGCCATCGCTACAACAGGGCATTGCTGCCCTGATTCGCGTACCATATCAGCAACTGCAGACCAGGTTACAGATATGGCAAAAAAAACCAAGGCGGAAGGTAATCCGAACATCGTTAAACTCTGGCCGACCACGATCCTGGCGAAGCGTTTCGCGCATTACCAAAAGGTCAACCCGGCGCTGCTGGAGCTGTTTTACGAGCATCGCGACCGCGAGCAGAGCAGCCCGGAACAGGCTTATGCCAGCGGTGACGACCTGCTGAGCCGGTACCCGCTGCACAAGGAACTCAATGAGCTCGCCGAGTTCATCAGCGAGGGCATCGTCGAGGTCGCCACCGAGGCCAACCGGGGGCTATGGCGCCAGGGGGAAAAAGTGAACGTGACGTTGACGGGCCTCTGGTTCCAGATATCCAACGGTTTTTCGTTCCACGAAATGCACGTGCACGGCAATTGTTCCTGGTCGGGCGTTTATTATGTGCGTTCGGCGGATTGCAGCAAATCCCGCGAATCGCATCGCGGTAAACAACCCAACGGTGTGACCCGCTTCTACGGACCGCATATCGAACACATGGCCGGCGGATTCGGCGACTACGGTAATTACTACCTGCATGACAGTAGCTGGGACTCTTACCCCGAGGACGGCAAGCTGTGCGTATTTCCATCGCATATCAAGCACATGCCGTTCCCCTACGCCGGCAAGGAAGACCGCGTCATCGTGTCGTTCCACGCGCAGGTGTTCAACGCCGGCGGCACGATGAACTACGATTATTCCTTCAACAACTAGCCGGTCTTATCCGATCAGGTAAACCAGTCCCGCGGCTGCCAGCACGACGCCGCCGAAACCGGTGTAAATCGACAGCGCGGAGCGCAGCCATAATGCGCGCGTCGGTTGCGTAGTGTAAGCAATATATGCAACCAGCGGCAGGGCGAATACCAGTAACGCGACGATATCCGGTAAATTCAGCCACAGCAGCAGGTGATGCAGAATCGCAAGCACCACCCCCAGCAGCACGAAGGTGGCGACGAACGATGCGACCTGTTTCAATCCTGGGCGCTGCCGGCAGCCTACTTCAGTACCGGCATCGTGAACTCTGCGTCCAATCCGCTTTCGAGCCAGCGCGAGGTGACGGTCTTGACCTTGGTATAGAAACGCAGTGCCTCCATGCCGTACTGGTTATGATCGCCGAACGCCGATGACTTCCAGCCGCCAAAGCTGTGGAACGCCAGCGGCACCGGAATCGGCACGTTGATACCGACCATGCCGACCTCGACCTTGTCGGCAAAGGTGCGCGCGGCCGCGCCATTCTTGGTGAAGATAGAGGTGCCGTTGCCATAGGGATGGTCGGTGGCGAGAGCGGCACCTTCCTCGAACGAGCCGACACGCATGATTTGCAGCACGGGACCGAAGATCTCTTCCTGGTAGGACTGCATCCCCGGCTTGACGTCATCGATTAGAGTGCCGCCCAGGAAAAATCCATCCTCGTTTCCGGCGCAGACGAAATCGCGTCCGTCGACCACCAGGCGCGAGCCTTCGTCCTGCGCCATCTGGATGTAGTTCGCGACTTTGTCGCGATGCTCCCGGGTCACCAACGGTCCCATTTCGAGACCGGTATCGAGGCTCGGCCCGATACGCAGCGCCTCGACCCTCGGCTTCAGGATATCGATCAGCCGGTCTGCGACCTCGTCGCCGACACAAACGCCGACGGAAATCGCCATGCAGCGTTCGCCAGCGGACCCGTAGGCCGCACCCATCAGCGCGTTGGCGACGTCTTCGAGGTCGGCATCGGGAAGAATCAGCATGTGATTCTTGGCGCCGCCCATTGCCTGGCAGCGTTTGCCGTGCGCCGTGGCGGTGGCGTAAACATATTTCGCGATCGGTGTGGAACCGACGAAACTGACGGCCTTGACGCGCTCGTCCTCGAGCAGGGTGTCAACTGCTTCCTTGTCGCCATTGACGACGTTGAAAACTCCGGGAGGTGCGCCAGCCTCGACGAAGAGTTCCGCCAGCCGCAGAGGGCAGGACGGATCTTTTTCCGAGGGTTTCAACACGACGGTGTTACCGGTAATCAGCGCCATGCCGGCCATCCACAGCGGGATCATCGCCGGAAAGTTGAAGGGCGTTATACCCGCTACCACACCCAGTGGTTTGCGCATCGAGTAGATATCGATGCCGCGCGCGACGTTGTCGGAAAATTCGCCCTTTTGCGCGTGCGGGGCGCCGCAGGCGAACTCTGCGACCTCGATGCCGCGCAGAACTGAACCCATCGCATCTTCGATTACCTTGCCATGCTCCTTCGAAACCAGCGTGGCCAACTCATGCTGGTGTTTGTAAAGCAGCTGCACGTAGCGTGCCATGATGCGCGAACGTTGCAGCACCGAGGTCGCGGCCCACTCGGGAAAAGCCTTTTCGGCGACCGCAATCGCGGCTTCGACCTCGGACTTCGACGCCAAGGGCGTTTCACTGGTCTTGACACCTTTGCTCGGATTGAAGACATCGCCGAAACGCCCACTGCTGCCGGCTACGTGCTCGCCGTTGATGTAATGGGTAAGCTGGGTGATTTCGGGGGATACGGCGGTGGCTGGCTGGCTCATGATAACTCCGTGTCTGCAGGATTGATGGAAATGGAACGGGCAGTATAGGCAAGATATTTGTGCAAGGATAGTGTGCAAAACCCACATCTATTGTGCAAAAATACACATAGCTTGAAGCCGTTGCGGTAAGTGCCCTGCGGTTAAGCGGAATCTATAATCATCATCGCTCCGCAGGTTCCCGGATAATCCCCGCGGGATTTCCGGGATGACGCCCGAGGCGTCTCTTTCGTGGGGATGAGGCCCAGATTAAGGGAGTGCGGACATGTACGACTGGAACGATTTGCGATTTTTCCTGGAGTTGTCGCGACAGGGAAAGCTGGTGCGCGCGGCCGCGCGTCTGCATGTCGACCATACCACCGTCAGTCGTCGCATCACCGCGCTCGAAAAACAGCTCGATGTACGGTTGTTCGATAAATCTCCGAATGGATATCGGTTGACCGACGCTGGCCTGCGCCTGTTACCGTTTGCCGAGCAGATCGAAACCAGCTCGAATCGGCTTTACCAGGAAATTGCCGGCAAGGACGCCCGCCTCGGCGGCACGGTGCGCGTCGCAACCCCGGAGGCGCTGGGATCACAGGTGATCGCACGCCACGTGCCCGAATTTCGACGCGACCAGCCGGATATCGAAATCGAACTGGTCGCGGAGACACGGCGCATGAGCCTGTCCAAGCGCGAAGCCGATATCGCGATCAGTTTTTCCCGCCCCGAAAGCGGGCGGCTGGTGGCGTGGAAGCTCTGCGACTACCGCTTACGGCTCTACGGGTCCCGCGATTATCTTGCTACCCATCCACCCATCGGCAGGGTCGACGATCTTTCGCAGCATGACTTCGTGTCTTACATCGACGATCTGATCGAGATGCCGGAACTCCGATTTTTCGATAACACGATCAGAAACGTCCGGGTCGTATTTCGCAGCACCAACGTCAGCGCGCAATATAACGCCATCCTCGAAGGCATCGGGCTCGGTCTGGTGCATTGTTTCATGGCGCAGCGCGAGCCGCGCCTGCAGGCCGTGCTCGCCGACCAGGTATCGGTCGAACGGACCTACTGGTTGCTGGTGCACGAAGACTTGCGCAAGGTCGCACGCGTCGACGCGGTATGCGATTTCCTGACGCGGTTGCTGGGCCAGGACCCGCAACTGATGATGGGAGACTAAGGGCGTTCACCGCGCAACTGCTGCACCGATTGCCGCATCTGTTCGAGCGTGGCGCCGTCCGGGTCGATGGCGCTGCCGGCGCGCAGTTCGATGCGGTTCAGCATCCCGCGCGGAAACAATCGCGACATTGCGTTGCCATGAGCGCGGCTGAAGAAGCTACCCCATAGTCCGCGCAGAGCCAGGGGCACCACCGGCACCGGGTCGCGTTGCAGAATCCGCAACACTCCCGGTTTGAAGCTCTCCATTTCCCCATCCTCGGTGAGCTTGCCCTCCGGAAAGATGCACACGACCTCGCCCTGCCGCAGCGCATCGCTGACGCGCTCGAAAGCCTGTTCCATCAGGGTCCCGTCCTCGCGCGCGCCGGCGATCGGAATCGCGTTGGCGGTCTTGAAAATGAACGACAGCACGGGCATCTGAAATATACGGTAGTACATGACAAACCGAATGGGGCGGCGAATGCAGCCGGCCAGCACCAGCGCATCGACATAACTGACGTGATTGCAAATCAGCAACGCGGGGCCTTCGTCGGGTATGTTTTCGAGCCCGCGCCTGTCGACCCGGTAAAAGGTATTCACCAGCAGCCACACCAGCAGGCGCATGATAAATTCGGGCACCAGCGTGAATATGAACACCGCGACCGCGGCGTTCATCAGCGCCATGATCAGGAACAACAGCGGAATCGAGACGCCGTTGGATAGCGCGAACAGTCCGTACAGCGATGCCACGACCATGAACAGGGCGTTCAATATATTGTTGGCGGCGATGATACGCGAACATTTGGCGGGTTCGCTGCGTTGTTGGATCAACGCGTAGAGCGGCACGATATAGAGCCCGCCCGAAACGCCCAGCATTATGATATCGAAGCAAACGCGCAGGCTTGTCGCCTGGCCGATAAACCCGACCGGTCCGATAAGTTCAGCCGCGACCGACAGTCCCTGGCTAAAGTAAAGATCGACACCGAACAGGGTCAGGCCGAGAGCGCCGAAAGGCACCAGTCCGATTTCGACTATACGCCCGGACAGTTTCTCGCACAGAAACGATCCCGCGCCGATACCTAGCGAAAACATTGCCAGCAACAAAACGTAGACCTGTTCGTTACCGCCCAGTTCGTAGCGCACGAAATTGGGCAGCTGGGTGATATAGGTGATACCGATAAACCAGAACCAGGAAATCCCCATTACCGAGTAGAAAACGGTCAGGTTTGCACGGGCGTCGCGCAGGATGTGGACGGTTTGGGAGGCAATATTGAAACTGATTTTCAACTCCGGCGCAGCGGCTGGTAGTCGCGGAATGCCGCGGCTGGCCCAGTAGCCCAGGACGGAGGTGATTACCACCGCGGCCGCCATCGCGTTGTTGCCGAAGCCGATGATATAAACGCTGATAATCAAACCCATCAGGATCGCGATGAAAGTCCCGAACTCGACCATCGCGTTGCCGCCCACCAGCTCGCCAGGTTGCAGGGCCTGTGGCAGCAGGCTGTACTTGACCGGCCCGAACAGCGCTGACTGTGTCCCCATTAGAAAAAGAATGGCTACCAACAGCTCCGGGCTGTGCAGCATGAAGGCCATGGCTCCCAGCAGCATGATGACGACCTCCAGCAGTTTGATGCGTCGGATCAGCATCGATTTTTCATGCTTGTCGGCAAGCTGCCCCGCTAGCGGGGAGAACAGGAAAAAGGGCAGGATGAACAGGGCCGCGGCAACGTTGACCAGGGTGTTACTGTCCTGCTGCGAAACGCCGGCCGCCTGGAAGGCAATGAAGATGGTTAATCCGTTCTTGTAGAGGTTGTCATTGAATGCGCCTAGCAGCTGGGTAATGAAAAAGGGTCGAAAGCGCGGGGTTGACAGTAATTTGATCGAATCGGGCATGGTTGACACAGGTTTTGCCGCACAGGCTAAAAGAACACGAACCCAAGAGCAATGGTTTCCGGGAAACTGTTTCGCCGCCAGGCAGTTCAGGGTGGGTAATTAAAGCAACAACCGGATTTAAAATTGACTTTGGCTGTCCCGATCTGGTCGCCCACGGGAGCTGTTAATTTTCCAGAACCGGCTACCGCGATACCTTTCTGTCGGCGCGGCCGGTCCAGTTATTTGACCTGCGTTACAATAAAATGAATTTAATCGATCGGTCCCGCAGACTCTATCCGGCAACGGGGTGCCGGGCGAAGCCTGTAGAACGCCTGAATCCAGTGCTTTTGTCAGGCAACTGCACAGACAATACGGATTAATTGAACTATAAGAGATCCATTGGCTGCCTGGTTCTAATAATATAGTTAGCTTGAATGTCGTTACTTAAATCCCTGTTAAAACGGGACTGGTTCGTAGGACTGGTCATAACCCTCCTGTTTCTGGTTTTTACGGAAACAGGCGTGTTTTCCGCGCTTGACCGGCATGCCTATAACCTCGGCGTAAAATTTTCCGCCGCCAAGGAGCCGCAGGAGGATATCGTGGTGGTCGCGATCGATGACAAGTCGCTGCAGACGCTGGGGGCATGGCCCTGGTCACGTGACGTCCTCGCTGAAATCACGCAGCAGCTGGTCAGGGCCAAGCCAAGGGTCGTCGGTTTTACGACTCCGTTCGATACCGGGCAATACGAGGCGGGCATTGCCTCGTTGGCGGACCTGCGCAAGATTCTGAAAAGCGAAAAGAAGCTTAGTAGGCGCGTCAACCAGGCACT
>JAOTTY010000032.1:0-2500 GCA_029864185.1 Gammaproteobacteria bacterium
GATCAAGAGCTTCTCCGAAGATAACCCCATCAATTAACCTTCCGGCACCGGGCAGGCGTCACACCCTATACGTCCTCTTGCGAGTTTGCAGAGTGCTGTGTTTTTAGTAAACAGTCGCAGCCACCAGTTTATTGCAACCCCCACCAGCTCACTGAGCAAGTCTGATCACCAGCAGGGGCGTACCTTCTCCCGAAGTTACGGTACCATTTTGCCTAGTTCCTTCACCCGAGTTCTCTCAAGCGCCTTGGGATTCTCACCCCACCCACCTGTGTTGGTTTAGAGTACGGCCACGCATTACCTGAAGCTTAGAGGTTTTTCCTGGAAGCATGGCATCGACAACTTCGCTCCAAATAGGTGCTCGTCATCACGTCTCAGCCTTAAGAGATCCCGGATTTGCCAAAGATCTCAGCCTACACGCTTAAACAGGGACAACCATCGCCCTGCTTGTCTAGCCTTCTCCGTCACCCCATCGCAGTAATGTGCGGTACAGGAATATTAACCTGTTTTCCATCGACTACGCCTTTCGGCCTCGCCTTAGGTACCGACTAACCCTGCGCCGATTAGCGTTGCGCAGGAAACCTTGGGTTTTCGGCGTGCGGGTTTTTCACCCGCATTATCGTTACTCATGTCAGCATTCGCACTTCTGATACCTCCAGCATGCCTTACAGCACACCTTCACAGGCTTACAGAACGCTCCTCTACCGTGCCTATATAAATATAAGCACCCGCAGCTTCGGTATACAGCTTAGCCCCGGTAAATCTTCCGCGCGGGCCGACTTGACTAGTGAGCTATTACGCTTTCTTTAAATGGTGGCTGCTTCTAAGCCAACATCCTAGCTGTCTGTGCCTTCCCACATCGTTTCCCACTGAGCTGTAATTTTGGGACCTTAGCTGGCGGTCTGGGTTGTTTCCCTTTCCACGACGGACGTTAGCACCCGCCGTGTGTCTCCCGCGATTGCACTTCCTGGTATTCGGAGTTTGCAATGGTTTGGTAAGCCGGGATGGCCCCCTAGCCATAACAGTGCTCTACCCCCAGGAGTGAGACGCGAGGCGCTACCTAAATAGCTTTCGAGGAGAACCAGCTATCTCCGGGCTTGATTAGCCTTTCACTCCGATCCACAGCTCATCCCCCCATTTTTCAACATAGGTGGGTTCGGTCCTCCAGTGCATGTTACTGCACCTTCAACCTGGCCATGGATAGATCGCCCGGTTTCGGGTCTACTCCCAGCGACTAAGACGCCCTATTAAGACTCGCTTTCGCTACGCCTCCCCTAAACGGTTAAGCTTGCCACTGAGAAGTAAGTCGCTGACCCATTATACAAAAGGTACGCAGTCACAGAACAAGTCTGCTCCCACTGCTTGTACGCATACGGTTTCAGGTTCTATTTCACTCCCCTAACAGGGGTTCTTTTCGCCTTTCCCTCACGGTACTGGTTCACTATCGGTCGGTAGTTAGTATTTAGCCTTGGAGGATGGTCCCCCCATGTTCAGACAACGTTTCACGTGCGCCGTCCTACTCGAATAATCTTTAAGAACCTTTCGCGTACGGGGCTATCACCCACTATGGCCAGACTTTCCAGACTGTTCCGCTAGGTTAATAAAGAGTTTAGGGCTGGTCCCCGTTCGCTCGCCGCTACTTAGGGAATCTCGGTTGATTTCTTTTCCTCCGGGTACTTAGATGTTTCAGTTCCCCGGGTTCGCCTCGTTAACCTATGTATTCAGTTAACGATACCCTGCAAGCAGGGTGGGTTTTCCCATTCGGAGATCCCCGGATCAAAGCTTGTTTATCAGCTCCCCGAGGCTTATCGCAGATTTCCACGTCCTTCATCGCCTACTACCGCCTAGGCATCCACCGTATGCGCTTATTCACTTGACCATATAACCCCAAACAACCTTTTTTGGCTTGATCTTTTTCCGCCTCTCCGCGTTGCAGTTTTTGCTTCCTTGGTTGCATACGGTATGTATGCTCCCGGCGGTCGCAAAACCTGCGCCTTGATAGGCGAAAAAATATCGGCGCCAAAAACTTTCCTAAGAAAGAATTTGGTACTGACTTGATCGGGCCAACGCCTTTTGTATGAAACGTTGGTTAAAACCAAACAACGACCAAACTGCGATCGCTGCTGTTATCTTCGTCAGGGGTTTCCGGCTAAAGAAACATCCCGATTCCAATAACAAAAAGTCCAAAAGTTATATGTCGCGCTGTACATGATGCAACATTAACAGACATGACATCAGAGAACTCAAGATGTCACGCTGGTTACTTCTTTATTACAGATTCAAATTATTAAAGAACATTCACTCTCGCAAGAGCGCCTGGTTAATGCCAGATCTGAAACATCCATAGATGGTTCAGATCTGACCCCTGGAAATTGCTGATTAGGTAAGATGGTGGAGCCAGGCGGGATCGAACCGCCGACCTCCTGCGTGCAAGGCAGGCGCTCTCCCAGCTGAGCTATGGCCCCTTTAACTTGTCTTTTCTCCGCCAGCCTGCGTTGCATTT
>JAOTTY010000032.1:5000-24193 GCA_029864185.1 Gammaproteobacteria bacterium
CTGGGCCACGACCACCGACCCGCGCTCCAGGCTAAGGCCACGATCCGATACTTTTTCCCCATCGAGCTTGACCGCGCCCTGCTGTATCATGCGGAAACTTTCCGAGGTGCTGCTGGTTAATCCAGCCTGTTTGAGCATGGCCGCAATTCCGATGTTATCGTGCTCGAGATGCAGCGTGGTTTCCTGCATTTCATCCGGCATCGCCCCCTTGGTGAAACGCGTGATAAAGTCCTGCCTGGCCAATTCCGCGGCGCCTGCGCCATGAAATCGCGTGATGATTTCCTCGGCCAGCATGAACTTGACGTCGCGCGGATTGGCACCGGCCCTGACGTCGTGCTGGAACTGGTTGATTTCCTGCATCGGCCTGAAACTCAGCAATTCGAAGTAACGCCACATCAGGTCATCGCTGATCGACATGATCTTGCCAAACATGTCGTTGGGCGCATCCTCGATACCGATGTAGTTGTCGAGCGATTTCGACATCTTCTGCACCCCGTCCAGCCCCTCGAGAATCGGCATGGTTAAAATCACCTGAGGCTCCATCCCCTCGGCTTTCATCAGTTCACGCCCCACCAGCAGGTTGAATTTCTGGTCGGTGCCGCCGAGCTCGACGTCGGCCCGCATCTCCACCGAATCCCAGCCCTGCACCAGTGGATAGAGAAACTCGTGGATCGATATCGGTTGATTGTTTTTATAGCGTTTGGCGAAATCATCGCGCTCCAGCATGCGAGCCACCGTGTGGCGCGATGCCAGTCGTATCATATCAGCCGAGGATCTCGGCCCATGCCAGGTGGAATTGAAGCATATTTCGGTCGCATCTGGATCGAGAATCTTGAATACCTGCTGCTGGTAGGTCAGCGCGTTTTGCTTTATCTGCTCGGGTGAAAGCGGCGGCCTCGTCACGGATTTTCCGCTCGGATCGCCGATCATGCCGGTAAAGTCACCGATCAGGAACATGATATGGTGGCCCAGATCCTGAAACTGGCGCATCTTATTGATCAGAACCGTGTGCCCGAGATGCAGATCCGGGGCCGTCGGATCGAAGCCAGCCTTTATATTTAAAGGCTGGCCGCGCTCAAGTTTTTGTTGCAATTCGGCTTCAAGCAGGATCTCATCGCACCCTCTTTTTATCTGCCGCATTGCATCTTTTTCGAAAATCATGCTATATACCTGTCTGGAGATAATAATCCGGGCCCATTATCTCAATTTAACCAACAACTTAGACCAAATATCTAATGAGTTTTCAAGATCTTGATTTCAAATCTGACCGTGACTATTTGCCAAGGTCTGGAAACGCAGTGGCCACCGCTTCCTCTTTTCATCCCGGCCCGCTGATCAAATTGTTGCTGGTCGCGACGATCATCATGCTGCTCGGGTTCAGCGTCTCGAACTGGCAGCCTTCGGCCGAAGCAGCGGATTCTACCCCCAAGTTGTCGCGATTACACTATTCCCTGCCCCTGCCCAGCCCGGTCGACACGCTCGGGCCAGAGATCGAACAGGCGGCCGCCGAGATCGATGGTGGACCCTGGGAAACCGTTACCATCGAATCGGGAGACACCCTGGCTTCAATCTTTGCCAAAAAGGGCATTTCGGCGACGACAACACATACGATCGCCGGGTTAAACGACCAGACCAGGACGCTTCGCAGCATCAAGCCGGGACAGGAAATAAAGCTGCTGCTGGACGAGGAGCGAAATCTTCGGCAGATGAAATACATCCCGGATATCACCAGCACGCTGCTGATACAGCGCGGGGAGGATCAGTCTTTCAGCAGCCAGATCATCAATTACCAGCTCGACGCCTACCCGGTTTACCGTGAGGGTGTAATCGAAAACTCGTTATTCGAAGCCGCGGCGAAAGCCGACATTCCGGAAGACGTGATCATGGACCTGGCCGCAATTTTCGGCTGGGATATCGACTTTTCGCTCGACATCCGGCGCGGCGATCGATTCGGAATAGTCTACGAAGAGCTCTACAAGGGCGATGTAAAAATACGCAACGGACGAATCCTGTCGGCCGAGTTTATCAACGACGGCAGGACCTATCGCGCGGTTTACTACACCGATCCCAAAGGCGACAGCGATTATTTTGCGCCCGATGGCAAGAGCATGCGCAAGGCCTTTCTGCGTAGCCCGGTCGAATTTTCCCGCATTAGCTCGCGTTTCAGCAACAATCGATGGCACCCCGTGTTATCCAAGTGGCGCTCGCACATGGGCGTCGACTATGCCGCCAGACGCGGTACGCCGGTGCGCGCGTCGGGTGATGGAAAGGTCGTGTATGCCGGCACCAAGGGGGGCTACGGCCGCCTGGTCGTAATTCAACATGGCGGCCGCTATACCACCGCCTATGGTCACCTGAATGGCTACGCGCGGGGAATACGCAGCGGCAAGAAGGTCAAGCAGGGTCAGATTATCGGTTACGTCGGCAGTTCGGGTCTCGCCACCGGGCCTCATCTGCACTATGAATTCCGCGTCAACGGCGTGCATCGCAACCCGCTTACCGTCTCGCTCCCCGAGGCAAAACCGGTGCACTCCGCCTATCTCTCCCACTTTCAGGAAAACACCCAGGCTTATCTGTCGATGCTGCGATTAATGGATCGCACCTTGGCCGATAATTCGCAGTGAATCCCGACCCCGGCAGCGAGATATATATCGGCCTGATGTCAGGCACCAGCCTGGACGGGGTCGACGTCGCAATCGTCGATTTCGCGGAGTTCCCGCCACAATTGCTGCACACCAGCACGACGAATTACACCGCATCGATGCGACGACGGTTACGGCAATTGTGCCAGTCGCAATCCGCGAGCCTGAACGAACTTTACAGCCTGGACGTCGAACTGGGGGAGCTTTTCGCGGACGTTGTCAACCAGGCGCTCGAGATAACCTCGCTGGATCGAAACCGCATTGCGGCCCTCGGTAGCCATGGCCAGACCATTAGCCATAATCCCGACGGCGTCGTGGCCTTCACCGCGCAAATCGGGGATCCGGCCAGACTGGCCACGCGTTGCGGGATCACCACCGTCGCCGATTTTCGCCGCAAGGATATCGCGCTGGGCGGACAGGGCGCGCCGCTTGCCCCCGCCTTCCACCGCTTCCTGTTTCATTCGGGCCACGAGAATCGCGTAGTGATCAATATCGGCGGTATCGCCAATATTACCTCGCTGCCCGCCGACCCAGATGCGACCATGCTCGGTTTCGATACCGGTCCCGGCAATACGCTGCTCGATTACTGGATCGAGCAGCATCGAGGCCAGCCTTTCGACGATTGTGGGGAGTGGGCACGCAGCGGCCTGGTCATCGATAGCCTGCTGGACGAAATGATTGCCACCGAAGGCTATTTTGGCATCAGGGCGCCTAAATCTACGGGCACCGAGTACTTTGGCCCAGCCTGGCTGAAAGCTTATCTGCGCGCGCAACATGATGCGAGAGATGTGCAGGCCACCCTGCTCGAGCTGACCGCGCGCACGATCGCCGATGCGATCTCCGGTCTGCCGGCAACAGCGACGAACTGTTTCGTCTGTGGCGGCGGAGCGCATAATCGATTCCTGCTCGAGCGACTTCGGCACTTGCTACCGCATAGCAGCGTAGATACTACCTCGACACTCGGATTGGACCCGGACTATGTCGAGGCCGCGGCATTCGCGTGGCTAGCGCGCGAGCGCCTCAACCTGCGCGATGGCAATGTTCCCGAGGTTACGCGGGCCCGACGTGGCACGATACTGGGAGCCATTTACGCCGCTGAATAACCGGATTTCGCAAATGTGACATAGTTTACATATGCCACGATTCGAGACACGATCAGCATGTATCTAGCAAATGCAAGATGTTAGACTATAAGATTATATTTAAATGAGAAAATCAATGCGCACCACATGGATTGTTCCAGCCCTGTTCACCTGTCTTGCACTGACAACAGGCGCGACCAGGGCTGATTTTGTCGGGCTCAATATTGGCGCCAGCCAGTGGAGACCCGGAATGACGGGCGCCTATAATTACCAGGATTCCAGCAGGATCGATCTTGTCGACGACCTGGACATCGAAAATCCGGAACAGAAATCGATGGTGCTCATTCTCGAACACCCGATAAAGGCGCTGCCGAATATAAGGTACCAGGGCCACGACCTGGACCCGTCGGGCTTTTCGACAATAGGGCTGGATTCCTCTTTCAGCGGCGGGTCGCAAGATTCGGGCAACGAGGTTACGTCTACCGTCAACCTGTCCCAGAATGATCTGGTGCTCTATTACCAGCTGCTTAAAAACCGGATTAATTTGGACCTGGGTGTGGACCTGAAACGCTTCGACGGCGAGGTTTCGTTCGATGGCATGGCCGGTGCCAGCGTCGAGGTCGACGAGACCATTCCGCTGCTTTACCTGTCGGCGCGCTATGATTTACCGAAAAGCGGTTTTTACGTCGGCGCCAGTATCAATGCCAATTTCATCAACCTGGGGCTTAGCGAGAGCAGCGCCCAGGATTCGACCATAATGCTGGGCTACGAATCGGGTAGCGGTCTTGGCGTCGAGGGCGGCTTCAAGTCTTTTTCACTGGATCTGGATAGCGCCAACAACCTCGAAACCGATCTCGAGTACGACGGCCTCTACCTCAACGGTTATTTCAATTTCTAATCGCGTTGCGCGCCGATATATCCAGTCCAGTCGCACTTGCTAGATAGAAAACGAGGCACCACATCCGCAGGTCGAAGTGGCGTTAGGGTTGTTGACGACGAACATCGCGCCCTCGAGGCCTTCGCTGAAATCGACTTCCGACCCGGCGAGGTACTGATAACTCATTTGATCGATGATCAACGTAACGCCATCTTTTTCGACTGTTCTGTCGGTGGGCTTGGCTTCTTCATCGAGCGAAAAGGTATACTGGAAGCCTGAACAGCCACCGCCGTAGACCGATACCCGCAGCATAAGCCTCGGATTGCCCTCCTCTTGCTGTATCGACTTTAGCTTGCGCACCGCTGAATCGGAAAACTCGAGCAGGGTTTCGCTGGACTTGGGGCCCAGGGCCATACCAAAATTGGCGTCAATAATAACTTCCATAACCTAACTCTTTTTAATTTCGGAACATTGATTCAGATATTTCACCTGGGATCAATTCTCGATTACCGGTTCGGTGCTGCCACCATCGCGATTGTTAGACTTGTCTTCCAGTCGCTTGGGCAGCTGCTCCCCCTGAGGCTGGTGCACCAGGCCGCCGTTGACCTCGGCGCCGATCGCCATTTCGATCAGATTATAATACACGCTACCCTTGATGCGCGATTTCGGCGCCAGCTCGACGCGGGTGGACCCGTAAACATCACCGACGATTTCGCCGTTCAGTACCATGTTCGGCACCTTGACTTCACCTTCGATACGCCCGAACTCGCTTAGTATCAGCAAGGCAGTACTGCCTTCTTCTGCGACGACATTCCCATTGATCTTGCCGTCCACATGCAACCCGCCGGAAAACACCAGGTCCCCGTTTATCTCGGTACCCTGCCCAACCAGCGTGTCGATACGAGCCGCGCTAAAACCCTTTTTTTTGCCAAACATTTATACACCCTCGGACAGTACTCGCGTCCATGATATGGTTTCGGAAAACGACTTAACCTTCTTTGTAGTCGGTTTTATGCCTATTTCCACCTCGAACGGCATAAACCCGTCAGGCAGGATGATATCACCTTCGAAAACCTGGAAGTACTTGAAGGAGAACTTGGTGTCTTGCTCCTGATTTTCAAGCCCCAGCTGTGAAACATTCAATTCGCTGACGCTGCCGGCTTTTTCCCCACGAATCACGATTTTCGCATCACCCCGAATTTTCTGGGTACTCTTGCCGCTCTTAGTGAGTATCATTTTATAGCTATAGTGATTCTGGTTATTTTTCTTGCGCACCCCGAAAGATTGCAGATTCACGCTCAGCGCGGCGTCCTTGGGAGATACGATGCCACGGTAAAACACCAGTTCCTCCTTTTGCGCCAGCAATTCCTGCTGCAGTCTCACCAGCTCCTGGTTCGCAAGTTCGTAGGCATCGCGCTCGATTTTGCTGCCGCCTTCGAGATGGGCGTTTTTTTGCACCAGATTGTAATTGCGGGTTTCGAGCTCGGCGATGCGACTGACCAGGGTCTCGCGCTCGAGCTGCAGGCGTTGCAGCTGATAGGTCTGATAGGTCTTGCCGAGGTAAAAAAACATGCCCATCAGTCCGACCAGCATGGCTACGCCGAGCCAGACCTTCCAGGGCTTGTGCTGCCTGACCTGAAATCCGCGATGCAGGTTGCTCAAGGTGTCATCCCCAGTGCTTCCAGGCCCGAGGTTTCTTCCAGCCCAAACATCAGATTCATGTTCTGGATCGCCTGCCCCGCCGCACCCTTGACCAGGTTGTCTTCCACCGAAAGCACGACAAACTTGTTAACCGCCTCCAGATAATGCACGGCAATGCGGCACAGGTTCGCGCCGCGCACGCTGCGGGTTTCGGGGTGCGAGCCCGCCGGCATGACGTCGACAAAGGGTTCGTCGCGGTAATGATTCTCGTACAGCGCCTGCACCTGATCGCCCGGGGCGCTTGCATCGGCATATACGGTCGCATGAATACCTCGCAGCATTGGCATCAGGTGCGGCGTAAACACCAGCTCCGCATCGGCATCCACGGTGCGCAGGACTTCCCGAATCTCGGGCAGGTGCCGATGGCCAGCCACGGCGTAAGCCCTGACTGATTCGGTGACTTCACAAAACGCGGTGTCGACGCTCGCCTTGCGACCGGCGCCGCTGGCGCCGGACTTGCAGTCCGCGATAATCGACTTTGCATCGATCAGCCCGTTTTTCAGCAAGGGCAGCAATGCCAGTATCACCGCGGTAGGATAGCAACCCGGGTTGGCAACCAGGCGGGCATTGCGGATGGCCGCGCGATTCAGTTCGGGTAATCCGTAAACGGCATCTTCGACCAGCGCCGGGCAGGCGTGGGTTGCACCGTACCAGTGCTCCCATGTCGGGATATGCTTGATTCTAAAATCGGCGGCGAGATCGATCACCCTGATACCCGAGGCGAGCAATTCCTCGGCCTGGGACATTGCGGTAGTGTTCGGCGTGGCGAAAAACACGAGATCACAATCCCGATAAGAATCGAGCGCCGGAGCCGTGAAATCCAGATCGACTATCGAGCGCAGGTTGGGGAATAATTCCGCGACAGGTTTGCCGGCCTCGGAGCGGGAAGTAATTACTTCCATGCGCACGCCGGGATGGCGCGCCAGCAAGCGCATCAGTTCTACGCCGGTATACCCGGTCCCGCCTACAATTCCAACCTTAATCATTCTAATGTCTTTCAGGAGCCGCTAAAATGGACGCAGCATTATACATCGATCGCAGCGCGAGACCATTCCAAAAGCCTTAGTCTACAGCGGTTTAGCGGGCTTATCTAAGAGATTATATAATGATTTGGATCAAAGCTTTTCACATTATCTTCATGGTGGCCTGGTTTGCCGGTCTTTTCTATCTGCCGAGACTGTTTGTCAACCATGCCATGGCGGAGGAGGACGATGTCAAAGCACGCCTCGCGCTGATGGAGCGCAAACTCTATCGTTTCATTACGCCCTGGATGCTGCTCACGATCGTATTCGGCCTGTGGCTGTTATTCGACTACGCCTGGGCCGCCTATTCGCAGATGCTCTGGCTGCATTTGAAACTGCTACTGGTCGCAGCACTGGTGGGCTATCACTTCTACTGCGGGAAAATTGTTCGCGATTTGGCCGCCAGCCGCAACCGGCGCTCGCACGTCTGGTACCGCTGGTTTAACGAGCTGCCGGTGCTGGTTTTGTTCGCGGTGGTAATCCTCGCGGTGGTCAAACCTTTCTAACTATCGACAGGGTAATGTCTCGCCGACGCGTGGAGGCGACGAAAGCTTGGGAATCTAATCATCGTCATCCCATAGCTCGACCGCGGGATCAAGCAACAGCCAATAGCGAATCCGGGCGGTTACAGGACCCGTACGATCACGGCGATCCGATGCATCGGTATCTGCTGTGCGGTTTCCGCAATGATCTGGCGCCTGGGCCGCAGGCGCTGTCCAGGCGACGTTAGCTGGCTTTGCGGGTACACATAAGATCCCGGACAGGCGCTACGCGTCTTCCGGGATGACTCGGCGTAAATGGAATCGGTCGAGATCCCCGATAACGCCTGCGCATTTCCGGGATGACCTGGCGCCTGGGCGCCGGGTCACTTGCCGGCGCGGATGAGGCCGCCGAGGCCGCGCTCGTCGAGCCTGGTCGCGTACATCTGCCGAATCGCGAAAGCGTCCGACATGGCTAACGCCTGTTGCAACAGGTCGGTCAGTTCGACTTGGCTGAACGAAATGATTACCTTCTTCGCCCGCAACAAGCTGCCGACGCTCATCGAAAGGGTGTCTATACCCATGCCGAGCAGCGCCATCACCCCGAGCGGATCGCCGGCCAGTTCTCCGCAAACGCTAACCGGGGTATTGCTGCGCGCTGCACCTTGCACGATCTGTTGCATGGCCTTCAGCACGGCCGGGTGCAGCGAAGAATAGAGATCGGCGACATTTTCATTGTTACGGTCCACCGCGAGCAGGTACTGTGTCAGGTCGTTAGTGCCGATGGATACGAAATCAACGAGCTTGCAGATGTCTTCGATCTGGTATACCGCCGAGGGCACTTCGATCATCGCGCCGATCTTCGGCAACAGTATTTTTTCACCGGATTCTTCCTCGATTTCATCGCGTGCCCGCTTGATCAGCACCAGGGATTCGTCGAGCTCGGTCTTCCCACTTATCATCGGCAACAGAATTTCGAGATTATTGATGCCGATGTTGGCGCGAATCATGGCCCGCACCTGGGTAATGAATATCTCGGGATGGTCCAGGGTAATGCGCACACCGCGCCAGCCAAGAAAGGGGTTGGCCTCGGTGATCGGGAAATAACTCAACGGCTTGTCCCCGCCGACGTCGAGCGTTCGCAGCACCACGGGCTTGCCCTGGAAGGTTTCGAGCACGTTCTTGTAGATAAGGTATTGCTCTTCCTCGCTCGGAAATCGGTCACGGACCTGGAACGGGAATTCGGTGCGGTACAGACCGACGCCCTCGGCCCCGCTGCGCAACGATGGCGTATAGTCCGACATCAGGCCCGTATTCACCATCAGGGAGACGAGATGGCGGTCCGTCGTCACCGCGGGCACGTTCTTGAGCCCGCTCAGATCCTGCTCGATGACAGCCTCTTCCTCGAGGTATCGGCTGTATTCCCTGAGGATCGAACGGTTGGGATTGATAAATGCCGATCCGCTGTAGCCATCGACCACCAGTTTGACCCCGTCCAGCTGTTTTACCGGAAGGTTTGGCACGCCCATGACCGCAGGGATGCCCAGCGCGTGCGCGAGGATCGCGACATGCGACGAACTACTGCCGTGCGCGGAGACGATACCGCTGAGGCAGTCTGCAGGGACGTCGGCAAGGTCGGTAACGGTCACCTCGTCGCCGACCAGGATGGTTTTTTCGGGAAAATCCAGGTAAGGGCTTTGTTCGAGCATCAATTTGCGCAGTACGCGCAACCCGAGGTCCCGGATATCGTTGGCACGCTCGGCCAGGTAGCTGTCCTCCATCTGCTCGAACACGTAGGCGTGTTGCTCGATCGTATCGCGCCAGCTCGACGGGGCCCAGTTGCCGGCCTTGATTCCTTTCTCGGTGTCATCGATCAGTGACCCGCCGCTTAACATCTGCGCATAGGCCAGAAAAAGAGCGCACTCCTCTTCCGGCATAAAAGCGCGCATCGTCTCTGCGAGCTCCGTCAGTTCGTCGCAAACCTTGCGCACCGCCTCCCTGAAGCCGTGCAATTCTGCTTCGATATCGCCGGTCTTCTTGTCCGGCACCGATTCCAGCTTAACCCCGCGATTTAGCACCATTGCCTCGCCAATCGCCATCCCCGGAGCGCCGGCCACGCCCTTGATCGTGTGCGTGGCCTTCTGGACGCTGAAACGTCCCTGGCTTTCGGCGCGTTCGATCGAGGTTGCCAGCTGCGCCGCGAGCGTGGTCAGGAAGGCTTCCTCGTCCTCGTTGAAAGCGTTTTTTGCTCGTTGCACCGAGATAACCCCGAGTACGTCGCGGTGCGCGATGACAGGCACCCCCAGCAGCACCGGAAAATTCGTCTCCCCGGATTCGGGCACCGGCAAAAAGGTCTTATGAGACGGCGCATCAACCAGGTTGAAGACTTCTGCCCGCGCGGCGATGGTACCGATCAAACCCTCGCCTTTTCTGAGCTCGACCTTGCCGATAATGTCAGGATTCAAACCGTTACAGGCCTGCAGCACCATGACATCGGGATCGTCTTTTTTGGCGAGAAAAATAGTGCAGGCATCCGCATTCAGATCGACGGTCAGACTCTCGGTTATCAACACCAGCGCGCTGTCGATATCAGGAGCCCGGTTGACCTCCTGCACGATTCGTTGCAGCCTGTGAATCATCGACGGCATCGTCAGGCTCTCGCTTCCGCTAAAAAGATCATTCGCCGTCGCTCGCGCTGGGCTCCGGCAGGCTGGGTTCGAGTTGCGCGAGTGCGCATTGATATACGCGTCGCTTGAAAAATACGACATTTTCAGCCGGATACCAGTAGTCGACCCATTTCCAGTGATCGAACTCCGGTGTGTGCGAGGCACCAAGATCGAAATTCTCTTCATCGGAGTCGAGTTGCAACAGGTACCACAGCTGTTTTTGCCCGATGCAGCGTGGCTCTGAACGGCGCATCAACCGCCGCGGCAGCTTGTAACGCAGCCAGCTGTCGGTGGCGCCGAGCAGCGACACGTGTTCTGGCCTCAATCCGGTCTCTTCCCAGAGTTCGCGATACATCGCCTGCACGGGATCCTCGTCGGGACTGATGCCCCCTTGCGGAAACTGCCACGCATCCTGCCCAACGCGACGTGCCCACATCACCTGGGCGGCGCTGTTGCATAATATTATGCCGACGTTTGCACGGTAGCCATCTGCGTCAATCATTTCGCTGCCTGCCATATTATCGTTTAGAATCTGAGTCGATCATTCTGACATAGACGCTCAGAATCCAGCAAGCACAGACAACGGAAGCAAGTTATGACGCTCGCGATATTCGACCTCGATCACACCTTGCTAGACGGCGACAGCGATTACCTGTGGGGCGAATACATGGTCGAAAATCGTATCGTCGACGAACAGGAGTATCGCGAGCGAAACCTGGCCTTTTACCAGGACTACCAGCGCGGGGATCTCGATAACGATCGATATCTCGAGTTTTCTCTCGAGCCGCTGACGCGGTACGACATCGAGCAACTCCATAAATGGCGCGCCGACTATATCGAAAACTGGATAAAGCCGATTATCGTTCCCGGCGCGGCCGACCTGCTGAGCCGGCATCGCGCACAAAACCACGAATTGCTCATTATCAGTGCAACCAATTTTTTCATCACCGAGCCGATCGCAGCCTTACTCGAAGTGCCGACGGTGCTTTCCACCGAACCCGAAATTGTCGATCGGCATTACACCGGTCGCTACCTCGGCACCCCGACCTACCGCGAGGGCAAGGTCACCGTATTGCAGGAATGGCTCGAAAGCACCGGACACGATCTCGAGGGCAGTTATTTCTACAGCGACTCGATCAATGATCTGGCGCTGCTCGAACGCGTCGACAACCCGGTCACCGTGCACCCGGACGACGAGCTCAGGGCAATTGCCGAGGCCCGCAACTGGAAGATAATCGACCTGCGCTAGCTCGAAACTGCTGCGCGCAGACGCGGGGAGCGCAAATACATAATTTCGGGTTAGCATGCCAGGCTATACGGGCAAATGCAGGATAATCTCGTCTGGAGATGCAATTTCTAGTCTGCGCGAACCCGGCGAAGCTGCGAGAGCAAGCCGTTAATCTTTCGAGCAAGGGTTCAGGCCCTGGGGAGGGTGACGCCCATTTGCCCCTGGTATTTGCCACCACGGTCCTTGTAGGAGACCTCGCACAACTCGTCCGACTCGAAAAACAGCATTTGCGCGACCCCCTCGTTGGCATAAATCTTCGCCGGCAGCGGAGTCGTATTGGAGAATTCCAGCGTCACGTGCCCTTCCCACTCCGGTTCGAGGGGGGTTACGTTGACGATAATCCCGCAACGCGCGTAGGTCGACTTGCCCAGACAGACGGTAAGCACACTGCGCGGAATACGAAAATACTCGACAGTACTCGCCAGCGCGAACGAGTTGGGCGGAATAATACAGACTTCCGACTGCAGGTCGACGAAACTGTCGTCATCGAAATTCTTGGGATCGACCATCGCCGAATTGATATTGGTGAAAATCTTGAACTCGCTGGCGCAACGCACGTCGTAGCCGTAGCTCGAGGTACCGTAGGATATGATGCGCCCCTTCTCCGACTCCCGCACCTGCCCGGGCTCGAACGGGTCGATCATGCCCTCGGTTTGCGCCATGTGGCGGATCCATCGATCAGATTTGATAGTCACGCGCTGTTCCCGTGTAAAAAAGAGCGCAGTATATCCGTTCCCGGGTACCGTAGTCGATGCCGATGCCTGCACCAGAGCGGGCAGCAACCACCCTGTTCGTTCTGTAATTACGCTAATCAAGGTGGACAGGGTTTAAGGCAATCCGGTAACGTGCCGATAAACTCGTAATGACAGACATGACGCCGAATCCACGCAGGCACAGGCGCTGGGCGAAGATATTGCGCCAGATGCTGCGCTTTCGCCTCGCGCGCAGACTTTTCGTAGTCGTATTTGCGGCGATTGTGCTGATCGAATTCATCATCGTTTTTCCGTCCTACAACAACTTCAAACAGGCCCAGTTCGACGATTTTCAGGAACTTGCGCGCGTCGCGACAAGCGCGGCCCTGGCGGAAGAAATGCCCGAAGCAAAAGAATTGTTGAACGAACTGAAGCGGATCGAGCGATCCGACCCACGCATCGTCGGCGTCGGCCTGCTCGACGAAAGTGGAAAAATCATTGCCAGCGCTGGGGAAGCCACGGATCTGAAACCGCTTGCGACCGCGGAATCGACCGCCAGGCTATCGGAGGACGGTCGACGCTACGAGGTTTACCTGCAGCCGCCGGGTATCGATTCCGGCCGCATCGTGACGGTTCGTATGGACGCATCCTCGGTGTCCCGTGAACTCAATGCCTTTCTGTTTCGAATCCTGGGCCTGGTCCTGATTATCTGCGTGGTTTCCGGTGCGATCGTGTTTTTCTACGTGGTTTACGACCTTATCCGTCCCCTCGAAGAGATCCATGAAAACCTGAAACACGCAAAATTCAATCCCGCCCTCGCCGACGAAAACATCATCCGGCATTCGCGCGATGACGAGCTCGGGGAAACCATCGATCTGCTCAACGATGCGTTGCGCGAAATCGGGGAAGCCCATAGATCCGACGTCGCTTTTCAGGAACAGCGGCTGCGCGATTTTGCCGCTGCCGGATCCGACTGGTTCTGGGAAATGGATGAGAACCTGAGATTCTCGTACTTCTCCGACCAGTTCGAGGCGGTCACCGGCGTGGACCCCGGGAGTCTGCTGGGCAAGACGCGCAGGGAAACGGGTTTGCCGGCCGTCTCAGCCGAAACCTGGCAGGAACACCTCGACACTCTCGAAAAACACCGGCCTTTCCGCGGTTTCACTCACCCTCGAGACAAGCCTGATGGCAGCCGTGTATGGCTTTCGATCAGCGGCAAACCGGTATTTCGCGAAGACGGTGAATTTCTCGGCTATCGCGGCAACGGGTCGGATATTACCGAACTCCACAGGGCACAACAGGACCTGGTCGAAGCCAAGGAGGCGGCGGAACAGGGCAATCGCGCCAAGTCGGAATTCCTGGCGATCATGAGCCACGAAATTCGAACGCCGATGAACGGCATAATCGGTATGACCGACCTGCTGATGGACAGCAGGCTGGACGACAGGCAAAAGCATTACGCGCAGATAATCCAGGATTCGGGCGCAGCGCTGATGCGCATTATTAACGATATCCTCGACCTGTCCAAACTAGAGGCGCGCCGGATCACGCTGGAGCAGGCAGAATTCGAATTCGCAAGCGTGCTAGCGGGCGTGATCGATATCCTGTCGCCGCAGGCAAGAGAGAAGGGCCTGGAACTCAATTACGAAATCGGGACCGAGGTACAGGCCACTTATCTCGGTGATTACGGCCGCCTGCGCCAGGTCATGGTCAATCTGGTCGGCAACGCGATAAAATTCACCCGTAAAGGCTCTATTTCGATAACAACCGCACGCATCGGCGGTGACGATAACAAACCCTGGCTGCGCACCGAAATACGCGATACCGGTATCGGCATTCCCGCCGAGGCGATCTCCAGGTTGTTCAAGAGTTTTACCCAGGTCGATGCATCGACCTCGCGGCGTTTCGGCGGCACCGGTCTCGGGCTTGCGATCTGCCGCAAAATCATCGAGACCATGGGCGGTAGGATCGGCGTCGACAGCACCGAGGGCGGAGGCAGTACCTTCTGGTTCGAAATCGAGCTGCCGCGGATCGACCTCGAAGACTATGACGAAGATCGCGATGACACCGTCACGATCATACCCGGGCAGCAGTTCAAGGCCGATCAGACTGGCGCCCAGCTGCGCGTCCTGGTGGTAGACGACGTTCCGGTAAACCTGATCGTGGTCGAAAAAATGCTCGATAGCCTCGGCTACCACGTAGAGGCTGCGACCAATGGTATTGAGGCCGTGGAAGCGGTCAAGTCGCGGCGTTACGACCTGATTTTCATGGATATCCAGATGCCGGGGATGGATGGTCTGGAAGCAACCAGGCAGATTCGCGCGCTCGATATCGAGACCAGCGGTATCCCGATCGTCGCGATAACGGCCAACACGCAGGACAGCGATCGGGAAGCCTGCATCGAGGTCGGGATGAATGATTTCATCGCCAAACCATTCGTCAAGAAGCAGCTGGTCACGCTACTGGAGAGATACTTTCCCGCTGCAGATACCGGTGCCCGCAAGGCAGGCTAGACCGCAAAATGCACGAAGGCTAGATACTGCGCTCGCGGAAATGCTTGTAAAGGGCATCGCTAAAAACCCTGACCCGCCTGGAGACCAGGCGCCCCGGCGGGTAAACTGCGTACATGCCGACCTCGGGACGCGCGTAATCCGGTAGAATCGGGATCAGCTCTCCGCTGTCGATATGCTGCTGCATCAGGGCCAGCGGCCCGTTGACGATGGCATTACCGAAGCAGGCGATGGCAGCCAGGAATTCACCGTTATTGGCGCTTACGCGATACTTCATACGCGGACTGACCTGCTTCCCGTCCTGCCGGTAAAACCACTGCCTGCCCACCGCCACGTTGCTATAAACAAGCACCTCGTGATCGACCAGTTCCGACGGATGCGAGGGCTCACCGTGTTGCTGCAGATACCCGGGACTGGCGCAGGTAGCAAAATGAATTCGGGCCAGTTTGCGGGCGATCAGGCTCGAGTCCTGCAGCTCCCCGATACGGATCGCGAGGTCGATATTCTCTTCGATCAGATCGACCTGCCTGTCGTTCAAGTCGATATCGATGCGAATATCGGGATGCTCGCGCAGAAACTTGCTGATCGGTTCGGCCAGCTGGCTAACCCCGAAACCCAGCGGCAGCGCAAGCCTGATCCGACCCGATACCTGGCATTGCGCATCGGTGACAAACTGTTCGGCTTCGTTCAAATCGGCCAGGATCTGGGTGGCGCGCTGGTAAAACTCGCGACCCGCGTCGGTAAGCGACTGCCGGCGGGTGGTGCGCTGTAACAATTGCACTCCGAGCCTGCGCTCGAGTTCCGATACCCGCCGACTTACCATCGATTTCGCGATACCCAGTTTTTCACCGGCTTTGCCGAATCCCCGAAAATCTACCACCGCGACATAGGCTTCTAATTCCTCGAGACGATTCATATTGTTGTTGATTTCACAATTATTAATTAAAAAATAAACGTATTTATAAATTTTCTAGAACAATAATAATATCCGCATCTTGGTCACAGAGGCAACTGAAAATGGAAGCCAAAACCCTGAACAACCTGACTACCCTGACGGGCCGTTCGATGCTTGCAGCGATTTTTATCGTTGCCGGTAGCGGTAAGATCGCCGGCTATGCCGGCACCCAGGCATACATGGAATCGGTCGGTGTTCCAGGCCTTTTCCTACCCGCGGTCATCGCGCTCGAAATAGTTGGCGGGCTCGCCATTATGCTCGGCTACCAGACCCGCGTCGCGGCGACTCTGCTGGCCGGCTTCACGCTGGCGGCGGCGCTGATTTTCCACAGCGATTTCAGCCAGCAAATGCAATCGATACTGTTCATGAAAAACATGGCAATCGCCGGTGCGTTCCTGCTGTTGCTGTCACATGGCCCCGGCCGGTGGGCAATCGACCCACGACGGAAAATTTCGGGGGCGCGGTCATGACCAGACCCTCACGCATACTCAGGCTCGATGCCAGCGCGAATCCGGGCGCCTCGTCGAGCCGCAAACTCGGTGACATCCTGATCGAACAACTGCGGCGCCGCGAGCAGACGCTGCGGCTGCGCCAGCGAGATCTGAACCAGGACATTGCGCTAATCGACAGCGACTGGGTCGGGGCAGATTTTACCGCTGCCGACGCACGCAGCCTCGCGCAACGGGAGCGCCTGGCTTTTTCCGACGATCTCATCGAGGAGCTGGTCTGGTCCGATCGCATCATCGTGACAACCCCGATGTACAACTTTGGCGTGCCGGCTGCGCTCAAGGCATGGCTCGACCTGGTCTGTCGCGCCGGCGTGACCTTCCGCTATGGGAATAACGGGCCTGTGGGCCTGCTCGAAGGCAAGAGTGCCGAGGTCGTCGTTACCACGGGCGGTGTGCCGCTCGACAGCCCGGTCGATTTTGTCAGCGGCTATCTGCGACAGGTTTTTTCGTTTATCGGCGTCGAAGACGTTACTATAATTGGCGCCGACAGAATGAATATCGATGCCGACGCAAGCTTTGCCAGGGCGAAACGGCAGATCGAGGAAATATATCCGGCCATAACGGCTCGGGAGGTAGCGTGACCAATCGCAACGTAATACGGGTAATCCGTGGGCAACCGGCCACCGATGGCGCCGGCGTGCAGCTGGTAAGGGTTATCGGGCAACCCGCGCTGATGGACCTGGACCCATTCCTGCTGCTCGATGCATTCCGCTCTGAAGATCCGGACGACTACATAGCCGGCTTCCCCGCGCACCCGCATCGCGGTTTCGAAACCGTGACCTACCTGCTCGCCGGGCGTATGCGGCACAGGGATAATGCCGGCAACGAAGGCGTCATCGAGCCAGGCGGCATCCAGTGGATGACCGCCGGCAAGGGCATAATTCACTCCGAAATGCCGGAACAGCAGGACGGGTTACTCGAGGGATTTCAACTCTGGATAAACCTGCCAGGGAAGCAAAAAATGACCGCGCCGGCTTACCAGGAGCACGACGCGGCGCGGATCCCGACCGAATCCCGGGACGGCGCCACGGTCAGGGTGATCTGCGGTGAAACCTCGCTGGGCATCCACGGCCCGATCAACCAGCCGTTGACCGATCCACTCTATCTCGACGTATCGTTGGATCCTGGCGTCGAATTCGCCGAGACGGTCACGGCCGGCCACAACGCGTTCGTCTATGCGATTTCGGGGCAGGTCTCGCTCGATGACGATAGCGGCGCGCAACTCTCGCTGGGGAGGGATCAGCTCGCGGTACTCGGCCCGGGAGACTCGGTAAGATTACAGGCTGGCGACGAAGCCGCGCGCTTCCTGCTGATCGCGGGCAAGCCGCTGCTGGAACCGATTGCGCGCGCCGGGCCTTTTGTCATGAATACCGACAGCGAGCTCAGGCAAGCTTTTCACGATTACCAGAGCGGCAATTTCTGAATCGGTCGCGGAGACACCAGTCGGGCGTCATTCCCAGCGGCAGGACGCTTCGGCAAGTGCTGACGCGGTTTCCGGAACGACCCCAATAAGCCTGCTGATTTGCTGGATCCCGGATAGTGCCTGCGGCGCTTCCGGGACGACTAAGGGGCGCAAACCTTTGGTTTGCGCCCCTTAGTCAATTGTTCTGAATGACGATATTCGGGAAAGCCGCCGAGTGATCGCGCGCCTTGGTCGCGAGCTTCGCGGCGGTCTTGCGCGCGATGCTACGGTAGATAGAGCTGATCTGGCTATCCTGCATCGACGCAACGGTCGGGTTGCCGCTATCTGCCTGTTCCCTGATGCGGATATCGAGCGGCAACGAGCCCAGCAAATCGACACCGTGCTCTTTCGACATGCGCTCGCCACCACCCTCGCCGAAGATATGTTCGCTATGTCCGCACTGGCTGCAAATATGGATACTCATGTTTTCGACGATGCCTAGCACCGGAACCTCGACCTTTTCGAACATCTTCAAACCCTTGCGCGCGTCGAGCAGCGCGATATCCTGCGGAGTGGTTACGATTACCGCGCCGCTGACAGGGATACGTTGCGCCAGGGTCAACTGGGTGTCGCCGGTGCCCGGGGGCAGATCGATGATCAGGTAGTCGATATCGTCCCAGCGAGTATCGTTGAGCAGCTGTTCCAGCGCCTGGGTCACCATCGGCCCACGCCAGATCATCGGCGTGTCCTCTTCGACCAGATAACCGATGGACATCGATTGAATGCCATGGCCGATCATCGGCTCGAGACTCTTGCCGTCGCTTGATTCCGGCTGCCCCTGACAACCGAGCATGCGTGGAACGCTTGGCCCGTAAATATCCGCATCCAGAATACCGACCGTCGCTCCCTCGGCCTGCAGTGCCAGCGCGAGGTTGACGGCGGTCGTGGATTTACCCACGCCGCCCTTGCCGGAAGCGACCGCGATAATGTTCTTGATGCCCGGTAGCGGCTTCAGATTTTGCTGCACCGCGTGCGACTTGATCTTGCTGCTGACGCTGATTTCAACTTCGCCGATGCCATCGATAGCTGCGAGCGCTGTGCTGATTTCCTGTTTCAGCTCGTCGAAATAACCGGCCGCCGGGTAACCCAGCTGAATTTCGATTTTCCAGTTGTCTCCGTCCCGCGTTATCGATTTTACGGCTTTGCTTGTGACCAGGTCGGTTTCCATATTGGGGTCGATTATCTGCCCCAGCTGCGCTTCAATCTGTGATTTTTCAATCGCCATGGTTGTCGGATTAATTCAGGGTTTCGGCAAGAGCGCGCATTTTACCCGAGCACCGCGCCAAATATCACTTAGTTTTTATGTGA
>JAOTTY010000033.1 GCA_029864185.1 Gammaproteobacteria bacterium
GCGCTCTACCAGGCGCAAACTCAGCGAGCTCTCGACAATTTCAGGATAAGTTCGCTGCGACTGCCCGCGAGCATGGTTCGCGCGATTGCTCTGCTGAAACAGGCCTGCGCCGCTACCAACGTCGAGCTGGAAAAACTCGATGCAGCACGGGGAGAGGCAATCGACAGGGCGGCGGCGGAGATAATTTCCGGAAAGCACGACGGGCAGTTTGCGATCGACGTCTTTCAAACCGGCTCGGGTACCAGCAGCAACATGAATGTGAACGAGGTCATAGCGACACTAGCCTCGGACAAGGGCCTGTCGGTCGATGCCAACGATCATGTCAACATGGGGCAGAGTTCGAACGATGTTTTTCCATCCGCGATCCACCTTGCCGCCTGTCTCGACCTGCATCAGAATCTGTTGCCCGCCATGCATCGCCTCGAACTGGCGCTGCTGGCGCGTATGCATCAGCACCAGGAAACGATAAAGACCGGGCGTACCCACCTGATGGACGCGATGCCGATTACTCTCGGCCAGGAAATCTCGGCCTGGGCGGCGCAGGTCAAGAACGACCGGTATCGACTGCAAACCGCGCTGACGCGCGTGCAGCAACTCGCAATCGGCGGCACCGCGGTCGGCACCGGGGTCAATACCAGCGCTGATTTCGGCGCGCGTGTCTGCGCCAAACTACAGACCGCCACCGGTATCCGCTTCGTGCAGATGGAAAACCTGTTCGAGGGTTTGAGCACGCAAAATACTGCGCTGGAACTGAGCGGGCAGCTACGGGTATTCGCGACCTCGCTGATCAAGATCAGCAACGATTTGCGCTGGATGAATTCGGGCCCTTTGACAGGGCTGGGAGAGATCCGCCTGCAGGCCCTGCAACCCGGCAGTTCGATCATGCCCGCCAAGGTTAACCCGGTGATCCCCGAGGCGGTGCTGATGGTCGCGGCCCAGGTAACTGGCAATGACAGCTGTATCGCACAGGCCGCGCAGTCGGGCAATTTTCAGCTCAACGTCATGCTGCCGGTAATCGCCTACAACCTGCTACAGAGCATCGAAATTCTGGCCAATGCCAGCCTGCACCTCACCGGTGCAATCGAAACCTTCATCGTAAACAATGCATCCCTGGCGCAAAACCTGGCACGCAACCCGATTCTGGTAACGGCGCTGAATCCGATCATCGGCTACCGCAGGGCAGCGGAGATCGCAAAACGGGCGCTGGCAGAAAATCGTCCTATACTTGAAATGGCGGTCGAAATGACCGATATCGACGAATCCACGCTCAAGGATTTACTCGATCCGGGCAGGCTCGCAAAAATACATCCGGAGAAATCCGGGTAACGAGCTTGCTAATTTAATACTTTACTTTTAAAATTTACTCTAAATTTCTGAAATATAAAGGTTTCTTTTGCAAACAGCATCGTCTACCTGCAGCCCTGTAAGCGGCACCAAAATCGGCGTCATCATGGTCATCGTGATTGCTGCATCGGTTTGCACCGAGGCTCGAGCGAATACCGAACGGCAGCGTCAACTGTTTCATGAGGCCGCCTCTGCGCTCGAACGCAACCAGGTGAACATGTTTCAAGACCTGCTCGTGCAGCTCGCCGACTACCCAGCGAAACCTTACCTCGAATACGACTATTTCAGGCAACGCGCCAGTCGCGAGAAAGCGGGGCAGGTCGGAAGGTTCCTCGAGCGCTACGCTGACTATCCGTTCGCCTATCATGCGCGCGGCCAATGGCTGGACGTACTGGCCGCACGCCATGACTGGGAAAACTACCTCGAGTTTTTCGATGGGCGTGAAAATACCCGGCTGCAGTGCCTGGCTTTCCAGGCCAGGCTGAAACTGGGCCGGCTCGAAAACCTCAACGACGAGATATCCCGGGTCTGGTTGCGCGGCTATTCCCAGCCTTCGGAGTGCGATCCGGTTTTCGCGTATTTTCTCGAAAACCACGATCAGCCGCAGCAGGCGTTGTGGCTGCGAATCGAAAAGGCATTCAAGGCGAGACGACCCAACCTCGCGCGTTATCTCGGCAGGAAACTCGACAAAGACGACCAGGCGGTTGTCGAAACCTGGTACCGGGCACACCTGCGTCCCGAGCGCTCGCTGAAAAAGCTCTCCGACGCTCCGGATACCGAGCGCAACCGCGCAATCATCGTGCACGCGATCGAACGCCTCGCGCGCAAGGATAGCCTCAGGGCGCTCGAGTACTGGAACCTGATCCGCGATCAATTTGCCTTTTCGCCGGCACAGAGAGATCGCAGCCAGCTGCGTATCGCGCTGTCGGCCGCTTACCAGCACGAGCCAGAAGCGCTTGCCCTGTTGTCGAATCTCGATAGCTCGGTAATGAACGACCAGGCACACCTGTGGCTGGCACGTATGCAGTTGCGCAGCCACGACTGGCCTGGATTGCTGAAGACGATAAATAGCATGCCAACCCACCTGCACCAGGAAAACGAATGGCAATACTGGTTGTCACGATCGATGGAAGCCGAGGGACAGCTGGTCGACTCGCTGGCCTTGCTCGAACAATTATCCGAAAAAAGCAGCTACTACGGATTCCTGGCGGCCGATAAACTCCATCGTGACTACAATATCGAACAGGAAGACGCCGCTACCGAGGAAATCGATGAAGAGTCGTTTCTGGCTGCCAATCCGTATATGCTGCGTGCGCGCGAACTCTATTTCCTGGACCGCCTGGTCGACGCCAAGCGAGAATGGTTCCAGGCGCTGCGCTACCTCGACCACGACCAGATCCGGCAGGCGGCGACCCTTGCCTCCAAATGGCAATGGCACGACAGCGCGATCCGTACCGTTGCCAGGACGCAGCATCGCAGCGATTATAGCCTGCGCTTTCCGATGCCCTACAAGCAGCAGGTGCTGGAATATGCAAAGGCCAAGGAGCTCGATCCATCGCTGATCTATGGTGTGATGCGCCGTGAAAGCCTGTTCGATCCGCTGGCTCGTTCCAGCGTCGGGGCACTCGGTCTGATGCAGTTGATGCCGAGCACCGCGCGCAGGGTAGCCCGTTCACTCGGCATGAAGCGTCCGCGCAAGTCGGACATATTGAGCGTCGAAAACAATATTCGCTTTGGCACGCATTATTTGAAAACGGTGATGAATCGATTCGACAACAACGTGGCGCTAGCCGCGGCTGCCTATAACGCCGGACCCGGTAACGTAAAACGCTGGTTACCGAGGAAGTCGACGATGTCGGCCGATTTATGGGTCGAGACCGTACCGTTCGGCGAGACCCGCAATTACGTCCAGGCGGTGCTGGCCTACTCGACGGTGTTCGACAAATCGTTGGGAAGAAACATCTTGATGTCGAGTCGTATGGGTGATATCAAGTCCGAGTACTAGCCATGAAACCTGCTCGACCCGATGAGAATTTACGGTGATATCTATTCCGGGAATTGTTATAAAATCAAGCTGATTTGCGCGCTGCTGGCTATCGAACACGAGTGGGTCGCGGTCGACATCATGCAGGGTGAAACTCGAGTCGACAGTTTCCTCGCGCTCAATCCCAACGGCCAGATCCCGGTTTGTATCACCGACGATGGCGAAAATCTGACCGAATCCAACGCGATTCTCTATTACCTGGCGCAGGACAGCGACTACTGGCCGCGAGAAAGGCTGGCGCAAACCAGGGTGCTCGAATGGCAGTTTTTCGAACAGTACAGCCACGAGCCGAAGATCGCGGTCGCGAGGTTCATCAAGGTATACCAGGGCATGCCGAACGATCGCAGGCAGGAGTACGAGGCATGTCTGAAGGGTGGGTACCGCGCGCTGGATCTGATGGAAAGGCATCTGCAAAAGCGCGCTTTTCTGGTTGGCGATAGCTGTAGCATTGCCGACATATCGCTGTTCGCCTATACCCACGTCGCCCCAGAGGGAGGCTTCGATCTGGCCGCCTACCCACGCATCCGCGACTGGATTGCCAGTATCCAGCTGCTTCCGGGCTTTGTTGCAATGCCTCCAGCCAGCTCCAGGGCTGCTTCAGACGTAAGTCAATTGTATTAAAAAATCACAGTGTTTATACTTCGGCAACGTCTGGCAACAGGCGAGCCCATTTAATTACAGCAGGCCCCAGAACCGTGACCAATACCAACCAACAACTCGACAAGATTCGTAACGAACCAGGATTCATCGCCGCCTTGGACCAGAGTGGAGGCAGTACTCCCAAGGCGCTAGCAATATATGGCATCGGCGCCGACGCCTACAGCAATGACGACGAAATGTTCGATATCATTCACTCGATGCGAACCCGGATTATGACCAGCCCCGCGTTCAACGGCGATCGTATCATGGGAGCCATCCTGTTCGAAAACACGATGAATCGCGAAGTCGAGGGCCTTGCCACCGCCGACTACCTGTGGGACGTCAAGAGGGTGGTTCCGTTCCTCAAGGTGGACAAGGGTCTCGCCGACGAGGTCAACGGCGCGCAGGTCATGAAACCGATACCGGGTCTGGCGGAGCTACTGCAAAAAGCCAGGCAAAAAAATATATTCGGCACCAAGATGCGCTCGGTCATCAAGACCGCGAATGGCGACGGCGTCGAGGCGGTGGTCGCGCAGCAGTTCGAAATAGGCCGGCAGATTGCCGAAGCAGATCTGGTGCCGATCATCGAACCCGAGGTCGATATCAAAAGTCCGCAGAAATTCGAAACCGAAGAACTGCTCAGGAGCGCGCTGCTGTCGCATCTCGATCAACTGGAGGAACACCAACTGGTAATGTTGAAGCTGACACTGCCGGAGCGGGACAATTATTACGAAGCATGCATTCAGCATCCGAATGTGCTCAAGGTCGTCGCGCTTTCCGGCGGCTACTCAAGGGAAGAGGCCAACCAGCGGCTTGCCCGGCAAAACGGCATGGTCGCGAGTTTTTCCCGGGCGCTGACCGAAGGCCTGAGCGCCCAGCAGAGCGACGACGAGTTCAACCAGGTGCTCGATACCTCGATAGAAAGTATTTTTCAGGCTTCCAAAACCTGATGACACCTAAGGAAATGCAGAGATAATGAAAACCAAGATACTAATTAGCATGGCAATGGCATTCGTTTTAAGTTCCTGCGCGACCGGCATCAAGTTGACACAGCAGGGCGAAAAAGTGCGCTTGCTGGATCCGGGTGAAGTCGCCAGTTGCCGCAAGCTAGGCAACTCCAATACTTCGGTCACCTGGCAGATTGCCGGTATCGCGAGGCCCGAGGAAACCATCAGCAGGGAATTACAGATCATTGCGCGCAACAGCGCCAGCCGCATGGGCGGCGACACGATAGTGCCTTTGACGGTAATCGACAAGGGAGTGCAGACCTTCGTGGTCTACAAGTGCGTTAATCCCGACGGCTAGTCGCGGCGGCTCCGGGGATTGTGGCAAACGCGACCCGGTTTACTGATTCTTCACCATCACTCGGGTCGCGAGCGTATGTGAGATTTCGGCATGGCTCTTGGTGATGTCGTCGCCGGGCGTAAAATTTATCAATTCATCGCACATGGCCTCGAAGCGCTGTTGACTGGGGCCCTTTGCCTCCTGATCGGAGGTGATGCCGTAGATGTACTTGCCATGGGCACGCGCATATCCGCACTCGAATCCGGTCCAGGCTTCGGACTCGACGCCCTCGAGCACGACGATGACGATATCCGATTTGTCCAGCTCGGCCTCGTAGGCCGCCTGAATTTCGCGCGGCGTCATGTTGTCGAGGTCGAGAACGAGATCGAGCTGCGGGATCAGGACTTCCATGTATGGATTATCCTCGGTCAGCGTATCGCGCAGCTGCCTGTTCCAGACCCGCGAAGCCTGCGAGCTGTTGTAGGCCGCTAGATAAGCCCTGATGCCATGATGGATGCCCATGTTGACATTCTGGGTGATCGATTCGGGTTCCAGGTTCGTTTCCTTTTCCGCCGCGACTCGCAACGCATCGACGAGCTGGATTTCGCCGGTCATCAGCGCATGGCTGATAATTGCGCCGTTGATATTAGGCAGATAACGCAAGCGCGCGATGTCGTCCAGCGTGCGCACCGTACCGCTCGAATAAACCGGGATCGAAACATCGTGGCTGAGTTTTTCGGTCAGCGCCAGCGCTTCTTCGAATTCCGAATCCAGGCGCTCGGTACCCTTGTGGATGACGCCCGCGATCCCCGTCATTTGCAGGTTGCGTATCAGGTCCTGCGGCATGAACGCAGTCTGCGTCTTCCAGCCGTCGATCATGACGTATCCGCCGCGCGTCGCCAGGTGCACGATGATACCACCAGGATGACGGCTGGCCGCTTCCACCACCAGGTGTGAATCCGTGATCGCAATCGTGCCGAGTACGACGCGCGCGGCGCCGATTTCGAACCAGTCGTTGATCTGCTTCAGCGTCCTGATACCGCCCGCGACCTGAATCGGAACATCGGTTTCGTTGATCAACTCCCGTATCAGCGCCTGGTTGTTCTCGCCCTTGGAGCGCGCCGCATCGACGTCGACTATCTGCAGCATTTGCGCGCCGTCGGCAATAAATTTCCTCACCGCATCGCGCGCTGAGATATCGTGCACGATATCGTCACCTTCGATCGCGGCCCGGGTGACTACCTTGCCGTCCTGTAACTGGATTTCGGGAATGATCAACATGACCGGTACCTTGCGTCGAATTCGAAAACACGCTCATTGTAACGCTTGATTGTTGCCTCGCGAACACTATTTATTGCTCCGAGATGATATATTCCTGTCTATGAGCGACATAAAACCAGTCAAAGTCCTGTTCGTCTGCATGGGCAATATTTGCCGGTCTCCGACCGCGCACGGTGTTTTTCAGGCGTTGGTCGACGAGCATGGCCTGGGCGGCTCGATACAGGTCGATTCGGCGGGTACGCACAGCTATCACACCGGTAATCCGCCGGATCCACGCTCGCAGGCAACCGCACGCAAACGCGGCCTGGACCTGTCCGGACTGCGCGCGCGGCGCTTCGAATCCAACGATTTTATCGACTTCGACTACCTGCTAGCGATGGACAAGGCCAATCTTGCCGACATGCTCGCCATCAGGCCGGACGATGCCATTGCCAGCGCGGATCTGATGCTGAAATACTCGGACCGATACCAGGAACCCGAAATCCCCGATCCCTATTTCGGAAACGACGGCTTCGAGCTGGTTTTCGATATGATCGAGGACGCCTCGCACGGGCTGTTGCGCCAGATCCGCAGTCGGTACGATCTCTAGTGACGTCGCGATAGCTGTCTTGCGAGCGCGAGATATTTCTTGCGTCTGAGGAACAGTTTCCAGTTGTTGCCACCGAGCTGCCGCCACAGCACGGCCGAGCGTATCCCCGCCAGCAGCAGGGTTCTGATTTTCGCCGCGGTGGCGTCGTTGAGCAGGTAACTCTGATCGCCCCTGACCATGATTCTCGGGTTCAGGTGACTGATGGTGTCCTGGTAAAGTCCGTCGATCTTGTTAACCACGCTGGCGCGTGACATTGCGAATTCCTGGCTACGGCGCTCGATCTCCGAAAGTCCGTCGAACAGCTTTACCGACAGCATGTCGTCGCGCATCAGCGTGACGGCAAGTTTCATCATCGACAGCAGGTAATAGGCAATGTTTCTGCTGGAACCCTGACTGCGGCCGCCCAGGTAATCGTCCAGCGCCGCGAAGCCCGAACCAAGGCAGGCGATATCGCCGAATACCTGTTCGGGCGTCGCCGCGTCGAACATGAACAGACTCTTGAAACTGCCCTCGAAAGCGCCGTCGTTACAGGTACCGATGTTGGCAAGCTCGTCGATCAAAACCACCGCCTGCAGCATCCCGGCGAGCGCCAGGGTCTGGTTTTCAAGACGATTCACGGATTGAACGCGGAATCGATCACGCCGCCACCAAGGCATTGTTCGGCCTGGTAAAAAACCAGCGCCTGTCCCGGGGTAATCGCGCGTTGCGGGCGCTTGAATTCCACCACCGCGCTACGCTCATCGACTTCGAGGAGCCGGCAGGCCGAATCCTGCTGGCGATACCGGATTTTGGCGCTGCAGACGAAACCCGCCTCGCTAATCTGCTGCGAAATCCAGTGCAGGTCGGTTATCGCGCAACGCGAATGAAACAGCAGCGGGTGATCGATACCCTGTGCGACGACCAGCTGGTTGCTGTCGAGACGCTTTTCGATAACATACCAGGGTTCTTCGCTGGCCGTTTCGGTACCGCCGATACCCAGGCCCTTGCGCTGCCCGATAGTGTAATACATCAAGCCGCTATGGCTGCCGATCGGCTGGCCTTCGACGGTTACGATCTCGCCGGGCTGCGCCGGAATATAGCGTTGTAAAAAATCCCTGAACTTGCGTTCGCCGATGAAGCAGATACCGGTACTGTCTTTCTTGGCATGTACGGTAAAATCCTGCTGCCTGGCGATGTCGCGCACCTTTGGCTTGTCGAGCTCGCCCAGCGGAAACAGCGCGTGCCCGATCTGGTACTGATCGAGGGCGTATAGAAAATACGACTGATCCTTGTTGGCGTCGAGTCCGCGCAGCAGCTCGAAGCGATTACCACGCTGGCGCAGGCGCACGTAGTGCCCGGTGGCGATGCGTCTTGCGCCAAGCACCTGCGCATGGTCGAGAAACGCCTTGAACTTGATTTCCCGGTTACACATGATGTCTGGATTCGGAGTACGGCCGACGCGGTATTCGTGCAGGAAGAATTCGAATACATGGTCCCAGTACTCGCCGGAAAAATTGACCGTGTGCAGCGGAATATCGAGACGATCACAGACCTGGCGGGCGTCCTCGAGGTCGACACTGGCCGAGCAGTATTCCTCGGTGTCGTCTTCCTCCCAGTTCTTCATGAACAGGCCCTCGACCCGATAACCCTGCCGCAGCAGCAGGTAGGCCGCAACGGAAGAATCGACGCCTCCGGACATTCCCACGATAATTTTTTCGCCGCCGCTCATGGTTGTAATCTAGCCTGTTCGGGCGCCAGCTCGGGGTTGTATGCCGCGGGAAAATCCAGTTTACGTCGCCAGTCCGCGAGCGGCTGTATGTAAGGCATTTCACCGTTATCACGGTACCAGGAATCGACCGCGAACCTGGCGCCGGTCTCGACCTCGCTAATGGTCGCGGTCCAGTGGGTGACGAACCAGACGATGCGGCGCTGCTTGGTGTCGACGCGATGCCATTTTAACAGCCCCAGCTGCTCCAGCGCCAACAGGTACTGGAAAGTATTAGTCGATTCATCGATGCAGTCCATTTGCATGACGCTGTCTTCCCCGGCGTAATTGGCGGCCTTGTCCTGGTGGGTGCCCGCGATGTCGCCGCTGATGCGCTCCATCAGGGCCACGGCCTGCCGAATCATCTGCTTTTCGCGGAATGGATCACGATCGGCCTGTTCGAATATTGCCCTGACCTGTTGCCAGTCCTCCGCGGAGTAACGGATTTCCTGCGTAGACTTACAGCCATAATCATAGCAATGCACGAAATGGGGTGCAGCCTTCACCGCCGGGCAACAGAACAAAAGCAGCAAACCGCAAAGCGTGCGCATGCCTAGGCAAAATCCCGGCTGATCACGTCGAGTGGATAGCCTGGCCCGCTGCAGAAGTCGTCGATGCACTGCATTACCATCGGGCTGCGATGCCGGGCGATCAAGGACTGTACTTTTTCGTAGCTCAACCATTCGGCGGCGATAATTTCTTTGTCGAGCTCACCCGGCAGGCGCTCGCCGACCTCACCGCGAAACAGGAATCGGATATAGGTGGTATCGGCATCGTCATCGGGATTGAAGCGGTAAATTCCCTGCAGCGCAGTGGGCGTGAATTGATAACGGGTTTCTTCCAGCGTTTCGCGTACCACGGCCTGCAACAGGGTTTCGCCCGGATCAAGGTGTCCGGCAGGCTGATTGTATACAATGGCATCGCCGACGCGTTCCCTGACCAGCAAAAACCTGCCGTCGCGCTCGCACAACGCAGCAACCGTCGCGTGAGGTTTCCAGATCGAGTCAGCCATGTCCCGAATATCTCCTCCAGTGCGCGAGACCCTGGGCGTTGAGCCGGATATCCATCCTGAGAAGACGCGCGAGTTTTTCTGGATCGTCGCCATCGGCCAGTCCGTTCAACGTCAATTTCTCTAGCGCGCTTTCCAGTTCACGCTCCGCAAGCGCATCACCGGGTTGCATGAGTTCGCAAATTTCGACATATTCGTCGATCCACCGATCGAAGCTTGCCAGCTGCGCCGCCGGGTTTGCAAACTCGCCGTAGTGGGTCAGGTACAGCCGCTCCGGTTCGAAGCTCATGATTCTCGATATCGAGTCATGCAGTGCCGGCGGATCGAACTGGGTCGGCGGGGTGGTCGGGATGAGCCCCCTGGCGAGCCGTTTCATCGGCGCATAACTGATGCCGAAGGTATCGCCTGTAAACATGCCCTGGCTGGACTGATCGAAGATACAGAAGTGATGGCGCGCGTGCCCCGGCGTGTCGATAAAAACCAGTTCACGCGAGTTCAGGCTGAAGCGGTCCAGGTCCTCGGCGATCGTGACGCGCGCCTCGGGGACCGGCTCGATGTTGCCGTATAGACGCTCGTACTTAGCCTGCCCGTAGACGCCGATCGTCCCGGCGATCAGTTTCTGCGGATCGATCATGTGGCGCGCACCACGCGGGTGCACTATCAGGTTGGCCTGATCGAACCGTCGCATCATCGCTCCGGCGCCGCCGGCATGGTCGAGGTGGACATGGGTTGGTATGACGTAGCGAACCTGGGACGCATCGATTCCCAGCTCGTCCAGACAGGCCTGCAGGTTGGGAAGCGAATGACAGGTGCCGGTCTCGATTATGGCGACTTCGTCACCATCACGGAGCAGGTAGATAGACGCCACTTGCGGCTTGATATAAAGCGCGTCGATACAGTAAATACCGTGATTCAGGGCAGCGTATTCGGCCATCGTTCAATTCGACTTGAGCTGCTCGGCCATGAACAACCAGGTTTCGATGACGGAATCAGGATTCAGCGAAATACTGGTGATACCCTGCTCCAGTAGCCATTCGGCAAGATCGGGATGATCGGAAGGTCCCTGTCCGCAGATGCCGACGTACTTATCCTGCGCGTGGCAGGCGTCGATCGCCATTTTCAACAGTTGCATAACCGCCGGGTCGCGCTCGTCGAAAGCCGCGGCAACCAGGCCCGAATCCCGGTCCAGGCCGAGTGTCAGTTGCGTCAGGTCGTTCGAACCGATCGAAAATCCGTCGAAATACTGCAAAAACTGGTCGGCAAGAATGACGTTCGACGGGATCTCGCACATCATGATAACCCTGAATCCATCGACGCCGCGCACGAGACCGTTTTGTTCCAGCAATTCGTGCACCGCCCGGGCTTCGCCCAGGGTACGCACAAATGGGATCATGATCTCGATATTCTTCAGATTCATGTCGTTGCGCACCCGTTTTATCGCCTCGCACTCGAGTTGGAAACTGGGTTTGAATGTCTCGCTGATATAGCGCGACGCGCCGCGGAAACCGAGCATCGGGTTTTCCTCGTGCGGCTCGAAAACGTCGCCCCCGAGCAGATGGGCGTATTCGTTCGACTTGAAATCGGACATGCGCACGATGACGCGTTCTGGCGCAAACGCGGCCGCCAGCGTTGCAATGCCCTCGCTCAGTTTATCCACGTAATATTCGACAGGCCCGGCGTAGCCGGAAATTTTGTGCCTGATCTCCTGCTGCAGTCTGCCGTCCATCGTATCGAACTCGAGCAGCGCGCGCGGATGGATACCGATCGTGTTACTGATAATGAATTCCAGACGCGCGAGACCGACGCCCGCGTGTGGCAGCCGCGAAAAGGTGAAGGCACGTTCGGGATTGCCGACGTTCATCGATATCTTGACCGGTATTTGCGGCATTTTCGAAAGCTCGTGACAAAGGTGTTCGTATTCGAGCAACCCCGCGTAGGCGTAGCCGGTATCTCCCTCGGCACAGGAGACTGTGACATCGCTCTGGTGCTTGATATCCTCGGTGCAGCTGCCGGTGCCCACCAGCGCCGGGATGCCGAGCTCGCGCGCAATGATCGCGGCATGGCAGGTCCGGCCGCCGCGGTTGGTCACGATGGCTGAGGCCTTCTTCATGATTGGTTCCCAGTCGGGGTCGGTCATATCGGTAACCAGCACGTCGCCGTCTTCGATCTGGTCCATCTGCGATAAATCGTTGATGACCTTGGCCGGACCCTGGCCGATGCGGTTGCCGACTGCGCGCCCACTGACCAGCACCTCTGACTTTTGCTTCAGCTGGTAGCGCTCGATTACCTGGCCGGCCCGGGACTGCACCGTTTCCGGGCGCGCCTGCACGATATAGAGCTGACCGTTCTCGCCGTCCTTGGCCCATTCGATATCCATCGGTCGGCCATAATGCTTTTCGATAGTCACCGCCATCCTGGCGAGCGCATGGATATCGTCATCGTCGATTGAAAACAGTCGCCGCTCGACCGGATCGACGTCGGTCGTCTGGATCGCATTATTCGCGGTATCGGCGTCCGCGTAAATCATCTTGATCAGCTTGCTGCCGAGATTCTTGTGCAGGATACTGCGCTTGGCACTTTCCAGGTTTTTCTTGTAGACGTAAAACTCGTCCGGGTTGACCGCTCCCTGCACCACGGTTTCGCCGAGGCCGTAGCTACTGGTAATAAACACCACGTCCTCGAATCCCGACTCGGTATCGATGCTGAACATGACGCCGCTGGCGGCAAGGTCGCTGCGCACCATGCGCTGTACGCCGGCCGACAACGAGACCTCGGCATGCGTATAGCCCTGGTGAACGCGGTAGGAGATTGCCCTGTCGTTGAACAGCGATGCGTATACCAGCTTGATCGCCTGCAGCACCTGCTCGATGCCGCTGATATTCAAATAGGTTTCCTGTTGCCCGGCGAAAGACGCATCGGGCAGATCTTCCGCGGTGGCGGAGGAGCGCACCGCGACCGTCGCTTCCTTGCCGTTCACGGACATCGCTTCGTAGGCCCTGACAATTTCCTGTTGCAGTTCGGCGGGCAGGGGAGACTCCATGATCCAGCCCCTGATTTCCTTGCCCACGGCGGCGAGTTCGCGCACGTCATCGGTATCCAGTGCATCGAGCCTGTCATGTATCCTGCCACGGATACCGGCTTGATCGAGAAAATCGTTAAAGGCGCTGGCGGTGGTTGCAAAACCGCCGGGCACTTCGACCCCGAGGTCCCCGAGCTCACCGATCATTTCTCCCAGCGAGGCATTCTTGCCGCCGACCCGGGCAACGTCGCCCATTCTCAGTTGATCCAGCGGGACGATTCTTTCTGACATAAGGATTCTCTCGATGTGACGATCTTAGTTATTTATCGGCAGGAATTATACTAGTATATCGGTTTGAAACCGAGGCTAAATCGAGGAACAACCGGTTAAAATGCAGGCATCCAAGCGCCAGGTGTACTTTCTATCGAACGGTACCGCGATCACCGCGGAAACCCTTGGCATGAGTTTACTCGCGCAGTTCCCGGATCATCATTTCGAAACCCATACGGTCCCGTTTGTCGATACGCCCGAAAAGGTGCGCGTGGTCAGCGACGAAATCAATCGCTGCGGCGACGACGCGAAACAGCTGCCAATCGTGATCTGCACGATGGCCGACCCCGACCTGATGAAGATTGTCACCCAGACCAAAGCGCTGGTAATCGATCCCTTTGGCGAGATACTGCCACGCATGGAAAACCTGCTGGCCTCGCAGCATCATCAACCCGGTCAGTCCCACCGTACCGTGAATCAGACAATTTACGAGTCGCGCATCGATGCCATCGATTACGCCATGGCCCATGACGATGGCAGCAGAACTCAAACCTATGACCAGGCCGATATCATCCTGATCGGGGTATCGCGCTCCGGCAAGACGCCGAGCTGCCTTTTTCTGGCGCTGCAGTTCGGCATCAAGGCGGCAAATTATCCGATTACCGAGGAGGACATGGAGTCGGAGGGCCTGCCCGAGCCGGTGCGGCCTTTCACGGAACGCCTTTATGGTCTCACCACCGACCTGGACAGACTGGTAACCATACGCCAGGCACGACGACCCAACAGTCGTTACGCCTCGCTCAAACAGTGTCGCTACGAGTTACGCGCGGTCGAGCAAATGTACCTGCGGCATCATATCAACCACATCAACACGTCGCAGATGTCGGTTGAAGAAATCTCGGCCCGTATCATCCGCGATAACGGGTTGCATCGTATCGAACTGCCCTAGAAGGCGAGCTTCCGCTCAATCCATATAGCTGATCACCGCCGCACCGAATGCCGAGCTGCTAAGCTCGGTCGCGTCGGGTTCGTTGCGCGCCAGGTCGTAAGTCACCTGTTTGGCACCGATTGCGCCTTCCATGCCCTTGATGACCCGGTCGGCAGCTTCTGCCCAGCCCATGTAACGCAGCATCATTTCCGCAGAGAGTATGATCGAACCCGGGTTGACCTTGTCGAGACCGGTATACTTGGGTGCAGTGCCGTGCGTTGCCTCGAACACGCCGACGGTATCCGCGATATTGGCGCCCGGGGCGATACCGATGCCGCCGACCTGCGCGGCCAACGCGTCGGAAATATAATCGCCATTCAGGTTCAACGTCGCGATGACCTCGTATTCCGTCGGTCGGGTCACGATCTGCTGCAGGAAATTGTCGGCGATCACATCCTTTACGGTTATCGTTTTACCAGTTTTCGGATTCTTGAATTCGCACCAGGGGCCGCCACCGATTTCCTCGGCGCCGTAGAGTTCCCTGGCCAGTTCGTAACCCCAGTTACGAAATCCGCCCTCGGTGTATTTCATGATATTACCCTTGTGCACCAGGGCCACCGAACCGCAATCGTTGTCGATCGCGTATTGAAAAGCCTTGCGCACCAGGCGTCGGGTACCCTCGGACGACACCGGTTTAACCCCGATTGCGGAAGTTGCCGGAAAGCGAATGCTGGTGACGTCCATTTCCTCGGTCAGGAAGCGAATTACTTTCTGCGCTTCCGGGCTGCCGGCTTCCCATTCTATGCCCGCATATATGTCCTCGGTGTTTTCCCGGAAGATGACCATGTTGGTGTCTTCGGGCCGCTTTAACGGGGTTTCGATACCTTTGAAGTATCGCACCGGCCGGACGCAGGCATACAGATCCAGCCGCTGGCGAATCGACACGTTGAGCGAGCGAATGCCGCCGCCCACCGGGGTTGTCAGAGGTCCCTTGATGGAAACGATATAGTCCTGCATCGCCGCCAGGGTTTCATCGGGTAACCAGTCATCCTCGCCATAGATCGAGGTTGCCTTTTCTCCCGCGAAAATCTCCATCCAGGAAATCTTTTTGCTGCCCTGATAAGCCTTTTCCACCGCGGCATCGACCACCTTGATCATGACCGGGGAGATATCGATCCCGATACCATCTCCTTCGATATAGGGTATCACCGGGTTGTCCGGAACGTTCAGGCTCAGATCTTCGTTGGCGGTAATCGGCTGGCCCTCGGAAGGTATCTTGATGTGTTGGTAACTCATTTTTAGCCCCTGGTCGCGAGTTTTTATTGGAGCGCGCGATTATACATCAGAAAGGGCGGTCGTTAATAAAAAAACAAGCCGGAGCAGCGCTGCTCCGGCTTGATCTGATGTTACTGCTTAAGGAGGGTAATAACCGAAACCTGGACCCTGTCGATTCGCTAAAGTTCCCGGTTTCAGCTGCTGATCGATCTGATATGCTGGGCCTGTAATCCCTTGGGACCCTCATCGATTTCGAATTCGATTTTCTGCCCCGAGGTCAGTTTTTTATAGCCGTCCATCTCGATCGCGGAAAAATGAGCAAAGATGTCTTGTTCCTTGTCATCGTCAGTATTTACGAATCCGTAACCCTTCACGTTGCTAAACCACTTGACTGTCCCCGTGGGCATGACTCATCCTCTCACTCGTTGCTGACGTTAAACTCGAAATTAGGGCTACAATTGATTGATAAAACCTATGTTACCCGCTTCTACAACTCGAGGTGTATGGCCCCAATTCACAATTTCTGGCGCGAAAATAATGATAGCCAAGCCTTGAATTTTTTCAAGCCCGACATTACCTTTATAGTCTTAGTTAATGGAAAACGCATAATCATGTCTAATCAGCAATTCGATAATGATGATGACGACACGCTGCTGCTTGAGCGAACCCGCCCAAAACTAAAGAAACCGCCGCTTTACAAGGTCATTTTACTCAACGACGATTACACTCCCATGGAGTTCGTCGTGCACGTTCTCGAAGCAATTTTCGGACACAACCGGGAGAATGCGACCCGTATCATGCTGAACGTGCACAAAACCGGTAAAGGCGTGTGCGGTATCTACACCCGAGATATTGCCGAAACCAAGGTTACCGCGGTCAACAGCTACGCCCGCGAAAACAAGCACCCGTTGCTGTGCGACATGGAAGAAAGCTGAACCATTGGACGCGACCGAAATTTTGAAAATCGTTCGAACATTTAGGTCACATTCAAGGTCAAATCGACTATATTTGTAACCACAAGCCCTAGCCTCGAAACCGACAAAATGCTTAACAAAGAACTGGAACAATCACTGAACAAGGCTTTTCACGACGCCAACGAAAAGCGCCACGAGTTCATTACCGTTGAGCATTTGCTATTAATGCTTACCGACAACGACGCCGCGATCGCGGTAATCGAGGCCTGCGGCGGAAACGTGCAGTTGCTGAAGACCGAGCTGGAAATTTTCGTGGACCAGAATACCCCCCTGCTGATGGCGGACGAAGATCGGGATACACAGCCGACACTGGGATTTCAACGTGTGCTGCAGCGCGCTCTTTTCCACGTGCAATCCTCTGGCAACGGTGAAGTCTCAGGCGCCAACGTGCTGGTGGCGATTTTCTCCGAACAGGACTCGCACGCGGTGTACCTCCTCAACAAGCACAACATCGAGCGGCTCGATGTTACCAATTACCTCTCGCATGGCATCACGCGAATTAACGAGGAAAGCGAGGAGGAAACCTTCACGCACGAAGCCGAGGCCCTGCCGGGCGACCAGGAAAGCGCCAACCCTCTGGAAAAGTTCGCGGTCAATCTCAACGAAATGGCCTATTCGGGCAAAATCGATCCGTTGATCGGACGTGATCACGAGATCGAGCGTATTATTCAGACCTTATGCCGGCGCCGCAAAAATAATCCGCTGCTGGTGGGCGAAGCGGGCGTTGGCAAGACCGCCATCGCCGAGGGCCTGGCGCGCAAGATCGTCGAAGAAGAAGTGCCGGAACTGCTGCTCGACAGCACGGTTTATTCTCTCGACCTCGGCGCTCTGGTTGCCGGGACCAAGTATCGCGGTGACTTCGAAAAACGCCTCAAAGCCGTGATCGGCCAGCTCACGCGGGAACCCGGATCGATACTTTTCATCGACGAGATCCACACCATCATCGGTGCCGGTTCTGCTTCCGGTGGGGTTATGGATGCATCAAACCTGATCAAACCGGTGCTCGCGAACGGTGATATCAAGTGCATCGGTTCGACCACCTACGCGGAGTTTCGCGGTATTTTCGAAAAAGACCGCGCGCTCGCGCGCCGCTTCCAGAAAATCGACGTTCCCGAGCCCAGTACCGAGGAAACCTACCTCATTCTCAAGGGGCTGAAATCGCGTTTCGAGGAACATCATAACGTCAAGTACACGCTGCAGGCGTTGCGCAAGGCGACCGAACTCGCGTCCCGCTACATCAATGATCGCCACCTGCCCGACAAGGCTATCGACGTTATCGACGAAGCCGGGGCGCTGCGTCGTCTGCAACCGCCGAAGCAGCGCAAGAAGACCATCGGCATCCACGACATCGAAAATATCGTCGCCAAGATTGCGCGTATCCCGGCAAATACGGTCAGCACTTCCGATCTGGATATGCTTAAAAACCTCGGCAAGAACCTGTCGCGGGTCGTGTTTGGCCAGGACGAAGCGATCAAGGCGCTGGACGCGGCCATCAAAATGTCGCGTTCCGGGCTGGGCCGCGAATCGAAACCGGTGGGCTCCTTTCTGTTTTCCGGTCCGACCGGCGTTGGCAAAACCGAGGTGTGCCGGCAGATCGCCATGATCATGGGTATCGAGCTTATTCGCTTCGACATGTCCGAGTACATGGAAAGACACACCGTGTCGAGATTGATCGGTGCGCCGCCGGGTTATGTCGGTTACGACCAGGGCGGCCTGTTAACCGAGGAACTCAACAAGCATCCTTACTCGGTGGTGCTGCTCGACGAAATCGAAAAGGCGCACCCGGACGTGTTTAACCTGTTGCTCCAGGTTATGGATAGCGGTACGCTGACCGACAGCAACGGCCGCAAGGCAGATTTCCGCAATACCATCCTGGTAATGACGACCAATGCCGGCGCCGAGCAGATGAGCCGCGCCTCGATGGGCTTTACCTTGCAGGATCATACGCTGGACGCAGGGGAGGCAATCAAGAAGACCTTTACCCCGGAATTCAGAAATCGTCTCGACGCTATCATCCAGTTCAAGGCGCTAGATACCAACGTCATTCTGAACGTCGTGGACAAGTTCCTGATCGAGCTCGAATCGCAGCTCGAAGCGAAAAAGGTCAGCATGACGGTCAGCGATGCGGCGCGCCGCTGGCTAGCCGAAAAAGGTTACGATCCGAAGATGGGCGCGCGGCCAATGGCGCGTGTTATCCAGGATGAAATCAAGCAGGTGCTTGCCGACGAATTACTGTTCGGTCAACTGACCGGAGGCGGCAGGGTCAAGATCGATATCAAGGATGGCAGCTTGCACTGCCAGGTCGTGAAAACGAGTAAGAAGAAGGAAGACGCTATCGCCGACTAGCGAGCCTATCGCTCGCGGAAGGTGATTCTCCCCTTGGTGAGATCGTAAGGAGTCAGCTCCACGGTCACGGTGTCGCCAGTCAGTATTCGAATATAGTGCTTGCGCATCTTGCCGGAAATGTGGGCCGTGACGACATGTCCATTTTCGAGCTCGACGCGAAACATGGTGTTGGGTAAAGTATCTTTCACCACCCCGCGCATCTCTATGTGATCGCCTTTTGGCATAATCTCGCTCTTGGTTTAAAGCGCGACATTATCCATTATTTACCAGGTATATCAATAGAGCCGGTAACGCGCGCCAGGTTGCTATGCTACTATCCCGATGTTTTTCAATTCGTATCGCTAACATGACAGACTTCGCCTATATATTCCCCGGCCAGGGGTCGCAATCGGTTGGCATGATGAGCGCATGGAATGACCACCAGTCAAGCGTTATCGACATTTACCAGCAGGCGTCGGACAGCCTCGGATACGACCTGTGGAAGCTGGTCAGCGAGGGCCCCGAGGAGCGGCTGAATCAAACCGAGATTACCCAGCCGGCGATGCTTTGCGCCGGTGTGGCATGCTGGCAAATCGTCAGCTCGGAACATGAAATGCCGGCCGCGACGATGATGGCGGGACATAGCCTCGGAGAATATACCGCGCTGGTTTGCGCCGGTAGCCTCGAGCTTGCCGACGCGGTTCGGCTGGTCGCGCGCCGCGGTCAGTTAATGCGGTCGGCCGTGGCGCCCGGTCACGGTGCGATGGCGGCAATCATCGGCCTCGCCGACGACGATGTCGTCAAGGCCTGCGCGCTGGTCGACAAGGGCGTCGTCGAAGCGGTCAATTTCAACGCACCCGGACAAGTCGTCATAGCGGGCGATATGGCAGCAGTCGAAGCGGCGATGGAGCACGCCCGGGAACTTGGCGCCAGGCGAGTGCTGGCGTTGCCGGTGAGCGTGCCGTCACACTGCTCGTTGATGCAGCAGGCGGCGGAAGGGCTTGCCATCGAGCTCGACAAGCTCGACATTCGCATGCCGCAAGTGCCGGTGGTACACAACCAGAACGCGGAGGTGGCGGCTTCGCCGGACGAGATCAGGCAACGCCTGGCGCTGCAGCTGTACCAGCCGGTAAAATGGGTCTCCAGCGTGCTGGCAATGCAGCGGCAGGGAGTAGGGGGGCTCATCGAATGCGGTCCCGGAAAGGTATTGACCGGACTGACGCGGCGCATCGAAAAAACGCTGCAGTCGTTCGCGATTTTCGACGCCGAATCCCTGGCCAGTACACAACAATCTCTCGGGGAGAGCTAACATGCTATCGGATCAAATTGCACTCGTAACCGGCGCCAGCCGTGGAATCGGTCGCGCCATCGCGCTGGCGCTAGGTGCGGAAAATGCGACGGTCATAGGAACCGCAACCAGCCAGCACGGCGCCGACAGTATCAGCGAGGCTTTGGCCACCAACAAGGTCAAGGGTGGCGGCATGGTTCTCGATGTCGCCGACTCCGCTTCGGTGACTCAATGCCTGAAGCAGGTGTCGGATGCTTACGGCGCGCCCGATATCCTGGTAAACAACGCCGGCATAACCCGGGATAACCTGCTGATGATGATGAAAGACGAACAATGGGACGAAATAATCAATACCAACCTGAGTTCGGTGTTTCGCATGAGCAAGTCGGTGCTGCGCGCGATGATGAAAAAACGCGGTGGCCGCATCATCAGCATCTCGTCAGTGGTCGGCGCCACCGGCAATCCCGGGCAAACCAACTATGCCGCTGCCAAGGCGGGACTGGTCGGATTCAGCAAATCGCTGGCACGTGAAATTGGCTCCAGAGGCATAACCGTGAACACCGTCGCGCCGGGTTTCATCGACACCGACATGACGCGTGAACTGTCCGCAGAGCAACGCGAAACGCTGACCAGCCAGATCCCGTTACGGCGCCTGGGATCCGCCGAAGAGGTCGCCGCAGTGGTTGTTTTTCTGGCATCTCCAGCCGCAGGCTATATCACCGGTGAAACCATTCACGTTAACGGCGGAATGTATATGTCATAAAGCAAAACCGCAATAAGTCTTTGTAACTAATTGATTTATAAAATAATTAACCCTCAAAAAAAAATTTATCCATTTGTGGCAACTAAACCGGCTTTTCAATACAATATCGCCCCTTACCAGTTGTCGAAATTTTTAACCAGGAGAAACTCTTAAAATGAGCTCTGTAGAAGAACGTGTGAAAAAAATTGTTGCAGAACAATTAGGCGTCAAGGAAGAGGAAGTGACCAACCAGGCATCCTTCGTCGATGATCTCGGTGCCGACTCCCTCGATACTGTAGAGCTGGTTATGGCGCTGGAAGAGGAATTCGAAACGGAGATTCCGGACGAGGAGGCTGAAAAGATTACCAGTGTTCAACTCGCAATCGACTACGTCAACGCTAACCTATAGTAAAGTTACTCGAATCGAAGGATGCCGCTTACCATCTTGCATGTTAAGCGGCATTTTCATTTATTAGCCGAGAAGCACAAATTTAAGGAGATTAAATCTTGTCAAAACGTCGTGTCGTAGTAACGGGGCTCGGATTGTTGACTCCGGTTGGCAATACGGTAGAAGAGTGTTGGAAGAACATAGTTGCCGGGAAGAGTGGTATCGCACCGATCACCGCGTTCGACGCCAGTGATTTTTCCACCAGAATTTCAGGTTCGGTTAAAGACTTTGATGCCTCCCAGTACATTCCCGTAAAGGACATCAAAAAGATGGATACGTTTATCCATTTCGGGATTGCCGCCGGTATCCAGGCACTGGAAGACTCCGGGCTGGAGGTTACCGAAGAAAATGCCGAACGTATTGGTGTTGCGATTGGTTCGGGCATTGGAGGCCTGCCTTCCATAGAGAAAAACCGAGATGCCTTTGTCGCCGGGGGGCCACGTAAAATATCGCCGTTCTTCGTCCCCAGTTCGCTTATCAACATGGTATCCGGGAATTTGTCGATCATGCGGGGATTGAAAGGTCCAAATATTTCAATCGTCAGCGCCTGTACCACCGGCGCGCACAATATCGGCGATGCTGCACGCATGATTTCCTATGGTGACGCCGATGCCATGGTGGCCGGAGCGTCCGAAATGGCGACCTCGGCACTCGGCGTCGGTGGCTTCGCCGCGGCGCGTGCATTGTCGACACGCAACGACGATCCCGAGGCCGCGAGCCGTCCCTGGGATCGCGATCGCGATGGTTTCGTCCTCGGCGATGGCGCCGGTGTCGTCGTGCTCGAAGAATACGAAATGGCGAAAAAACGCGGCGCCCGTATTTATTGTGAACTGGTCGGCTACGGCATGAGCGGCGATGCCTACCATATGACCGCACCGTCGGAAGGCGGCGAAGGCGCAGCACGCTGTATGCAAAACGCGCTCAAGGATGCGCAGCTCAACGCCGACGATGTCGATTACATAAACGCCCATGGAACTTCCACACCAGCCGGCGATATCGCCGAAACCAAGGCGGTCAAACTGGCGCTGGGCGACCACGCCTACAAGCTGGTCGTCAGTTCGACCAAATCGATGACCGGGCATTTGCTCGGCGCGGCAGGTGGCATCGAGGCCATATTCTCGATCCTCGCGCTACGCGATCAAGTGGTGCCGCCGACCATCAACCTGGAGAATCAGGATCCCGAATGTGACCTGGACTATGTACCGAACATCGCAAGAGAGATGAAATTATCGGTTTCGATGTCCAATTCCTTCGGCTTCGGCGGCACCAACGGCACCTGTGTTTTCAAGTTAATCTAGTCGATCCTGTCGATGTCCCGTGCCTATCAATGGCAAAATCGACAGCGTATCGGGCTCGACGCCGCCACCTGCGCCCAGGCCTGAAGCCTGTTACCGGTCGCCGCTACGCCGCCAGGGTGGGAATCCCGATTCCCGCTATACTCAGTACCGGCCGTGTCTGAAATCCGATGATCCAGAGGGCTTCACTGATCCACCTTGCTGACGGGAATCGATGACGAAGTTGATAAAAATATTGATCACCTGGGTCCTGTTAGGCAGTTTCCTGATAATCGCGGTGCTGGTGTTTCAATTGCTAAGCTTCCAGCACAACGCGATAAACCCGCCTCCGGAAGCGACGGTTTTCCAGATCAAGCCGGGCAGTAATATCAAGACCATCGCCCAGGAAATGAGCCTGCAGAAGATCATCGACGATCCCTGGCTATTCATACTGCTGGCAAAGCTCAAGGGTGTCGAAACCCGGGTACGTGCCGGAGAGTATAAGCTCGAAGCCGGACAGACGCCCGGCGACCTGCTCGACACCTTTACCAGCGGCAGTTCGATTCAATACAGTCTTACCGTCATCGAGGGCTGGTCGTTCCGACAAATGCTCGATGCCATCGCGCAGGACCCGGTCTTGGAGCATGAACTTGCGGACAAGACCGATCAGGAAATCATGGCGGTGATCGGCTATCCCGATCAGCATCCGGAGGGCATGTTTTTCCCGGATACTTATCGCTTTCCGAGGGGCACCAGCGACATCGACTTCCTGCGGCGAGCCTACGAGGTAATGCAGCAACACCTCGAGCGGGAATGGAGTCAACGCGATGGCGACCTGCCGTTGAAATCGAGTTACGAGGCCCTGATACTGGCCTCAATCATCGAGAAGGAAACCGGCGCCGCTTTCGAGCGCCCGCTGATCGCCGCCGTGTTTACCGAGCGCCTGCGTCGCAACATGCGCCTGCAAACCGATCCGACCATCATTTACGGGCTCGGCGAAAATTTCGACGGCAACATACGTTTCCGGGATTTGAAAAAAGACACGCCGTATAATACCTACCTGCGTGCAGGATTGACGCCCACGCCGATCGCGTTGCCCGGTCTCGACGCGATTCGTGCGGCACTGCATCCGGCGCAGACGAAGGCGCTATATTTCGTTTCCAAGGGCGACGGCACACATCATTTTTCGGAGACGCTGGAAGAACATAATGCCGCCGTCCAGCGTTATCAGCTGAACGGCCGGGCAAATTGACAAAGGCATGAGACTAGCCCGAATATTGCACCAGTCGGATTCGGTCCTGAGAATAACGTATTGAATAAGTTGACTATATTTAAACCTGTCGTGCCAAATGCGAAGCCACCGTTTGTAACCGGTCCGATGCCTGTCTCGACTCTGACCTGTCCAGGTACCACTGGCCCTGGGTTTCCTGCGTCAACCTCCGAGACACTAGCGCAATATTCGGGCTAGCGTCGTGACCAGACTCCCCCAGCAAAACAAAATGATAGTCATCGATGGCGTCGATGGTTCGGGCAAGGGCGTACAGACCCGCAGACTGCTGCAGTCGCTTAGCGATGCGGGCCAGTCGGCAATTCTGACCCGCGAACCCGGCG
>JAOTTY010000034.1 GCA_029864185.1 Gammaproteobacteria bacterium
ATCGCCCGGTAACCCATCTCGCCGATCGCGTCCAGCGGGAACTCCTGGTCCTGCACCTTGGTTTCCTGCAGGCCGATGAATTCCGGCGCATGCTTGTCGATTACGCTCTGCAATTGATGCAGGCGTCGACGCAGGCTGTTTACGTTAAACGAGACTATCTTCATGTCGCGTTAGATCCTCGTACTTGAGTAAAAAATCGGCCAGGGTCTGATCGCCCAGGTGCGCTGCTACCGTCTGCTCCAGCCCCTTCAGTAACGCCGATACCTGGTCATCAATGCAATAGTCGCTATTACCTTTACCCTCGGCCTCGTGGGCACTGCGCAGGATATCGACAAGACGAATTCGCTGCAACGAGGCGGCAGGTAGATAGCGCGGCGGACTGTCCGCCGACTGCCGTATCAATCCGTCTTCCTGCAGCGCATCCAGAATGCGCCGTAATACCCCGGTCGGTACCTGCTGGTAAGCGGCGAGATTTTCGAGACTGGGGATCAAATCGATCTGCCTGTCGTGCGCGCGCGCGATACCGACCATCGCCTGCAGCGCGAGCTGGTGACGCATGCGACTGCTCAGATTAACATCGATATTGTCCCATTTCAGGCACTCCGGATGCTGGTGATAAAAGGCGAGGCTGGCGCCGATCAGCAGGATGACCCAGCTCAGGTAAAGCCAGATCATGAACACCAGCAGGATGGCAAATCCCGAATAAATCGCCGTGTACCTGGTAGAACCAGCCACCAACGACGTAAAGGCGATGCCCGAGGTTTGCCACAGCAGGCCCGCTATGACGGCGCCGTAAAGCGCCGAGCGCAGATGAACCCGGGTATGGGGCACCAGCAGATAGATAAATGTGAAGGCAGCAATCACCAGCACGAATGGCAGTAACTTGCCAACAAGCCACAGCAGGTTGTTCATATATGGCAGGGCGTTCAGGAACTCGACGAACTGGTTGCTGCCGAGGGAAGCGGTGATGCCAACCGCGGCAAAGACCAGCACCGGCCCGACCATGATGACGCTCAGGTAATCGCTGAAACGCTGCATCAGGCTGCGGCTGCCCTGCAGATGCCAGGTATGGTTAAACGCCTCCTCGATTTTTTGAATTAGCGAGACAGCCGTGTAAATCAACAGCGCCAGGCCCAGCGCACCCAGCACCCCGATCTTCATGTTCTCGACGAAACCGACGATACGGGCGCTGATTTCGAGGCTTTGCTCGCCCAGTGGCGCGAGTATGCCGGCCAGCGCAGGCTCGAGCTGGTCATGCACCCCGAATCCTTTTAGTACCGAGATGCTTACCGCGAGCAACGGCACCATCGACAGCAGCGTGGTATACACCAGACTCATCGCGCGCAGCGTGATCATGCCGCCCATCAGATCGCGCACCACCATCGCGGCTATTTGCAGAAAGTGGCGCCAGGCCGAACGCGGAGCCTCTCTGTCGCAGGCGTTGTAGCTCCAGATATACTGATTGATCTGCTCGCGCATCCGAAGTTTCAGCCGGTGAAAGCTTCCTTCGAATCCAGGTATTCAATCTCCGCCGCGGTGCTGGTTCTCCCGAGTGCGGCATTGCGATGCGGGAAGCGGCCGAAACGCGCCACGATGTCGTGGTGGTGATGCGCAAAGCGCAGATTCGACTCGAGCCCCGGTTGATCGAACAGCGTCAGGGCCAGATCCTGGTCCTCGAGATTCTCGCTATGCATGAACGGTAAGTAGAGAAACGCTTTCATGTCTGCACCGAGCAGTTTATCGAAGCCGCGTTCTATCGCGATACGGGCGACGTCCCGCGACCGGGCCTCGGTGGCGAAGCCTTGCGCGTCACCCCGGAACATGTTCAACGGAAACTGGTCGAGCACGATAACCAGCGCGACGCAGCCTTCTGCGCTTTGCATCCAGTGATCGAGTTCTCCGCGACCCGCCTGCTCCCAGGTCCCCAGGTAGCGCTCGCGCACAAGCTGGTCGAATTCTGGCGTGGAGTTGAACCAGACCTTGCGGGTTTCGTCCGAAAACCAGAATTCGATGATATCCTGCTGCATGTTGACCTCGCTTGCTGCGCTCATGTTAACAGGCTTTCATCAAGGCTTCGACAAGACGACGCAGGCGCTGCTGCAATTGCCGGCGGCCTTCCGCACCAGACTCCCGTTCGAGTAACTTCCAGTCGCGGTTTTGCACCGCCTTTTCGATTAATAGTCGGTCGGGCGGCAGCGACGATCTGGCGATGCAGCCCATGACATATTTCTGCAGGCTCGCGAAACTGAGCTCGAAAGGCTTGTTGCCACCTGCGAAAGCTTCGACTTCCTGTTGTTCGAGCTCGCCGGCCATCGCATCGTAACCGGCAAAGCGCAGCAGTGCCGAAACCTGGTCCGCATCCATGGTCTGCAAAAACTGGGTCATCCAGGTGGCCAGGTGCAGTTGTATCCGTTGCTGCAGTATTTCGATATCGCGATCGAGTTGTCGCGAGATCTGCCTGATCACGACGACCGAGTGATTGCCGCTGGACTTGCCCTGGGCGTAGCTAATATGCACCAGCGTGAAATGCGCCTGACGCCAGAAAGCGAGGGTTTGCGGATCGAGCGCGAAACTGGCGCCGAGATAATGCATCGAGTTATCGCGCCCATACTGCATCGCCCTCTCGATCAACCTCGTCCCCAGCCCCTGGCGCCGGTACGCGGTGGCAACCGCGATTCGCTGCACGCGCAGGCCGCGATAGCTGGCAAAATGCCTTACCCCGGCCTGCGCGGTTAGCATCTGTGCCAGCAGGTGCCCCCGTGGTCGCCTGCGACCAAGAAAAATTTCCTCGCACAGCGACAGTTCGAATCCCCCTTCGCGGTTCAACATGACGACTCCGACGACGCGCTGCTGGCAGCGCGCCAGAATGAGCACCAGATCGGGATTTTCCATCAACATACGCAGGTCCGACGGTCGCGTACGGTAATGGGCGGAGTTCAGCAGGGCGTAAACCTGGCGCAGCAGCGGCAACGAGTCACGCGCCCCCGGCCCAGTCAGCAACTGCAGCTCGCAAGCTGCTACCGGTTCCGTGTTGGCATCACCGTTTCCGGTTTCCGGATTCAGCATCAGGGTCTGGCCGAGCCATGCCTCGAGCCGGTCTCCGTCGCACCAGCGCACCGGCTTCTCGAGTCGTAAACGCAACAGTTCATGGCCTTCCAGATCGGCCACGAAACGCAACATGAAACCTTGCCCGGTACCCTCGTAGCCGCCACTGGTCGTCGCCATCACAATGCGGGGATACAGCCGGGTCAGCTGCCGCAGCAGCGGCTGTGGAATCATCGCCGCTTCATCGATAACCAGCAGCTCGGCAGGCGGGCATTGCTGCAGCAGCCGATCGGGAGCGACGAATTCGACGTCGGGTGCCTGTCGCAGCAACGCGGCTGCGGTCTGCCTCGATTTCGCCGATACCAGTATCGAAAATCGGGATTGTAACCGGGCGACCAGCAGGCCGAGGCAGGTGCTCTTGCCGCGACCGCGATCGGCGCTGATCAGCACGATGCCGGCCTGATTCGCCGCCGCCCATTGCTCGGTTCGCTGCAGAATTTCTGCCTGTTCGTCGGTCACGCCATTACGAATGATCGTGGGCTGCAGCACCGGCAGCGGCGGCGGCAGATGCGTCGAAGAGTCGGGTGTCAGCACGATGCCGGTCTGTTGATCTGTTTGCAGGGCGTCGAAAAAATACCCGGCAAATGCCGGCGTCGAAGACCGTTTGCCATCCTGCCAGCAGGCATAGCGGTCCGCATGCAAATCCCAGTCCTCGATGCTGGGCGACATGACGACCAGCACTCCGGCAGCTCGCACCAGCCCCCCGGCGATGCACAATACGTCGGGATTGAGGCCATCGAACAGATCCAGCACGACCAGTCTCGCTTCGCTACCGAGGCAGGCATCGGCCTTGCTGAACGGTATTGCCGCGGCCAACAGACCTCGATTCGACAGCACCTGTATCGCCTCGTCCAGGGCAGCCAGGGCGGCAAGCCGGGCGTCGCACCAGTCGCGGGGTCCTACCAGTGCGACCAGCTGACGTTGCCGATTGTGCTGCAACTGCTCCAGCAGCGCGGAGATCCAGCTATTTATATCGATTGCCGGCATGGGAAATTTTTGTTAAAAACTCCGGCTCATTATAGGTGAGTCAAAAGTCATGACCAAAGAACAGCAAACCCGGGCCGAAGCAGCGGCGTTTCGCGCACTGGTCGCCCACCTGCAGCAGCGCACTGACGTACAGAATATCGACCTGATGAATCTAGCGGGATTTTGCCGCAACTGCCTGTCCAAATGGTATTCCGCCGCGGCCAAAATACAGGACCCGGATTTCGATTATGCACAAGCCCAGCATTTTGTTTACGGCATGAGTATCGACGACTGGAAACGGGATCATCAAACCAGCGCCAGCGAGGAACAAATGCAGCGCTTCGAAGAAACCAAACCGCAGCACGCGAAGATCAGCGGATACTGACCAGCGCCTGGCCTTTGTGCTTCCCGGGGTAAGATCATTTCTCCCCGCGCGCTTCGGTTCGGCACGGCCCGCGGCCGAGGCGCGAGCCGGTCGCAGCTATCGCGCAACTCGGGATTGGCGGCAGCCGGTTTATCGGACCGCCGAATGCCGCAAAACACGGCGGGAACACTGTTCACAAGAATCTTCGGCTTCCCCTGACGATATCCAAGATTGCCGAGAGAGAGCCCGCTATCTCAGTTCCCGACGCAATATCTTGCCCACATTGGTCTTGGGGAGTTCGTCGCGAAACTCGATTATTTTCGGGACTTTATATCCGGTTAGATACTTGCGACAGTGCTCGACAATGGCAGCCTCATCCAGCTCCGGATCCTTCTTGACGATAACCGCCTTGACGACTTCGCCGCAGTCTTCATCGGGTTCGCCGATAACGCCGACCTCCAGTACGCCGTCGTGGCTGGCGATGACGGCCTCTATCTCGTTGGGAAACACGTTGAAGCCCGACACCAGGATCATGTCCTTGAGACGGTCGACAATGCGGAAATATCCCTGTTCATCCATTTGCGCGACATCGCCCGTTTTCAGCCAGCCGTCCTCGGAGATGACCTTGGCGGTCTCCTCGGGGCGCTGCCAATAGCCCTTCATTACCTGCGGTCCGCGGACGCACATTTCGCCGGTCTCGCCCTGCGGCAGCAGCCTGCCTTCGCTGTCCTGAATCGAAACCTCGGTCGACGGTACCGGCAACCCGATGCTGCCGTTATATTCCTTCAGGTTCAGCGGGTTGATGCAAACCGCCGGTGACGTCTCGGTCAGGCCATAGGCCTCGAGAAGTGGTATCCCGGTTAGCTTCTGCCAGCGCTCGGCCACCGGCTGCTGCACCGCCATGCCGCCTCCCAGCGATACCTTTAACGGCCCGAAATCGATTTTTTCGAATCCAGGAGTATTCATCAACCCGTTGAACAAAGTATTGACCCCGGTTATCGCGGTAAATCTGAGCCCCTGCAGCTCCTTGACGAAGCCCGGCATATCGCGGGGATTGGTTATCAGGTAATTGAGTGCGCCGATCTTCATGAAGGTCAGGCAGTTGGCGGTCAACGAGAAAATGTGATAGAGCGGCAGCGCGGTAATTATCACCTCGCTACCCTCCTCGACGGCATTCTTGATCCACGAAGATGCCTGCTGCATGTTAGCGATCATGTTGCCATGGGTAAGCATGGCGCCCTTGGCGACCCCGGTGGTGCCGCCGGTATACTGCAGGAATGCCAGGTCCTCGTGACCGCAGGCGACCGTCGCGTGGCGCCGGGCAGAGCCTTGCGCGAGAGCGTCCTTGAAACCGACCCGTCCGGGCAGGCTGAACGCCGGCACCATTTTCTTTACGTACTTGACTACCAGGTTGACGATCAGCGACTTCGGGAAATGTAGCATGTCTCCGAGTTGCGTGGTAACGACGTGCCGAACCGGGGTCTGCTCGATAACCTCCTCGAGGGTATGGCAAAAATTTTCCACGACGATGATTGCCTTGGCGCCCGCGTCCACCAGTTGGTGCTTGAGCTCTCGCGGGGTGTACAGGGGGTTGGTATTGACCACGGTAAAACCGGCGCGCAGGGTCGCAAAAATCGCAATCGGATTCTGTAACACGTTGGGCATCATGATCGCCACCCGGTCCCCCTTGGCCATACCCGGCAGGCTTTGCAGATAACTCGCCAGCTGATCGGTATAGCGATCCATGTCATCGTAGGAAAGCGTCGTACCCAGGTTGCTGAAGCAGGGCTTGTCGCCGAAGCGTTCGACCGCCTGCTCGAACACGTCGTTAATCGACTGGTAGGTATCGAGCTCGATCTCCTCCGGAACCCCGGGAGGATAGTTTTTTAGCCAGACCTTCTCCATTTATTCCCCCTACCCGGCAACGGGCTTGTCTTCGAGCGGGGCCGAGTTTTCACGTTGTCGTGCCTGTCGCCCGCTTCTTATTCGGCGCGGCTTTTGCGGTCGCCGCGGCCTTCTTTTTCACCGTTTTGCTGACGGCTTTTTTAACCGATTCCGGTGACGCATTTTCCACGATCGCCCTACCCGCCAATTGTTCCGGCGTGAAATCGTCGACCATGACGACCCGCGCTGTCGCCTCGCGGGCCCGCAGCAGAATACCGGCCTCCGCGTCGCTAATCTCGCCCGCATCCAGGATCCTAGCAACCCATTGCGCGTAATCCTCGAGGCCGTGCTGGGTAATCCGATCGTGGCGCAGACGCCTTTCGACAGGTTCCGCCTCGATCACCTTCACGAGGGCGTCTTCGAGACAACCGGTAATATCATCTGGATCATTACTGATATAAATACCGTCTGTCAATCGATCTCGCGCCTCGCCGGGCCTGATCAGCAGCGCCGCGACTCGATGACAGAGCCCGTCATTGGGTTGACGCAAACTGAGACCCAACGGGAATATGGTATGCCGTACCAGCACTCCGAGCCACTTGATCGGGAAATTACGCAGGATTTCGTCGAGCGCTATCTGTATCTGGTAGAGGCAGTGCTTCGCCGACCATTCCACCAGCGGCAGGTCACTCCTCGGCTGTCCGTCCGCATCGAATTTTTTCAGCACCGCGGAGGCGTAAAACATGTATGACAACGCATCGGCAAAACGGCCCGAAAGCTTTTCCTTGCGCTTGAACGAGCCGCCCAGAATCATCAGCACGAGGTCGGAGATCACCGCGAAGGCGGCACTCATCTGGCCGAGTCGCTTGTAGTAACTGCCGATACGCCCGGGATAGGGCGCTGGCGCCAGGTGGCTGGCGCTGATGCCAAAAACCAAAGCACGGCAAAAATTGGTTAAAAAATACTCCGCATGACCGCGCAGCGCCCGGTCGAAAGCATTCTCGGCACCAGCGCTGTCGGACTGAGTCGCCGCTTCCATTTCGGCAACGAGAAAAGGATGACAGCGAATCGCGCCCTGACCAAAAATAATCATACTGCGTGTCAGGATATTCGCTCCCTCGACGGTTATCCCGACCGGAAGCGTTTGATAGGGGCGTGCGATATAGTTCGAAGGCCCCATACAGATCCCCCGTCCCCCGTGGATGTCCATCGCGTCATTGACGACCTGGCGCATCTGCTCGGTGTTGTAGCACTTCAGGATCGCGGTGATTATCGAAGGCTTTTCGCCGCTATCGAGTCCACACAGCGTCAGCATGCGGCCCGCTTCCATCATATAGGTAAGCCCCCCGATACGCGCCAGGGCCTCCTCGACCCCTTCGAACTTACCGATCGAGGTATCGAACTGTTTACGCACGCGCGCGTAGGCGCCGGTGGCGCGCGCGCTTGCCTTGCCGGCCGCGACACCGACCGCGGGTAGCGATATCCCGCGACCGACAGACAGCGATTCAACCAGCATGCGCCAGCCCTTGCCGATGTTCTGCTGCCCGCCGATAACGTAATCCATCGGAATGAAGACGTCCTTGCCGCTGTTGGGCCCGTTTTGAAAAGCGGCATTCAGCGGAAAATGCCGGTTGCCGATTTTTATGCCGGGCGTAGTAACGGGAATCAGCGCGCAGGTAATACCGAGTTCCTCGTCTCCGCCGAGTAAACCGTCGGGATCGAAAACCTTGAACGCGAGACCCAGCACCGTCGCTACCGGCCCGAGCGTGATATAGCGTTTTTCCCAGTTCAGCCGCAGACCCAGCACCTGTTCACCCTGGTGCTCTGCCACGCAGACGACCCCGGTATCGGGGATCGCGCCCGCGTCGGATCCGGCAAAGGTCCCTGTCAGCGCAAAACAGGGGATTTCCTGGCCGCTCGCGAGCCGCGGCAGGTAATGGTCTTTTTGCGCTTCGCTGCCATAATGCAGCAGCAGCTCTGCCGGACCGAGCGAGTTTGGCACCACGACCGTGACCCCGGCCGAAATACTGCGTGCTGCTATCTTGGTAACAACGCTGGAGTGGCCATGTGCGCTGAACTCCAGCCCGCCGTAACGCTTCGGAATTATCATGCCGAAGAACCGATGCTGCTTCATAAACGCCCACACCTCCGGTGGCAAATCCATGCGATTGTGGGTGATGTCCCAGTCGTCGAGCATCGCGCACAACTGCTCCACCGGGCCGTCCATAAAGGCCTGCTCCTCGGCGCTCAACTCGGGCAGGCGATAACCCCGCAACAGGTTCCAGTTCGGATTCCCGCGAAACAATTCCGCCTCCCACCAGACGCTACCGGCCTCGATCGCGACGCGCTCGGTTTCCGACATCGGCGGTAATACCTTGCGAATACGTTTGAGCAGAGGCCTCGAAAGCCATTGCTGGCGTATCCGCGGCACCCCCAGAAACACCGCCGGCAGCAGGTAAGCGGACCAGAAAACCAGCCCCCAGAACAGGCTGAATCCCCCCGCGAGCGTGAAAAAAGCGAGGAACAACGCGGTGACGAAGGACACCGTGCGTAGCGGTGTCCGTTGTCGTGCGATGGTGTAAAAAAGCGCGAACAGGGCGGCCAGCAGGATCAGTATATTCATCGGAAGCAATCGAGCGTCAGGGGATTAGATAAACAGTGTATAACAGTATAATAAACTGACATCGCCAGCAATATATGGTTTCAAATTGAAACTATTATTTATTGCTTCGATCTGGGTATCGTCTTCAGCTTGGCGCGCAGATCCCGGTTGACCACGCTCAACCCGAGCTGCAAAGCTTCGTCCGCGTACTCGAGCAGCGGCAGCACGGCTAACAACAGCGGGCCGGCCTGGTCGGCGATCTGGTCCGCGGAACCTGCAGCAATCAGTTTCAGCGCACGATCGATCGAAGCAACTCCCTGCTGCGCAGGCTGGCCGGAACTGACCACCTGGTTACCACCGAGTGACCTTGCCCGCACGAGCCCGCGATCGAGCGCCGCGTATATCTTTTCCAGATCGATATCTTCATTCGCTATGCAGCTGTAAACGGCTGCGCTCAGGGTAACAGACACTTCTTTACCGACGCTACCGAGTTTAGCGCTCGATACCTCTTCGATGATTCGATTCATACAGGTGGTCGCACCGATACCATTGGTGGCCGGATAAAGCAGACAGAATTCGGCATTTCCGAAATAACTGAGGCAATCTTCGCGGCGCAGTGTCTTCTGAATGATCAGGGCAATGGCCTTTACCGCGCCGATCACGGCCGCCTTGTCGAACCGATCCACCAGCGCCTTGACGTTGTTCAGACGGATCTTGCACAGGCTGATGTTACCCCGATGCCGCTGCGAAAAGGACAACTCCTGCTGCGCGCGCGAGTTGAAAAAGTTCTTTGGCGATAATTGCTGCAATACGTTGGTCGTCGTGACATTGGGCATTTCTTCGGGGAGTTGCTCGTGATGCTGCAGGTAAAGATTTGCATGCAGGCGCGCGCGCGCGCCCAGTTCCGAGCCGGAGAAGGGCAGATTGATAAAGTCTGTCGCTCCTTTCTGGAACGCCAGCTCTCGCCTTGCATCGTTATCGTTTTCACCGATCAGCAATAGCACCGGTGTTGCGGCGAGCCAGCTATCGCTCGCGCTGCGGATCCTCTCCAGCAAACCGAACTTGTCGATCATCAGTTCCAGCTCGCCCAGCAGCAGCGATATATCCGAGTTCTCGAGCAGCGAGTTCCAGGCTGCCTCTGCATCGGTCGCGGTCGATACCTCGAAAAACGCCTGCAGGTGCTTGCCGACAAGCTTTAGGCTATTGGTCGAGCGCGCAACCAGCAGCACCGAGGGCTTGGGATGTTTTTCGGTCATTGGCTATAACTTTGGTTTTGCATGGATTTTAGATGATTATTTCCACTTCACCGGCATAAACAGCGATAACGAGGCTATCGCGAGGCCTTAAAAACCGCGTTTCGTATGTGGAGTAGCCGGCGAAAAAGCTTAATTTATTGTCATTCGTGCCGATGACTCCTTTGTATAGATCTGTGCCCTGGTCGGGATTAGCCCTGCCAGGACTTTTCTCAGCAAAAGCAAAACGGACTGATGCCCGCAGCCAAGATATTAATTGTCGATGACACGAAGGCCAACCTGTTGGCGCTTCGGGTGCTGTTGAAGCCGATACAGGCGGATATCATTACCGCCGACTCGGGCGCGCAGGCGCTCGAGGCAGCACAGCAGACCGAAGACAATATCGCGCTGATCCTGCTCGACGTGCAGATGCCGGTAATGGACGGATTCGAAGTCGCCAGGTTATTGCATGAAAACGAAAAGACGCGATCGATACCGATCATATTCATAACCGCCAACCAGGACGACGCGCACATCGAGGAAGCATACCTGGCAGGCGCGGTCGACTATATCCAGAAACCGATTCGAAAAACGGCGCTGATTTCGAAGGTCCGGGTTTTCCTGGACCTGTGGTGGCTGCGTTTCGGCCTCGAGCAGGAGATCGAACAGCGTCGCGCAGCCGAACATCGCGTCGAGCACCTGGCGACCCACGACCCGTTAACCAACCTGCCCAATCGCCGCGGACTGTACGAGGAACTGAACGAGCTGATCTACCGCTCGCAACGCTATAAGTTTTCCAGCGCGGTTATCTATGTAGACCTGGACGGATTCAAAAATGTCAACGACCATTTCGGTCACGAGGCCGGCGACCGGCTTTTGACCCAGGTCTCGTCAAATTTCAAGCGTATCGTCCGTCAAACCGATTCTGTCGCGCGCATCGGTGGCGACGAATTCATCGTTCTGATCACCGATATCGATGGTGAAACATCGCTGATAACCAAGATAGAGAGCCTGTTGCGCGAGACCTCCAAGCCGATCGAATTCAAGGGCCACAGGATTTCGGTCGGCGCCAGTATCGGCGTCGCCCTCTTCCCCGAACACGGCAACAACGCCGAAACCCTGCTCCACCATGCCGACCAGGCCATGTATCAGGCCAAGAACGAGGGCAAGAACACATTCCGCTTCTTCACCGAAGACATAAACAGGAAAGCACATCGACAGCGCGAACTGCAGGATAATTTGCGCAAGGCCCTGCCGAATGACGAGTTTACGGTTTTCTTTCAGCCTATCGTCGATGGCCAGACCGGACAGGTGGTATCGACAGAGGCATTGCTACGTTGGTACAGCGCCAAACTGGGCCAGGTTTTCCCGGACGAATTCATACCTGCCGCCGAAAGCGCAGGACTGATCCCCGAACTCGGATGCTGGGTTCTGAAAAAAGCGCTGGCCACCGGAGCAGAATGGAACCAGCGGTTTGGAGTCGGTCTGCGTATAGCGGTCAATGCATCGACCATTCAGTTTCGCACCAACCTGCTGTTCGATACCATCAATGAGCAGATCGAACTCCATGCCTGGGACCCCAACCTGCTCGAGGTCGAGATTACCGAGGGTCTGTTACTCGACGATTCACCCGAGGTAACCACCTATATCACCGAAATCAACAAACGCGGAGTAAGACTCTCCGTAGACGATTTCGGCACCGGTTTCTCGGCGCTGAGTTACCTGAAGAACTACCCGGTGAGCACGGTAAAAATCGATCGTAGCTTTATCATGGATCTGCCGGGAGACAAGGAAAACGAGGTGCTGGTGCAGGCAATTATCGCCATGGCCCACGGTCTACGTCTGGAGGTCATCGCCGAAGGCGTCGAAACCGCCGAGCAATGGGAATACCTGAGAACGCTCGGCTGCGATTATGTGCAGGGCTATTATTTCGGCAAACCGATGCCGAAATCAGAGTTCGAGGATTATCTCGTGGCCCAGCTCGACAAGCCGGCCCTGGCCAGGTTCTGATATCGAGGGTAGCTAACTATTGCTCGCGGCAGCCAGCGCCGCCCGGCGCGACAGAAAAAACTCCGCGAACCAGTTTGCCATCATCTCGGTATCGGCCTTTTTGTCGCTGCGCATGGACGCTAACGCCTGCGCGGTTACATCTTCGGGCACCACGCTGCCGCCGTAGGCCTCGAGCAGCGCGACTTCGTAAGCTTCCGCGAATTCAGGGTGGGCCTGCACGCTGATGATGGAATCGCCGTAGCTGAGCCCGGCGTAGGGACAAAATTCCGAGCTCAGGAAAACCTGCGCCGAGTCAGGGCATGCGACGACCTGGTCCTGGTGGAAAGCATACATCGCGGCTTGCCCTGGTGCGTCATGCATCCACGAATGCATCTGGTCGACCTGGTAGACATGCAGGCCGACGCCCCAGCCTTTTTCCGACTTGGTCACCTCGCCACCGAGCGCCTGGGCGATGATCTGATGACCGAAACAGACCCCGATCAACGGCACCCCGGACGCGGCGATATCGCGGATGAACTCCTGTAACGGCGCCATCCATTCTAGCCTGTCGTAAACCCCGTGACGCGAACCCGTAATCAGCCAGCCATCGCAGTCGTGCACCGATGCGGCGGATTCGCCGCGCACCGAGCTGACCGTCTCGAATTCGAAATCACGATGCGCAAGACCGAGAAAATCGGCAAACATGACCGGATAGGGATCGAATCGAGCAGCCATTCTTTCGCGTAACAGGCCGGCCTCGAGAATACCGATTTTCATAAGCTGATACCTGGTATTGACCGCGCGCAATATATCATCAGCAATTCCTGGGAAGTAGACGCACGCGGCTTTCTAGGGTTAATGTGATCATATTCTATCGACCAAACCCGGCCTCAGGCAATAGCGCCGTTGGTGGTGGCCGACGTTTTGTGATTAAATATTCGTCAAACCCATCCGCGGATTAAACCCATGAAGTCATCCGATTCGGCGGAATTACAGCTGCTGATGAGCAAAAAGCCGAACGATCTCAAGACCCACCAATGGGTTTATCAGCTGTTGCGCAATAACCTGTTATGCGGTCGCATCGAACCCGGCAAACCCCTGACCATCCGGGGTCTCGCGGAGATCCTGGATGTCAGCCCGATGCCGGTGCGAGAGGCGTTACACCGGCTTGCCTGCGAAGCCGCGGTCGAGGTCAAGAACAACCGGCGTGTCATCGTGCCGCTGATGACGGCGGAAAAGTTCAACGAGCTTTGCGGCCTGCGCATCTTGCTCGAAACCCACGCCGCCGAAGGAGCTTTACCCTATATAAAAGAAGAAGATATCAAAATTCTGGAAACGCTTGACGCCAAAATCGACGAGGCCGTCGAAAACAACGACGCCGATTATATCAGCCTCTACAACCAGCAGTTTCATCGCCATCTTTACAGCGCCAACCCGTTCCAGGTATCGGTACCCCTGATCGAAAGCCTGTGGCTGCAACTTGGCCCATTTTCGCGAATCGCCATCGAGAAGCTGGAAAAGGCTTACCTGGTCGATCGTCACGCCGAGGCGCTGGAAGCGCTCAGGAAGCGAAATTCCTTCGGCCTGCGACGCGCGATAGAAGCGGATATTCGCGACGGAATCGCGTCGATCAATACCGTCGAAGGCATCCACGATTATTTTCGCGGGGTTGCCTGAGGGCCGTTTGACTACGCCTAGTAGTGATCACGTTTCATCGCCATGGCGATTTGCCGCGAGACTTGGACAGGATAAACATGGTAAGTTTGCGTGATCACAAATACACGACCCAGGCGGTTTTTTTCAGGGCTCCATGACCTCGCCAGATAACCAGCAACTCGCCGACGAAATCAGGCAATTCCTCGAGGCCAATCCCGGTCTCAAGCAGGTCGAGGTACTGGCAAGCGATCTGTGCGGGCATTTTTTCGGCAAACGTTACCCGGTTTCGAAACTGGACTCTTTCGCTCAGGAAGGACTGGCGATGCCGGCTAGCATGTTCGTGCTGAGCACGCTCGGCGAACCGCTCGATGGCATTCATTACGGTATCGACGACGGCGACCCCGACGCTCACTTTTACCTGGTCCCGGGGAGCCTGTGCGTCAACAACTGGGGCAATTCGCCGCGCGCCCAGGTGCTGGCCACGACCTGCAGCGACGACGAGCCGGCATTTTTCGAACCACGTTACGTACTGCAAAAAATAACCAATGCCTTCGCGGCGAGGAACTGGTACCCGATGGTCGCCTTCGAGCTCGAATTTTACCTGTTCGATGCGAGGCGCAGCGACAAGGGCTTGCTGCAAATCGTGCGCAATCCGAAAACCGGCCGCAAGGATACCGCGACAGTATTATCCAACACCCGGGTCGGAGATTTCGAAGAAATCATCGACGATATTATCAATGCCTGCCAGTTGCAGGATATAGACACCGGCGCGATTTCGTCGGAGCTCGGCCCCGGGCAATTCGAAATCAACTTCAATCATCACGACGATGTGCTGCGAGCCGCCGACGAAACCTGCCTGTTCAAGCGCACCGTCATCGAGATCGCCAAGAAGCACGGCATGTGCGCGAGCTTTATTGCCAAGCCGCTGCTGGAGCAGGCGGGTAACGGCTTGCACATGCACATCAGCGTCGTCGACGACAGGGGCAATAATATCTTTGCCGACAACGGTGCGGCGCACGCGCGCCTGCATCATGCAATCGGTGGCCTGCTGGCAACCATGCCGGCGGCAATGTCATTCTGGGCGCCGAACATCAATTCTTACCGGCGCTACCGCGGCGGCACCAGCTGCGCCCCGGTCAGCCTGACCTGGGGCAACGAAAATCGCACCGTAGCCTTCCGTGTTCCGCTCGCCAAGCAGGACGCGTGGCGCGTCGAGAACCGGGTGCCTGGAGCCGACGCCAATCCCTACCTGGCGATGGCGGTCACGCTCGCCGGCATGCTGCACGGCATCGACAACGCTCTCGATCCCGGCGCCGAGACCACCGAGGCCGTCGCCGGGCGAGATGAGAATCTGCCGCTCAAAATGGCGGATGCGCTGGCCGCGACGCTGACTAGCGATCCTCTCAGGCAGGCTCTGGGAAGCGATTTCATCGAGCTATACTGCCACCATCGCGCCGCCGAAAACACGGCGTTCGATAACTACATCGACGCCCGGGAATACGACTGGTACCTTTAAATGAACGGCGACGACTTCGTCAACAGCTATTCGATTTATGCCAATGTCTACAGTTACATGGGCCGGCCGCTGACCCGCGATCTCGGTAGTGCCGACGTGTTTGTCGTCGGTCTGCCGTACGATCTCGGCACCAGCGGCCGTTCCGGCACCCGCAGCGGACCCGGCGGCATACGCACCGCCAGCGCCAACCTGCGCTGGGAAGAAAAACGCTGGCCGTGGGATTTCAACGTTTTCGACCGGATTCGCGTCGCCGATTACGGCGATCTCGAATTTTCCACCGGCAATCACGACGCGCTGTTCGGCCAGGTCGAACAGCATTATGGCAAACTGCTCGCCGCGGGCAAGCGGGTGCTCAGCTTCGGCGGCGACCATTTTGTCACGCTGCCCCTGTTGCGCGCGCACCACAAGCAGTATGGACCCCTCGCGATGATTCACTTCGACGCGCATACCGATACCTACAAGGAGGATGGCGCGGTCTATAACCATGGTTGCATGTTCTACCATGCGCCGCGCGAGGGTCTCATCGACGCCGGCAAGAGCATCCAGATCGGCATCCGCACCGAGTACACCGAGAGTCGGCATGACTTCGAAGTCATCAGCGCCGCCGACGCCAACGACATGAGCGTCGACGCAATCGTCGGGAGGGTCCGCGAGCGCGTCGGCGATGTTCCCTGCTACCTGACCTTCGATATCGACTGCCTGGATCCGGCATACGCACCCGGTACCGGCACACCTGTCGCCGGCGGACTAACCTCCGACCGCGCGCTGAAGATCATTCGCGGTCTGCGGGGTATAGACCTGGTCGGCATGGACCTGGTCGAAGTCGCTCCGTCTTACGATCACGCGGAAATCACGGCGCTGGCCGGCGCCACGCTCGGCCTCGAAATGCTCTACCTGCTTGGCGCCAACAAGGGCCCCTGAATTCCGCAACAAATTTTCGCCGGGGACTGTCTCGCAGAAGCGCCGATTACGCCGGGTTTTGCAGCGATCCCATTTTATCGGGATCGACGTTGGTAGCGCCCGACCTATTCATTCCTCGGCGCCTGCGGCGGACCTTGCCCCTACGTGAGAATCCCCTCTGCGCAGGCTCAGGGAATCAGTCGAGGGCGGGCATATCGCGCACGAATAACGGCGCGTATATGTCTTGCCCGGACTCGAGGTAGCGCGCCGCCGCATGGCCATCGTAGACCGCGGCGGCGACGGTGCCCGGGGCATTGCAGTCGCCGATCGCCCGCAGGGTCTTGAAGCGGTCCTCGGTATCGAGCAATTCCCGGTACAGCTCGTCGCAGGGAAGCCTTGCCGTGATCACGACCAGGCTGTCGAAGCCTAACTGCTGGCGGTGTCTGTGGCTGTAAACGTTTGCAATCGTGGCCGCGCCGTCGACCACTTCGACGAGCTGGTGCGAGACGATAACCTCGACACCGAGATCCAGCAGGCGCGCCTGAATTTTTTCCTGCTCGAGCGTATTCTCGGTCCAGATCGAAACCCTCGATTCCGGCGTCACCAGGCAAACCTCGTGCCCCTGGCCGCGATACAGCTCGGCGATGGTGCTGCCCATGAAATAATGATCATCATCGTAAACTACTACCTTGCCGGTGGCTTTCTGCCCGCCGAGTACGTCGTCGGGCGTTAACAGGTTTACCTGGTCCAGGCCAGCGATCGGGAAAGCATGCCGGCGGCCGACGCCATCGCGACGCCAGCGCGCCCCCGTTGCCACCAGTACGTGCGGGATCCCGAGGTCGGCGACTTGCTGCGTGTCGAGATTGTTGCCGAGATAAATTTCGACGTTTGACTTCTGCAGCAGCAGGTTCTCGCGGTAGTCTCGCACGCGCGCATAACTGGCCATCCCCGGTAATTCACACTCCCGTGAAATCCTGCCGCCAAGCGCTTCGGTGGCTTCCGCAAGGGTTACCCTGTAGCCACGGTTGGCGAGCTGTAGTGCGCTTTCGAGACCAGCCGGGCCAGCGCCGATTACGAGCACCGCGTCATCGCTGGCGGCGGCATCGATACGCTCGGGATGCCAGTTCTGTTTCCATTCCTCGCCCTGGGTCGGGTTTGCGTGCAACGAATGGGCGCCGCGAGCATGTCCTGCGACACGCAGATATTGCAGCCGATGCATTCGCGAATCTCGTCGATTCGACCCTCGTCGATTTTGCGCGGCAGAAACGGGTCCGCGATCGAGGGGCGCGCGGCGCCGATCAGGTCCAGCACTCCGCGTTTGATCTGCGAGACCATCATATCGGCCGAGGTAAAGCGACCGACGCCGACCACCGGCTTGCTGGTGAGGCTTTTGACGAACGCGGTATAGGGTTCCTGGTATCCCTCGTTCGGCTCGAAGCGCGCGGTCGACGAATCGTTGTCCCAGCCGCTGATGTTGACGTCCCACAGGTCCGGAATCTCGGCCAGCATACCGACGATATCGCGGCCTTCCGATTCCGCCTGCAACCCATCGGCACCCATGAGTTCGTCGGTGGCGAAGCGAAACGCGATCGCACATTCATGCCCGACGGCTTCCTTGACATCCAGCAACACTTCCCTCGTGAGTCTGACCCTGTTTTCCAGACTGCCGCCGTACTCGTCGCTGCGACTGTTGTACTGGGGTTTCAGAAAATGTTGCAGCACGCTCATATCGTGCCCGGCATAGACATAGACGATGTCGTAACCCGCCCGTCGGGCGCGCTTCGCCGCCTCCACGTGCCAGCGCCGCAGGTCTGCGATATCGCGCTTCGTCATCGCACGCGCCTGCATCGGATAGTCCCCGTGCACCATGATGGCGCTGGGTGCCAACGGCGCGATCCGGCTGTACAGGTTGGACGAGTGCATACCGTTGTAACAGAGCTCGATACCGGCCAGCGCGCCGTGTTCGTGTACCGCATCGGTCATCAAACGGTGTTGCGGGATATCGCGATCGTCCCAGATCCGGCCCTCGATATAGGGCGTTATCTCCGCGCTCGGATGGATTTCGACTTCCTGGGTGCAAACCACGCCCCAGCCGCCCTCGGCCTTGACGCCGCGGTTCGCCGCCTCGGCGTGCGGCCGAGCGTGCCCCAGCACATTGCAGTGCGGTACCTGGTAGAAACGGTTCGGAGCGGTAACCGGTCCAATCTTGACCGGTTCGAACAAAATATCGTATTTCGGATCTCTAGCCATCACTCAACCCAATTCATCAAAGGTCCGTCGGACCCGAAAATCTATATCCATAGCCGCCTGGCGCGGATATAGACTAGCAAAATCCCTGGCAGTACGAGGTAAATATTCACATCGATTTACAACGTAACAAATGGAACACCATCAAAACTCGCCTCGACAAAAACCTGCAATCCCAGGTTTTTTAGTCCGATCAACGCGACGAGAACGAGCACACTGACCTTGAACCATGTCGGAATTCCGTTGCCATTCCGGCTTTTCCCGGGGCGTCGTTCGCGCATCACGTTACTGCGATACGAAGATGAACAGGGCGCCTGTTACGACAGCACAACCCGGTCGCGTTTGGGACCAATGCTGGCCTGCCCCAGATCCCGTGCCGCGAGATGCCCGGCAAACACGGCCTGGGCGATGATCCCGGGCGCGCGGCAATCTCCGATACGCTGCAGCGACAGCCCCCCGGCCGTGCCGAATTCATCGCGACGCGCGTCAAGCTCCCGCCACAGCTCGTCATTGCTAACGCGCGCGCTGATCGGTAACAGATAATCGGCGGCGATGCTCGTGCGGGCGCCGCCGTAGACACATTCGAATTCCGCCCTGCCATCGGCAAATTCCACGAGCCCCCTGGCGGTCACGACCTGCACGCCGGCCTCGATCAGGGCGCGCATGGCTGGCCTGTGCTCGGTGGTGAATTTACCCCATCCGCCGAGACTGTCCTGCGGCGATACCATGGTTACGCCCGCACCCTGCGCACGCAAATACAGGGCGAGCGCGCTACCGAGGTAGTAATGGTCGTCATCGTAAATGACCACGTGGCCGCCAGGATTGAAACCATCGAGTAGCTGCTCGACCCCGATGACCGCATCCTGCTCGCAGCCGGCAAAGGCCTGCCTGCGCCAGCGCCCGACGCCGTCGCTGCGCCAGCGTGCGCCCGTCGCGAGGATCACGTGTTGGCTGTCCAGCCTGAGGACGGCGTCGGTGTCGAGGCGATTGTCGGGATAGATATCGACATTGGGCATGCGCGCAAGCTGCTCGATTCGCCAGTCGCGTACGCGCGCGTATTCCGCCAGACCCGGCAGGCTGGATTCGCGGTTGATGCGCCCGCCCAACTCGGTTTCGGCCTCGGCGAGCGTCACCCGGTAGCCGCGCCTGCCGAGCGTGCAGGCGGCCTCGAGTCCGGCCGGTCCGGCGCCGACGATTAGCACCGTTTCGTCCGCGTGCGACGGCGTAACTTTTTCCGGGTGCCAGCCGCGACGCCATTCCTCGCCCATGGTCGGGTTTTGCGTACAGCGAATCGGCACCGCGAGCGAATCGTGCGCATAACAGACGTTGCAGCCGATGCACTCGCGGATATCCTCTAGCCGTCCCTGGCTTATTTTTTGCGGCAGAAAAGGATCGGCGATCGACGGTCGCGCCGCGCCGATGAAATCCTGGATGCCGCCGGCGATCTGCGCCAGCATCGTGTCCGGCGACGTAAAGCGGCCGACACCGACCACGGGCCTGCTCGTCATCGACCTGATTTTGCGCATCGCCTCCTGGTTCGAGGCCTCCCTGACGAAGCGCGAACTGCCCATTTCGTAGCCGTAATCGTCGACGGTGATATCCCATAAATCGGGCAGCTCGGCGATCAGGCTGAAACATTCGAGCAGGCCTTTCGGATCGTTTTCGTAATCGCGCGGGATCGAGTAACGCACCGCGAGCGCACTGCGTCCGGCGACAATTGCGGCGACGTCATCGATCACCTCGCGCAGCAGGCGAACCCGGTTTGCGGCCGGGCCGCCATACTCGTCGCTACGCCGGTTGAAGTCCGGATTCAGAAAATTATGCAGCAGGTAGTAGTGGTTGGCGTAGACGTAGACGATATCGAAATCTGCCTGCAGCGCGCGTTTTGCGGCTTCACGGTACATTTTTCGAAACGCCCGGATGTCGCTTCTGTCCATCGCCTGGCTTTGCGCCGGAACGCCGAGGGTCGCATCGTTGGGCAGGCTCGCGACGTCGAGCGAGGTTGCACGGCTGTAGAGATTCGCCGAGCCGTGGCCGCCGTACCAGAGCTCGACCCCGGCCAGGGCACCGTGCGCATGCACCTTTTCGGTCATCAGTCGCAGGTTGCTGACATCGTCGTCGTCGCGCAGACTCGCACACGGATAAGGCGTTTCATCCGAACTTTCGTGGATCGAACAGTACTCGGTACAAACCACGCCCCAGCCACCCTCTGCCTTGACGCCGCGCATCTCGGCCAGCATTTGCGGCCGGAGATAGCCCATTCCGGTGCAATGCGGTACCTGGTAAAACCGGTTCGGCGCCGTGACCGGGCCAATTCTTAATGGCTCGAACAGCGGGTCGAACCGCGGATCGCGCGCCACGGGTTATTTCACCGCGGCAATTTTACGCTTCGACATTAACCTTGCGTTGATTTCGCCGACGGTACCCGCCTCGGGTTCCTGTTCGAGCGTGACCACCGGCAGCAATTCGCGCAATTGCTTCTGGAAAGAGGCGACGCCGAGTTCGAGATCCGACAGTAGGACACCGTCGAACGCGGTCGAGCGCATGCCTTCCGCTGCCCACTTGATCAGCTGGATATCTTCGTCCCCGACATCCATGTTGATCTTGCGATTGATGCTGCGCGCCTTCTGCATACCCTCGCGCTCGTCGGGCAAGGCATAGGTGACCCCCGCCATGACGCTTTGCTGCGTACCGACCGGATAGATCTGGTATATCTCGACCTGATCGGGAAACAGCGTCAACACGAATCCGGGGAACATGCCCCAGTAGATCCACAGGTGCTGATGCGACGCTGGCAGGTAGCTTTCGTCGGGCAGCGCGGCGACGTAGTCGCGATTGCGTTCGAGACGATGCTTGCGCTCCCTGAAGCTGCCGAAGGCGCGGCTCAGGGGGCCCTCGAGCTGCTGATCGGTGTAGCTACCGCCAACCAGGTCGAACAGCTCGGGGTGTCCGACCGGGACGTGGTAGCCCTCGTTGTCGATGTCGAGCACGGCCTTCCAGTCGATGTCGAACTCATACTTGTAGGGCTTATCCAGCGGCTGCATATCCTCTATGCGATAAAGTCCGACTTCTTTTTCAGCCTCGGCAAAGGTTTCGGCGACCGCAGGGCCGTCACCGTCGAAGCGAATGAAAATCATGCCGTGCCAGACCTCGTGGTCCAGCGTCAGCAGCCCGAGCCCGTCGCGATCCATGTCCGGAAAGGCGCTTTCCTTCGGGATATTCCGGATCGAGCCGTCCAGATTGTATGACCAGCCGTGGAACGGGCAGATGAAGGACTTGCCGCAATGCCCCTTGTTGTCGGCAACGATGCGCGATGCGCGGTGCCGGCACAGGTTATGAAAGGCGCGTACCTGCCCGTCCTGATCGCGCACTACCACGGCGCGTTCGTTACCCATGGTGAAACACCTGTAGTCTCCCGAGTTGGGGATATCGGATACGTGGCCGACGAACATCCATTTGCGCAGGAACAGCTGTTCGATTTCGAGCCGGGTCAGCTCGTCGTTGTTATAGGTCCAGGCCGGCAGTCCCCAGCGGTCCGCTTCATCCTGGAAAATTTCTGATGCATCGATGAACTTCATATTCCTGTTCTCTATAATTGCGGTCGAATCAGGCCGCCGGGGAGGAGTGGCGTTGCGCGAGGCTCTCGTTACCTGCTCGCTGGTCCGACACTTCCTGCATTGCAGCGATTATGCCCTTGCGCAGAATGGCAACCATCTCGTCGATTTGCGACCTGGTAATGGTCAGCGGCGGCGACATCACGCACATGTTGATGATAGGGCGCACGATCAGGCCCATGGCCTGGCAGTGCCGGTCGATCCGCTTGCCGATTTCCAGATCCATCTCGAGGTCGTCGCTGCCCTGCTCGAGTTCGCATTCGACGCAGGCCATCAGGCCCATGCCACGCACGTCGCTGACGATGGAGATGTCGCGCAGGGACTGCATCTGCTGCTGCAGATAGGGGCCTGTTTCGCGCGCCTGCTCGAACAGTTTTTCACGCTGTATGATTTCCAGATTCTTGATTCCGGCGGCGGCAGCCACCGGATGGCCCGAGTAGGTGAAGCCGTTCGAGAACACGGCCGAGTCGCCGCCTCTTTCCTTGACTTCCTGGATCAGTCGATCCGAAACCAGAAACGCGCCCATCGGTATGTAGCCCGAGGTCAGGCCCTTGGCGGTAGTAATAATATCGGGCGTTATTCCGAATACATCCTGCGACGCGAAACAGTGGCCGAGACGGCCGAACGCGGTAACCACTTCGTCCGACAGGTACAGCATGTCGTGTCTGCGGCAGACTTCGAGACAACGCTTGTGGTAACCGTCAGGCGGCACGATGACCCCGCCCGAGGCCTGGATCGGCTCGGCCACGAACACCGCACAGTTTTCCGGCCCGACCTGGTCGATCATATTTTCGAGATTGGCGACGCAGGCATCGAGAAACTCGGCGTCCGACTGGCCGGCCGGCCTGTGCAGCGGGTGCGGTGACTCGATATGGTGCACCCAGCGGGTTTCGAAATCGAGATGGCTCTTGTCGCGCGCCTTGCCGGAAACGCTGCCGCAGAGGTAGGTGCTGCCATGGTATCCCTTCTTCTGCGCGATAATATGCTTCTTGTTCGGCAACCCGCGGATATTGTTGTAGAACTGCACGAAACGCAGCGCCGAGTCGACCGCGGTCGATCCGCCGGTGGTGAAGAATACATGATTCAGATCGCCGGGCGATTGCTCGGCAATCTGCGCGGCAAACTCCGCGGCGGGCCCGGTCGTCATCGACCATGGCGAAACGTAGGTCAGGGCCATGATCTGGTCGTAGACGGCCTGCGCCATTTCCTCGCGGCCGTGGCCGATGTTGACGCACCACATGCCCGCCGGGGCATCGAGCAGTCGGTTCCCCTCGCTGTCATAGACATAGACGCCCTCGCCCCGGTCCAGCAGCGTGCGCTCATGCCCGCCGATCTTGACGATATCGTCCCACGGATGAATGAATAAATTGTCGCTTTTTTTGAGTTCCGCTGACGTGCTCATGCGCTGCCTCTCTCGAATAACCGGCTGTTAAAGTCCATCCATTATATTTATGAATTCTATTTTTGCAATATTTTTCAATAATTTAGAGATTTTCATTGACCAATCAGTCAGTTATCTGATAGGTTGGGGTAAATCCCAGCCAGGAAGCCATGCATTGACGACCCCTGTCACCGAAAAAAATTTCGCCGGCCGCAATAGAAAAAGCCAGAGCGAATTCCGCAAGCGGCAGCTGATCGACGCAACCATGGATTGCATCGACAGGCGCGGCATTTCGCAGACCACGCTGGCGCGCATCGCGGCGCGTGCCGGGCTGTCCCAGGGTAACCTTCTGTTTCATTTTCAAACCAAGGAAGCGCTGCTCGAACAGACGCTGCGCTTCCTCAACGATGAATACAAGTCGAACTGGCAAGCCGCGCTGGCGGCGGCGCCGCAAGACCCCGGCTCGCAACTGCGCGCGATGATAAAGGCCTCGTTCGCGGCCCGGATCTGCAACCGCAAGAAGATCAGCGTGTGGATGGCTTTCTGGGGCGAGTCGCGCTCGCGACCAGAATACA
>JAOTTY010000248.1 GCA_029864185.1 Gammaproteobacteria bacterium
AGGGGTTCGCTGCTGGCGAGCAGGTAGACCGGTTTGAGTTGCCGGGTGATTTGTGATCCTTGCATGGTGCGTAATGCTAGCATACTACGAAGCCGGATTACGCCGTCAGTATCGCGGCCGGAACCCCGTCGTCTGCCGTTCAGGGTACCGGCGTGCCAGCGCCAGCCCGTGGTCGGCACAAGGCTAACGGTCGCGGCAAGGCGAACCCTGCAGCCAGCGAAGACGACACTATCGGTGCAGATTCACGTTTATCGTCGATCGGGGAATCCGGCCCGGTCGGGGGTGGGTCGAAATGCGCTGCTCGCGCAGCGGCGACAGGGTGGAAAAAGGCCTTCGTCCAGTCCGTGGGAGCGAAGGCCCAAAGATTACCTGCTTAGTTCATCCAACAGCGTCCTGCAAGGCTTCCTGCCTTCGATGTACCGGAATGGTTCCGGGAAGCATCTCCGTTGCCCGATTCCTGCGAGCACGAGTTGAATTGTATTGCCGAGCGGGCCGTAACTATAGCCGTCAATGCGATGGAGCCTGTAATCCCGAGCGACAGTTTTTGTAGGACGAGTCTTACAGGCGTCAAACATCGCGTAAACCGTCGGAAGGCTCGATGCGCGCGGCGCGCATGCCGCCAATAATCGCGGCCAGGATGGCGACCACCACGGTCAACGCCAGCGCCCACAGGAAATGATCGACCAGCAGGTAGCACAGCGCCTGGTCGAGGTTGAGCCGGGGCGCCAGGAAATTATTGATCAGGTACTCGAATAGCAGGTAAATCAGCACCGCCATCAGCCAGCCCAGCAACCCCGTATACAGGGACTGCATCACCGGGAACAGCACGATGCGCCCGCTCTTGAATCCCACCAGCCGCAACACGCTCAGTTCCTTGCGCTTGCGATCGACATTCGCCCACAGGCTTGCACCCAGCGAAAACGAAAATCCGAGCGCGCCGACGCAGGCGATGATCCAGAATATGACCGACAGGTTCTGATCGATGGATTGCACGGTTTTGATCTCGCCGACATTCGCCTTGACCCGGACGCCCTGCTGCTCGAGCTCGTCGACGAGGGTTTCGACATCGTAAATCGAGCGCGCGTAGAGTCTGAACGACGGAAAAATCCGGGTCATCGAGTAGTCGCGGCTGCCGCCCCAGCCCAGCTCCGAGACGATGCGGCCGTCCTTGAATTTTTCGCTGGCGATCAACAGGTTCAGGCTGACGAAGGCAACATTGCGCCCGGTAACCGTCGCATCGGCGATATCGATCACGGTCAACGGCAAATGCACGCGCTCGCGCTTGCCCTGGAACTGCCGTGACAGGCTGGCGTCGACCTCGTCGCCCGCCCCGACGTTTAGCTTGTCGGCCGCGGCGTCGCTCAGGATAACCTGGTGATAATCCTGCGGCACGCTGACAATCGCCTGTAACAACGGATCTCCCGCGGCGGTCGCGAGCAGCTCGGTGGACAGTATGCGGTTGGCACGGGTGCTTTTGAGCTGGATGGTGGCGGCCAGCGCGCGCGTTTTCGGAATGATGAACTCGACGTCCTCGCGATTGCGGTAAGCGTCGATCCAGGCATCGTCGTAGCGCCCACTGCCGATCGGCCTGATTTCACGATTCGCCGGATTTTCGACCAGTTCCAGCACCATGCTGCTGACGATGCCGAACTTTAACCCGAACAGGATCATCATCGGCGCAAGCACCGACGCCAGCGCCATGATGAAACAGCCCGACATGCGCCATTCATGGCTGTAGTCGCGGAAACTGAGGCGAATGATATTGGTGAACTGGGCCATCAATCCATGAACCTGGACTGGTAAACCTTGCCGTCGTCGACCGCCTCGGCCTCCTGTCTCAGCGTGCGTAACTCCATCTTGTAAACATGTGCCCAGTCATGGCTCGCCGTGATCAACGTGATTTTCAGCCCGCGAATGACTTCCATCACCACGGCCATGATCTTCTGCGCGGTTATCGGATCGAGGGCCGAGGTCGGTTCGTCGGCGATCAGTACCGACGGGCGATGCGACAGCGCCCGTGCGAACGCGGCGCGCTGGCGTTCGCCGGCGGACAGGAAGCCTGGCAACTTGTCGAGCTGGCGGTGGATGCCGAGCACTTTCGAGATCGAATTGATCGAATCGTCGTCCGGCAGGCCGAGCAGTTTACGCGGCAGCTCGATATTTTCGCGCACCGTCAAATAGGGCAGCAGCCCTCCCGATTGCAGCACGTAACCGATATGCCGCTTGCGGATCTGCGACAACTGGCTCTGCTTTTGCCGTTGCCACAGGTCGCCGATATCGTGGTTATCGCCATCGATCGGGTGCAGGTTGAACTGCGCGCTGTCGTCGGGGCGCAGGATCAGCGCCAGCATGTCGAGCAGCGTGCTCTTGCCGCATCCGCTGTGCCCGATCAGCGCGATGTTTTCCTGCGCGCTGATCTGGATATCCGGCACGATCAGGCGGAACCCGATGCCGTGGGACAGCCGCTCCTTGACGACGTTCTTCAGGTTGTATACGACGGTCACTTAGGCGGCTATGTTCAGGGCAACAGATCGAGCGCTACCGGAAACACCGAGTTGCCGGTAACCGGACCCCCGCCCGGCGTTACCCAGAGATCGGTATGGTCATGCAAAGCCTGGTAGTAATTGATCTTGCTCTCGAGGCGATGCATGAATTCGATCTGCACCTTGGCCGACCATTCCTCCCAGCTTTGCAGGGTCAGGTTCATGACTTCCCCGGTATAGGGCAGGTCTTCGATATATTCGCGCATGTAGCCCATATCGGCGAGGTTGGTGCCCGCCCCCGAGGTGCTGCCGGCAACCGCGGAAGGGTCGCGGCTGACCGTCGCGGCGAGGCTCTTCAGGTCGTCGATAAAATTCTGCGGGCTGAGTACGCCCTCCTCGGCAAGCTCGAGCACCTGCTGCATGACATTCTTCAGGTCGCTCAGCTGGTCCCGGGTCAGCAGCACCCGAACGTCCACCGCCGAACGCTCGGGATTCTGGAAATCGCGATCGACCATCCACGCGTCGAACACCGACGGCAGCGGCTGGCCGGACTCCTTCTGGATATAGCGCATGCGCAGCGCGTTGCCGAGCTTGGCGACCCGGTCCTGCAGCTGCGCCAGCTGGGTCTGTCCACCGCCACGTTGCGGCAACGGCAGCGGCGGCACCCCGTTAGTGGTTGCCAGCACCTGCTGGGTGATCTGGTTGGCAAGGACCTCGAGCACGTTACCGAACTCGTCGACCTCGCCGAGTCTGACGCCATAGTAAAAATCCCCGATGCCCGGGAAGTAGGACAGCTGCTTGTATAACGACTCGGCAGTTTCATGATCCGCGGCGACCGAGGGGGTGCGCAAATGCAGCACCCAGATCGAGACGCCCCTGTCATAGGCGAGCTGGCGCAGCGCCTGCGCGCTGAGACGGGTCGCGCCGAGGGAATCGTAGCTTTCGCGCGGACCGGCGTCGGTAATCAGCACCACGTAGCGGGCATCGAACTGCTCCCAGTCGGAATCCTCGATCGCCGACCTGATTCCGGCATAGGCGTCTTCGCGAAAGTCACGGCTCGACACCTGCGACGGGCTCAGGCTGTTGACGCCTTCGAAAAACTGCTCGAAGTTGGTGCCCTGCTGCAGGCTGACGAAGCGTCGCGTCAGGTATTCCAGTTCCGGCACCTGTTCGAGGTTGTCCCGGTATGCGGTCAGGCCGAAGCTGACCTGGTTGGTGAGCCCCTGCCGCTCGATCGCCGAGTAAACTTTCGCCACCGCCTCGCGCGTGCGGTCGATGTATGGTCCCATCGATTGGGTCGAGTCGATCACGAAATGAATGCCGCTGCGGTAACTGCGGTTGCCCGAGCCGGCGTTTTTCAGCGCGGCGGCGTCGCCCGCGTCGTCGAGCGGCACGCTGGCGATTTTCAGCAGGCGCGCCTGTTCGTTGCCGAGATATACATCTTCGTGCTGCTTGATCGGCACCAGGTAAAAATTGTCCCGAATCTCGAGGTGCGCCTCGGGCTGAATCGCGATCACCGGCGAATCCTGCGGCGGCCTGTCGTTGACGACCGCCTCGTACAGCGCCTGGTACCCAGCCCTGTCATAGTCGTTGACGAGTTTTTCCAGGCTCTCCCTGTTATTGAACATCATGACCCGCTGAGTGTCCTGTGGATCCTTGAATGAAACCGTCAACGCCTGGTTCCAGGCGATCGCCTTGTCGCTTTTAACCCAGCCGGCTATCCCGCCGAAACTGTCGTAGCCGACCTTGAGCCAGTCATCGTCTTTTTCGTAAACGTAAAGCACGCTGAACGGGATGATTTCGCTGGAATTCTCGGAAGCGGCCGGAGTTTCGAAAAGCCGGGCCTCGGGTACGCTCAGCACCCGCTGGTAAAGCGATTTCTTGCCTTCCATCAGCAGCGGTTTGTCGGCCGCACCGGCGAACCCCGATAACATGACGAGGAGACTCAGCAGCGCGAGTCCTGCCAGGGGTTTACCGGGGAATAGCTTCATTCGAGTCTCCTATTTGAAGTTGAGCAGCAGCTGGCGGGCCTCGGGATTGCCGAACTCGGCCTCGGCAATCGCCCATCGCTGCAGGTTTTCGAGCCGCTCCGCTGCCGTTTGCTGACCCATCGCCGCGGCCTTCTGGTACCACTTGTAGGCCTGGATTACGTCGGCGTGATCGAGCAGCGAATCCTCGGCGCGAAACAGCGTAGGGTCGGCCATCTCACCCATTACCATGATGGACGGCAGGTAATCCTCGCGCGCGCCAAAGAAATAAAGCAGGTGGGCGTCGGCGAGGCTGCCCTCCTGCAGGTATTTCTGCGCCTTGTCGAATACTTCCTGCAGCGGGTAGGGCTTGCCTTTGGCGCGCAGCTGCTCGAGGTACTGACGCGCCCTCATCCCCGGCGGCACCAGCAGGCTGCGCTCGACGCTGCCGACGGCCTCGCTGGTTTCCGGCGTTTTGACCACGCGCACGGAACTACCGCGATCCCCGTTCAAAAACACGAACAGGACCAGGCCGGCGACCGCCAGCGCAATCCAGATTAGCGGGTTCCGGCGAGGTGTTGATCCGGGTTCATTCATTTCTGACATAATTTTCTTCGACGCTGCTCGCCCCAGAAAAAGCGCTCGGATTGCCCGCTGCGACCTGGGATTTCGCAATTATAAACACTTGTTACTGGCGGGTAAATTTTTGCGCCGATTTATATGCGTTCGAGCTGACGAATCAGCTGCCGGTAGAGCGCTTTCTCGAGATCCTCGATGACATCGTTCCTTTGCTGGGTGGAGGCCAGCAGGTTATCGTCGTCGATCGCAAAGTCCTGCTGCTGGGTCAGGGTCCTGGCGGGCGCCAGCAGGTTGCCGTCTGCGTCCTTCAGGATGAAAGACAGTTCCCGTACCAGTCGATCCACCGATTTACCGGTGCTGGCGCTCGATACCAGCCTGCGATCGGGTACAACTTTCAGGGTGACGGATAACTGCACCGCTCCCTCGGCCGGCTGCGCTGTTATGCGGGCGCCGGTCTGGCTCAGCTGCTGGCGCAACGCGTTTCGTTGCCGCTCGCTGAAATCGTTGGTGACCAGGTAGATATTACCCAGTTCCCGCGGCAGGCTGGTGGTTCCGGCCAGCCTGAAGCCGCAGGCCGATAGCGCCAGCCCCAGCATCAGCGGGAGCAGGCGGCGGCAAACGAGGGATTTCATCATGGATTCAGATGACGATGTTGACTAGCTTGCCCGGGACCACGATGACCTTCCTGATCGCGCTGTCGCCGACGAAACGCCGTACCTGCTCGTTGGCGAGCGCGGCCGCCTCGCAGCTGGCGCGATCGGCATCGGCGCCAAGCTGCATCTTGCCGCGCAGCTTGCCGTTCACCTGGATCACCATCTCGATCGTCTCCTGCACCAGCGCGGCCGCGTCGACCTCGGGCCAGGGGTGGTCGATGATTACCGAATCGTGGCCGAGATCCCGCCATAGCCGATGGCAGATGTGCGGGATGATGGGCGCCAGCATCAGCACCATGTTATCGAACACTTCCTGCCGGATCGCACTGCCGACGGCGCTCGCATCCTGGTAGCGCGACACACTGTTCAACAATTCCATGTTGGCTGCAATCGCGGTGTTGAAGGTCAGGCGACGCGCGTAATCGT
>JAOTTY010000247.1 GCA_029864185.1 Gammaproteobacteria bacterium
AAGCGCTTGCTACAAGACCGAATCGGCCTACGCTGCAATCAGTACGGTTGCGCATGGCAGGAAGTCATTTCTCCTCGGCTCGAAAATGCAGCGGGTCTCTCAAGATTTGCAGGACCCGGTAATAATAGAGTCGATTGGGCCGCCTGGTCGCCCCGAACCTGAGCCGTCTCAGGAATTCGAGCTCCTCCCCTGTTATGTCGCGACTTAGAATGGTGTCCTGTAGAAAATCAATGAGCCCCGGTTCATCCTTATGAGGACCGTCGAGGCCCTTCTCGATGAACGCGAATTTCTTCGGTTCCCCGGGGGCGAGCCTGTCGTTCAGCGATATCTCCATATCGAAGGTCGAAAGATCGATGTCCCAGTGTCTAATCAGCGGATCGAGAAAGGCTATGCAGTCTTCGTTCGAGACATTGAAGATATCCGTGTCCAGGAATTCCAGAATGATGACCCGCATCTGCTGGTAGCTTTTGTTGCTGTGCAGCGCAACTTCGCGGAGCCAGGTCTCGTTGTCCAGTTCCGATCTTGCGACCTGGCGGACGACATCCAGCAGCTTTTGCGTTACCAGCCGCTCGAGTTCGCCGAACGACTGCTTCTCGAATATCGACCGGATTTGCTGCCGGCTGCCCCTCGCGCACTTGCGCAATATCAGTTCCCGGGTTTCCTTGAGCAGGGCGGCTTCCGGCTCGGAGATACCTCGCCGGTATTTTTCCAGTCGCTGGGCGAGCGCCAGTTTCGCCAACTCTCCTTTCGACATCTTCAGAAACTTGTCCATCTTCTCGTAAATGTCTGTTCGGTCCGGAGCGGGCGGTAATTTCCTCCGGTTCAGCAGTTGGGATATGTAGGAAGTTGTCACCTCGGCAGCGGCGGCCAGATCCTTCTGCTCCAGTTCCAGCTCCTGCAATCGTTTTTTTATGGCCAGGCTAAGATCCAATGCGGTCTCCCAAAGTTAACTTTAATGGTTAATAGATTGAATATTCTCAAATATAGATTGACAATTCAAGTTAATTAACTGAATATGGTTAACGGATCTGCAGGGCTCTGGGGTCGATTAACCAAATGATCTACCCGGAGTGCCCTGTTGGCCAATTTCAAGGAGAAATGCATGTACGCACGTCAAGTATCAATGGATCTAAAACCCAACAGCCAGACCGATTTCACCCACAAGCTGGAATCGGAAATCATCCCCCTGCTGCGCAAGCAGGCGGGTTTCATGGATGAAATCACGTTTGTCGAGCCGGGCGGCAAAAGAGCCTTCGCGGTGAGCCTCTGGGACAGCAAGCAAAATGCCGAAGCTTACAGCCAGGCATCCTATACCAAAGTGACCGAAATGTTGTCGAAGCTGATTCAGGGAACGCCGCAGGTAAAAACCTTCGACGTTGTCCACTCCACCTCCCACAAGATTGGCGCAAAGCAAAAAGCGGCCTAAACCTATCGGGTGTTTTTGCGGCAGGCGAAGTTATACGCCTGCCGTTACTTCGTGCCCGGGCCTGGATTGTACTCATGAAAATGCCTTACCAAACGAATTCGTGCCGGCAGATGGCGGTCGATGCATCGCAGGCAACGGGGCAGACGCCTCGACGTAAGACCTTGCACTTGCCGAAATCGGTTCCCGCGAAGTCTCGCCATAAGCCACTCACACCAGAAATGAAACGCCGTCTCGGCAGAGCCGACCGGCTTGCTCTGCAGCGCGCCGAAGACGAAGGCATGTATTTTCGTGCGAAGTAAACCAGCGCCTCGCGGCGTACAGCAAGGAGAAAACGACCCTCATGTCCTGGCAACCCGGTAACGGCAACAGTGGCGGCCCATGGGGCGCCGGTAAAAATCTACCCCCCGACCTCGAGCAACTGCTCGCCAGGGCTCGGCAGTGGCTTGGGCAATTCATTCCAGGCGGCGGATTGGGCTCTGTCATCATGTTCGCGGCCATCGCGGCGCTGCTGGCCGGCGCATGGACCGCGTATTACACGGTTCCGAGCGATTCGGTCGCAGTCGTGCAGCGCTTCGGCAAGTATGTCAAGAACGTACAGCCCGGACTGCATTTCAAGTTCCCCCTCGGCATCGATACCGCCATCATCGTTCCGGTCAAACGCCAGTTGAAGCAGGAGTTCGGCTTCACGACGCCGGGTGCCACGGATCCATACCAGAGCCCTGTCGATGGCAGGCTGGAAACGGAGATGGTGACCGGCGATCTCAACGCCGCACTGGTGGAATGGGTCGTTCAGTACCGCATCTCGGACCCGGTCAAATTTCTGTTCGAAGTCCGCCAGCCGGGCCTGACCCTGCGATACGTGTCCGAGTCGGTCATGCGGGAAGTCGTCGGCGATCGCACCGTCGACGAAGTGATCACCATCGGCCGCCAGGAAATCGAAGCGGAGGCCCTGACCAAGATGCAGGCGCTGTCGACCAAGTACGCGATGGGAATCAGCATCGACCAGGTGCAGTTGAAGAATATCAATCCACCCAAACCGGTGCAGGAGTCGTTCAACGAGGTAAACCAGGCGCAACAGGAAAAAGAAAAACTGATCAACGAGGCGCGCCGCGAGTACAACAAGGTGATCCCGCTGGCCGAGGGCGAGAAAGATCAGCGAATCCGCGAGGCTGACGGCTACCGGCTCAAGCGAATCAACGAGGCCGAGGGCGATGTTGCCCGATTCAGCGCCTTGCTGACCGAGTATGAGAAGGCTCCGCAAGTCACGCGCCGGCGTATTTACGTCGAGACCCTGCAGGCCGTCTTGCCGGGCATAGGCTCGAAAATTATCGTCGATGGCCAGACCGGCAATATTCTGCCGCTGTTGAATCTCGGCAGCGCAAACGGGGATCGGCCATGAACAAACTGATAGTTTTACTGGTATTACTGGGCGGCTCGGCGTTCGTGCTAATCAATTCGATCTACACGGTCAACGAAGTCGAACAGATTATCATCACCCAGTTCGGCAAGCCGATCGGCGAACCGGTGACGACAGCGGGCCTGAAGCTCAAGCTCCCCTTCATCCAGGAGGTCAACCCGATCGATAACCGGGTGCTCGAGTGGGACGGGAATCCCTCGGACATGCCGACCAAGGACAAGCTCTACATCTCTGTCGATCTGTTCGCCCGTTGGCGGATTATCGATCCGCTGCAGTATTTCCTGCGACTTCGCGACGAACGCAGCGCGCAATCCCGCCTCGACGATATCCTGGGCAGCGAGACCCGCAACGCCGTCGCCAAGCACGAGCTGATCGAAATCATTCGCACCACCCGTGATCGCGTGCCCCTGCGCGACGCACTGCTGACGGATGCGGAACGCGAACTCGACATGGGCTCGCTGGTGCCGATCCAGAAAGGCCGCATGCTGGTCGAACAGGAAATTTTTATCGCGGCCGCCGAAAAGGTTCAGGTATTCGGGATCGAGCTGCTCGACATCCGCTTCAAACGAATCAATTACAACGACAGTGTTCGCCCGAAGATCTATGACCGAATGATCAGCGAACGGCGCCAGATTGCCGAGCGGTTTCTATCGGAAGGCAACGGCGAAGCGGCCAGAATTCGCGGCAACCGCGTTCGCGACCTCAACAAGATCCAGTCCGAGGCCTACCGGCAGGTCGAGGAGATCCGCGGCCTGGCCGACGCCAGGGCCACCGAGATCTATGCCGGTGCCTACAACCAGAGCGCCCAGGCCGTTGCGTTCTACGAGTTCACCCGGACGATGGAATCCTATAAGCACATCATCGCCGAAAACACGACACTGGTGCTGTCGACCGACAGCGAACTGTTCAAATTCCTGAAGGGCATGGACCCCGAAACCGGGGCGAACCAGTGAAAGTGATGACGACGGAGTGCGGTTTGCTGATCTGCGCACTGTTGCTTCTGCTGGGATTAGCTAGCGTCACCGATCTCGGTGCGGCGCAAGGCGGAACCACTGCATTGCCCGCAAACGCGAGCCCGGAGAGCTATGGCAGCGGATGGGAATGTAACCGGGGTTATCTCCGGGACGACGGCCGTTGTATTGCCGTGATCTTACCCGAAAACGCTTACCTGACAGGCGCTCGCTACGGGTCGGGTTGGGCTTGCCGGTTTGGCTACAGGCAAAATCGGGGCGCCTGCGATGCGGTTGCGCTGCCGGCAAATGCGTATCTTAGTTCGGGGCCGGGTGGCCGATGGTCGTGCGATCGGGGCTACCGGCGGGTCGCTAACGAATGCCAGCCTGTCCGGGTACCGGCCCACGGATACCTGGAGGATACATACACCAGGCTGGGCTGGAAATGCGAGCGCGGCTATCAAGCGGTGTCGGATGCCTGTGTTGCCATCGTCGTTCCCGACAATGCCTACCTGGGCGGCTCCGGATCCGACTGGGTGTGCATGCGCGGTTATCGGGCGCTCGATGGTGCCTGCGAGGCCATCAAAATACCGCCAAACGGATACCTGTCCGGATATTCTTATGGCCCCGGCTGGGATTGTGATCGCGGCTTTCGCAAGGCCGAGGCTGGCTGCCTGGCCGTGGCAGTGCCCGAGAACGCGCACCTGGATTTCTCCGGGCACGACTGGGTCTGTAACAAACCCGGCATCAAGCGCGGGCTTGCCTGTACGTCAGTTGACAGGGACGACTAGTAACGGGGCGGCCGCGCCGCGGCATTGCAGTACCTGGCGCGGTCCGTCGAGACCTGCCCCGGGAGCATCTGAAAAATACCCGTTAATTCCTCAGGATATCCCGCGTCTCTTTGTAAGCCTGTTTTGCGGCTTACTTCTCTTTGGGTGACGTTAACGGTTTCTTTTTGGCATCGCGCTTGTTCTTGTGTTCTATGCTCCTGGTGATTGATGAACCTTCTTCTGGAGAATTGCGGTGACAGTTAACTTGCTCCGGAATCCAGCCATGTCTCAAACTCCGTTCATCGATGAAATCATTCCCGCCGGCAAACCCTGGTCGGGCATTGTGGAGCAGGGGCATTATCTCAGCATCGTTGATCTCGAAGGCCAGCAAGGGGTCGATTTCTTGTGTTACAACGCGGACAACCCGGAAGAGCGTTACCATGCGCCCAATACGCTGAAGGCGATAGAAACCCTGAAGCTGACTGCCGGGCACACGCTCTATTCCGATATCGCGCGGCCACTGTTCAAGATTACGCATGACAGCTGCAACGGGCATGACACCATCGCGGGCTGTTGCAGCGCGCCGAGCAATAAAATGCTGTACGGGGTCGAAAATGTACCGGGATGCCGGGAGAACTTTTTATCGGCCCTTGCTGAACATGGCCTGGGGCGGAAGGATATTGTGCCGAACATCAACTTTTTTTGCGATGTTCCGGTGGACGATAACCGCATGGCCGCCAACGTCTTTGTTCCAGGCGCCTCGAACCCCGGCGACTATGTCAGCCTGCAGGCACAAATGATGGTGCTGGCCGTGATTTCGAATTGCCCGCAATTGAATAACCCCTGTAATAGTGGTAAACCGACCGACATTCGTGTCATCGTCTCGCAGAATCCCTGGAAACCGTAAGCATTGTCCCGGTAATAGCAAGCCAACAGCTCTAGTTTTGTTTCAATGGTTGTTTATTTCGCCATGAGAGAACCAGCGCTTCTCGGGTCAGGCCAATATGGTGGCAGTTGACTAATTTTGGAGATAAGTAAACCGTCGCCTTATTTGGCAATGCCTGGCGCTACCGGTCGCTATAAACCCGGCTTCGCTGCAGACGTGCACCGATACTTCCTATACCCTGTCGTGGCTGCGGAATCACCCGCAGGCATCACAAACTCAAGCCTGGAGAATTACATGGCCGTTTACAGAATTACTCGTTTTGCAGCTTCGGATATGGATAAGGTTGGCGAGAAGGTGGAAACCATGCGCGCGACACTGGAAGGCACCGGTGCCGACTTTATCGACCTGGTCTCGTACGGCAATGGCAAAGGTGTCGTCCTTGCGAAGTACCCGGACCAGGCCAGCATGGACGCGGCTACGGAGACCGCCCGCAAAGCCTTTGCTGACATGGTTGAAGCCGGCCTGATCGATGGCGACTCGATACACCCCCACATGGGTGAGGTTTTCGCGTCTTTCTAACCTGGCCTGGCGATTAGAGTGACGGTTGAAAAACCGAAAAACCGGGACAGATTTATTTCATCATAATTAAATCTGTCCCG
>JAOTTY010000035.1 GCA_029864185.1 Gammaproteobacteria bacterium
TCGGGCGCGCGCTCGACGGCATCGATATCGAGATCATGACCTGGTCGGTGCAGGTGCGAAGCCGGCTGGCCGAGCCCCGCAAGGTAGCCCCGGTGGGTACCGAAACGCCTCGTTACAGCGACGCGAGACGACGCATTTACGATGCTCGCGAACAGCGCTTCGTCGACGCGGCCGTGTTCCAGCGTGACGATCTGCAGACCGGCGACCTGGTGTCCGGTCCCGCGGTGATCATCGAACGCGAAACCAGTACCATCGTCAACAACCGCTTCCAGGCGATACGGCAATCCGATGGCTGCCTGCTGCTGAGACTCAAGGGGAAAACCAGTGACTGACGGCATTTCCAACGTGCACATGCAGGTGATGTGGAACCGGCTCATCTCGGTCGTCGAGGAGCAGGCCCTGACCCTGTTGCGCACCGCGTTTTCGACGTCGGTGCGCGAGGCCGGCGATCTGTCCGCCGGGGTTTTCGACGAACAGGGCCACATGATCGCACAGGCGGTTACCGGCACCCCGGGTCACGTCAACGCGATGGCCGAAGCCGTCGGTCATTTCATCGACGAGATCGGACGTGACAATATTTTCGAAGGTGACTCCTATGTCACCAACGATCCCTGGAAAGGCACCGGGCATCTGCACGATTTCACCTTCGTGAACCCGTCGTTCCGCAACGGCAGACTGGTCGGTTATTTCGCCTGTACCGCGCATGTCGTCGATGTCGGCGGCAGAGGCTTCGGGCCCGATGCGACCGAGGTCTACGAGGAAGGAATAGTCATCCCGATCATGAAATTCGCCGAGCGCGGCGAAGTGGACCAGAAGCTCATCAAGATCATCCGCGGTAACGTGCGCGAATCGGGGCAGGTAATAGGCGATCTGTACTCGCTGTCGTCCTGTAACGATACCGGGCATCATCGCCTGATGGACATGATGGATGAATTCGGGCTAGACGATTTGAACGCGCTGCGCGACTTTGTTTTTGCAAACAGCCTGAATGCGACCATGCAGCATATTCGAGATCTGCCGACCGGCTCTTTTGACAACGAAATGACGGTCGACGGTTACGATAGCCCGGTGACGATGAAACTGCGGCTGGAGGTTTCCGATCAGGGCGTGCTCGCGGATTTCGCCGGGACCAGCGGGCTCAGCCGGAAGGGAATAAACGTTCCGCTGGTTTATACCACGGCCTATGCCTGTTACGCGTTAAAGTGCGCTCTGGCGCCGCAGATACCCAATAATCACGCGTCTCTGTCCCCTTTCAAGGTGACCGCGCCGGAAAATTGTATTCTCAACGCGAAGCACCCGGCTCCGGTCGCGATACGGCACGTGCTCGGCCAGTTTTTACCGGACGTGGTGCTCGGGGCGCTACACAAGATGCTGCCCGGCAGGGTGCCGGCCGAGGGCTCGAGCGCGCTATGGATAGTGCAGCTCGGCGCGCGCCCGATAGAAAACGGCCAGGCGGCCGCGGGAGAAGGCATGCGGAACTCGGAAATCCTGATGTTCAATTCCGGTGGTACCGGCGCGCGACCGACCCTCGACGGGCTCAGCGCGACCGCGTTTCCGTCCGGCGTACACACCATGTCGGCGGAAGTAACCGAGCACGTCGGGCCGATCACTATCTGGCGCAAGGAACTGCGCGAGGGTTCGGGTGGCCCCGGTACGCGCCGCGGCGGGCTCGGCCAGGTCATCGAGATATCGGCGAATCCGGGGCACCACATTTACATCAACGCGATGTTCGATCGCTGCCAGAACCCGGCGCGCGGACGCAATGGCGGCCTCGCCGGCGCTGCGGGCAGCGTCGAACTCGACGACGGCAGCAGGCTGTCGGCCAAGGGCAAGCAATGGATCCCGGCAGAGCGCCGGCTGGTGTTGAAACTGCCGGGCGGGGGCGGCTATGGCGAGCCGTCGCAGCGTGATCCCGCGCTGGTCGCGCAGGATGTCGAGCGCGAGTACATCACCCTGGAGCAGGCAAAGCGGGACTATGCCCGAGAAAAGTGAGAACAGACGCGCAAAACCGGGGAAATAAAGACGCAAAATTAAGTCAAGTCAGCAGCTTACCTGCCGAATAACTACTATATATAAGGTGGTGCGTATCATGTTTTTTGATTCGCCGGAACAGGTGGCTCTATGTTTGCTCTCAGCGTCAGGCGCCTCAGGATTTCTCAGTGGTGCGGTGTCATCTGCGCCACTGGTATTATGCTATGGGGTTTCGCCGTCCCCGCTGTTGTCGCCAGTCAGACCGATGACGCCAAACGGCATCGTATCTTTATCGTTTCCAGTTATCACCGCGAGTACCTGTGGTCGAAGTCCACCAACGACGGGGTCATGGCGGCCATGCTGCGTTACAGTTTTCTCGAGAATCAGGATCAGGTAAAAGAATTTGCCGAGCAGGATTATGTCGAGAGTAAGCGGGTTGTCCTGAAAAAAACCTGGATGGATACCAAGCGCAAGAACGGTACCTCCGATATCGCGCGCTCGACCGTCGGTATCATGAAGCAGATACGCGAATTCCAGCCAGATCTGGTCATGCTGGGCGATGACAACGCGGCTAATTATATCGGCAATCAATTACTGGATACCGAGATACCCGTGGTGTTCTGGGGCATTAACGGCCTGCCGCTCAAATATGGACTCATCGATAGCATGGACCGTCCGGGACACAATATTACCGGGGTATGGCAGGCGGGGTATTACCGCGAAGGGCTGGAACTGCTCAGCAAGCTGGTCCCCGAGGCGCGCACATTTGCGATTCTTGCCTGCGATTCGGTAACCGCGCGGGCGAACATCAAGCAGCTGCAGGGCCTGCATCGCAGTGGAGGCTTACCGCTAGATCTCGTCGACGTGGTCAGTACCAATGACTTTGAAGAATTCAAGCTCAGGGCGAAACAGCTCGAATCCAGTGTCGATGCCTTTTTCGTTCTCAATCACGATACCCTGAAAGACGACCGTGGCAATCATCTCGACATGCTCGAGGTGGGCCGCTGGTATCTCGAGAATATTCGCAAACCGGAAGCCTCGCACGAGGATCAGTTTGTGCGCGAGGGTATGTTGTTGACCGCCAACGATTCCGGCTATAACCAGGGATATGCCGCTTTCGAAATGGCATACGACATTCTCGAACAGGGTTTAAGTCCACAGTTGATGCGCACCAAGACTCCGGCGCATGGCCCGCTGATGGTCAATCGCAATCGCGCCCGGGCACTCGGGATTTCGTTAACCGAGCACGATTACCTGATTGACGAATTTGTTGATACCTCCGCGGCACTGGAGCGGTAATGCAGGCTGGCCGCGAATTATCCTCGGCATCGGGCTTCTTCCTGCGCCTGCTCGCTGCCTTGCTGGCGGTCAACCTCGCCTCCGCGGCGGTGCTGATATTCATCGCCTATACCTTCAGCCGTGATTCGCTTGCCAGCCAGGCCAGGGAGACCATTACCCAGCAGGTAGCGGTGTTCGCCGACTCGCTCGCCAACGAGCGTTTGAACGACATGCTGATCATGCAAAAGGCGCTGGAAAACAGTCAGAACATGGAGGATTTTCTGCAGGTGTCCGATGCCGAGCGCATGATACTGGGGCGTCGCATCGAACGGGAATTCATCCAGCTGCAGAAGGACAATCCGGACATAATCGGACTTTATTACTACGATGAGAGCGGCATAATCAGGATTGGCGCCAGCAATAAAACCAGGCTGATGATTAGTGACGGACGGCAGGCCAGCGAATACGACGCACTGCTGACGCATGCCGATCCGTTGTTCGATCATTTGAAATCGATCCCTCTGGTATTGTCCTCGGGGGGGATGGAATGGTTTATCCCGCCGCGAGAGGCCTCCATTATCGGTCCTTACCGGCGTCAGGATGGCGGTTATTCGCTGCTTTCGGGTCTGGCCAAGCTGGACAAGAACACCGGCCTGTTTGGCGGCATGCTGATGGTGCATTTCAACCTCGATAACTGGCTCACCGAACTGGGTCGTTTGCGCATTCAGGATCATTCGCCGGTATGGGTAATCGCCGCCGATGGCCAGCTGCTCATGCAGCAGGCGCCCGAAACCCACTCCGGCCACATGTTCGATCCACTGCCGCTTTTACCGGATCAGCACTTTGAAGGAACACAGTCGATAGAGACCAGGGACGGGTTGATCGTGTTCCAGGATATCAAGCTCGGGGATCAGCAAAACGGGTTACGGCTGGTGTCCAGCGTGTCGTCCAGCCTGCTGGTGCAGGGACTGGAACCCGCGGTCGAGTTTTTCTCCTGGGTGCTGGTAGTTTCGGTTATTTTGCTGGTAATTGTCTCGTATTTGATTTCCCGGCTGCTGGTGCGCCCGTTTAACGAGCTGGCGGTAGCGCGCAACAAGCTCATCACGGCGCAGCAGCTCGCTCGCCTGGGGCACTGGGACTGGGACAGGGCAACTAGCACCATGAGGCTTTCGGAAAACGCGATCGCCATCCTCGGAATGCCCGCGCATAAAACCCATATCGATTTTGCCCAATTGTTGACTCTCGTGCACGAGGACGACCGACAGGCCCTGTCGGAACTGGTCGAGAAGGCGGTTAGCGAGAATGAATCGGCGAGCATAGAATATCGGCTGGCGCCGGCCGATGGCGAAGAAATTTTTATCCACCAGGCGATCGATGTCATCGATAAGGATGGCGCGCGCGTGATCGGGACGGTCCAGGATATCACCGAACGACGCCAAACCGAGGCGCGCATTCGCGAACTGGCTTATTACGATTCGGTGACCGGGCTCGCGAATCGCTCATTGCTCGACGAAATCGCCGAACATGCTTTGCAGATTGCCAGGCTGCGCGATACCAAAATGGCTGTCGTGTTCCTCGACCTGGATCAGTTCAAGCGTGTCAACGACACCCTGGGACACGATGCGGGTGACGATTTGTTGCGCCAGGTCGCCGACCGGCTAATCGAATGCGTGCGGCCGTCGGATACCGTATCGGCGGTCCCGATGTACATGGGCGGAGACGACATGGTCGCTCGCCTGGGAGGCGACGAGTTTATTATCCTGCTGCCCAACCTTCATCATCCCGATGATGCCATCGTCGTTGCAGAGCGCATCCAGCAATCCCTGAACAGGCCGTTCGTGTTGCAGGGCAAGGAGATTATGAGCGGCGGCAGCCTCGGTATCAGCATCTTTCCGGAACATGGAGATACCGTAAAGGACCTGATGCGGCTGGCCGATACCGCGATGTACTACGCCAAGGCACAGGGGCGTAACCGTTATGTACTCTACAATACGAAAATCGATGCCCAGCACCAGAACCGGCTGTCGATCGAGGTTGGATTGAACCGGGCACTGGCGAACGAAGAGTTCGAGCTCTACTACCAGCCGCGTTACAGCATCGACGGCAGCCAGATCGTATCTTTCGAAGCCCTGTTGCGCTGGAACGATCCCGACAAGGGGCTGGTTATGCCGGACGCGTTCATTTTTATTGCCGAAGAAAACGGATCGATCGTGCAGATCGGGGAATGGGTCGTGCAGACGGCCTGTCGGCAGTTATCCGCCTGGCAGAAGGAATTCTCAGCGCAGCTGTCGATGTCTGTCAACCTGTCCCCGGCCCAGTTCCTGGCCGGTAACCTGGTCGAGGATATCGCCAGGAGAATAAAAGCATCTGGCATAAGCGCAGGAAGTCTCGAGCTGGAATTGACCGAGAACGCACTTTTCAAGGATATAGAAACCGGGGTGCGAATTTCGAAACAGTTGAAGGCGCTGGGGATATCCCTGTCGATCGACGACTTCGGAACCGGGTATTCGTCGCTGCAATTGTTGAGTCGGCTGCCGGTCGATACGCTGAAGATAGACAAGACCTTCGTGCAAAACATCCTGAACGAGGGCGACGATGAAATGATCGTGCAGTCGTTCATTCTGCTGGGCAAGAACCTGGGGCTTAAAGTGGTCGCCGAAGGCGTAGAAGAAATCGGTCAGTGGCTGATGTTGAGGGAGCGCGGCTGTGACGAGGTGCAGGGCTATTACTTTGCCAGACCCTGCCGTGGCGAGGACGCCCGACAGTTACTGGTGGAACAATACAGGGTTAAAAAAGCATTATGATTCCACGACGCAGAAGGTTTCTCGGCATTGCCGGCGCCACCATCGCAGGTAGTTTCCTTATTCCGAAGTTTGCCCATGCGCAAAAAAAACATCGGCTTACGATCCTGCAATGGAATCACTTTGTCCCCGAATTCGACCGCTGGTTCGATCAGGTTTTCGCAAAGCAATGGGGCGACGATAATGATACCGAAGTCGTTATCGACAGGGTGGGTATAACCAGTTTGAACAGTCGTGCCCAGGCCGAAATTCAGCGCGGACGGGGTCACGATTTGTTCATGTTTCTGCGGCCGCCACCTACCTACGAGGATTTCGTCATCGATCACGCCGAAATCTATCAGGAACTCGAAAGATACGTGGGTAAACCGAACGAGATCGGACTCAAGAGCACCTACAATCCGGTAACAAAAAAGTACTTCGGATTTTCTGATAGCTATGTACCGGATCCGATCAATTATCGCAAAGACCTGTGGGATGATGTTGGCCTGTTTCCCGATAGCTGGGACAATATCCGCGAGGGCGGCGCCGCGATATACCGAAAGCATAATATTCCGGTTGGCATAGGTCTTGCCCCGGAACTTGATTCCAACATGGCCTTGCGATCCCTGATGCATAGTTTCGGCGCCTCGGTTCATGACGAAGACGGCAGGATAGTGCTGAATAGTCCCGAGACGGTGGAGGCGGTAAAGTTCATGAAGTCGCTTTACCGGGATGCAATGACCGAGGAAGTGTTCAGCTGGGATCCATCCTCGAATAATCGCATGATGCTCGCGGGTCACGGATCGCTGACCTTTAACGCCATTTCGATTACGCGAACCGGGGAAAGCCAGAAAATTCCGATCGCCGACAACATTCTTCTCGCGCCTGCCGCGCGCGGTCCGGTGCGTCGAATCGGATCGATGCATTTGATGCATGCATACGTTATCTGGAAATTTGCCCGTAACATCGACGGCGCCCAGCACTTCCTGGTCGACTATGTGAGGAACTTTCGCGACGCCTTTCTCGCCAGTCGCTTTTACAACCTGCCCTGTTTTCCGGCAACGGTTCCGGATATCGATGCGCTGGTTGCGGTCGATGAGGCGGCAACTCCAGGTAACAAGTACAGCGTTCTGTCGCAGGCCGATGAATGGACGACGACCATCGGCTACCCGGGTTATGCCAATGCGGTAATCGATGAAACCTTCGGCGACTGGGTAATTTCCGACATGTTTTCGGCCGTGGCCCGGGACCGTTCAACGCCCGAAGAGTCGGTTAAAATCGCCACCAAGAAAGCCGACGCCATATATTCCAAATGGAAGGCTGCCGGGAAGGTCTGATAATTGCGGGGGCACGATACTTGATTCCGCAGAAATAAGTATTGTGTCCCTGGGGTCTAGGTCAGGGTTGCGCGCGCGTGGTCGATGTAGATCTGGCGCAGGCGTCGGGTCAGCTCACCGGGCTTGCCGCCGCCGATTTCGCGATCGTCGATGCTTACGACCGGCAGGACATAGCTCGAGGCGCCGCTGATGAATGCCTCGTCCGCGTCAAGCGCCTCGTTCAGCGTAAATTTGCTCTCCACCAGCCGGAGGCCATGCGTCGTGCACAGCGTGATCACGGCGCGGCGCGTCACTCCCGGCAGTATCTCGTCGTTTAACGGCCGGGTCAGGATAATGTCGTCCCTGACGATAAAAAAGCTGGTGCTGCCGCACTCGGTTACGTAGCCGTCGGCATCGATCATCAACGCTTCGTAGGCGCCGGCGTCGTGGGCCGCCTTCTTCGCCAGCACCTGCGCCAGAAGGTTGGTCGACTTGATGTCGCGCCGCGCCCAGCGGATGTCCGCCGTGCTCGCCAGGGTAACGCCAGTTTCGGCGGCCTCGTTCTCGGCCGACGCCTTGGGTTGCGTAAACATGAACACGGTGGGCACGATGTCGTCCGGCCATACGAAGTCGCGTTCGGCGACGCCGCGGGTAACCTGCATGTACACCAGCCCTTCGTCGAGCGAATTGAGATCGACCAGTTTGCGAAAAGCATCGAGGATCTGCTGCTGTTCCAGGGGCGGCTCGATGCCGAGTTTTGCCAGCGAGTCGAAGTAACGCTGCATGTGATGCTCGAAATCGACCAGCTTCCCGTCCATCACCCCGGCGACCTCGTAGATTGCGTCGCCGAAATTGACCGCGCGATCGAAGATCGAAATCCTGGCCTGATCCGCTGGCAGGTAATCGCCGTTAAGAAATACAATTCGGGTCATTAGATTTCACACCTTACAGGAACCCAACAAAATGCTAGCATAGCGCGCATGTCACTTACCCGTCGCCAAAAACTTGCCGCGCGCTTCCGGGAATTCCTGGCCGGCGAAAGCGTAATCGACCAACCAACCTCGCTGGCGGCCTATGAATGCGACGGACTCAGCGCCTACCGCGAACAGCCCCTGCTGGTGCTGTTACCGGAGAATATCGACCAGGTACAGAAAATCATGCGCCTGTGCCACGAGCAGCGCCTGCCGGTGGTCAGCCGTGGCGCCGGCACCAGCCTGTCGGGTGGCGCCTTGCCGCACGCCGAGGGGGTAGTGCTCAGCCTCGCCAAGATGAACCGGATACTCGAGGTCGATGCGCTTTCGCGCTGCGCCGTGGTCGAGCCCGGTGTGCGTAACCTTGCCATTTCGGAGGCCGTCAGCGCACTGGGTCTGTATTACGCTCCCGATCCCTCGTCGCAGATCGCCTGTTCTATTGGCGGAAACGTCGCCGAAAACGCCGGCGGAGTTCACTGTCTCAAGTATGGGCTGACGCTACACAATATCCTGGCGCTCAAGGTGGTTGGCTCGGACGGCGAGATATTCGAAATCGACCAGCGTTCTCTGCATAGCGACGGCTACGACCTGATGCCGCTGCTGGTCGGTTCCGAGGGAATGCTCGGGATCGTGGTCGAAGTCACCGTCAAACTGCTGCCGATCCCGCGCTGTGCGCGCGTCGTGATGGGCGTATTCGACTCGGTGGAACAGGCCGGGGACAGCGTTGCCATGATCATTGCTGAGGGCATCATTCCGGCCGGGATCGAAATGATGGATAATCCGGCGATTCGCGCCGCCGAGGACTTCGTCCATGCCGGTTACCCGGTCGACGCGGAAGCGATCCTGATCTGCGAACTCGACGGCACCGAGGAAGAAGTCGTCGTGCAGATCGCGCTGGTCGAAAACGTACTCAGGAAAGGCGGCGCAGTCGAAACCCGGCTCGCCAGGGACGAGGCCGAACGGCTGCTGTTCTGGTCCGGGCGCAAGGCCGCGTTTCCCGCGGTGGGCAGGATTTCACCCGATTATTACTGTATCGACGGCACCATCCCGCGCAAGGCCCTGTCCGCCGTGCTGGCCGGGGTGCGTGCACTTTCCGAAGAATACGGGCTTCGGATCGCCAACGTTTTCCATGCCGGCGACGGCAACCTGCATCCGCTGATTCTTTATGACGCCAACAACGAGGGCGAGCTCGAAAAAACCGAGGAACTCGGCAGCAAGATTCTGCAACTATGCATCCATCATGGCGGCACGATTACCGGAGAACACGGTGTCGGCGTCGAAAAGCTCGGCGAAATGTGCGTCCAGTTCAGCGAGCCGGAGCGTAACCAGTTTCACGCGATTCGCGAGTGTTTCGATCCGCTGAAGATTCTGAATCCCGGCAAGGCAATTCCGACGCTGGCGCGATGCGCCGAATTCAACGCCATGCACGTGCACGCCGGCGAGGTTCCGTTTCCGGACCTGGAACGTTTTTGATGAATGAAATCGAAGATCTCAGCATCGAAGACGAGCTGTGCACGCAGATAAGCTCGGTCGCCGCTACCGGCGGTGCAATCGAAATCATCGGTGGCGGCAGCAAGCGGTTTTACGGCGAGCCGATCGAGGCATTGCCGATCGACGTTTCCGCGCATAGCGGTGTCATCGACTACGATCCCGCGGAGCTGGTCATAACGCTGCGTGCCGGTTGCCTGGTGACCGAGATCGAAGCGCTGCTGGCCGGGCACCGCCAGATGTTCGGTTTCGAGCCGCCCTGTTTCGGCAAGGAAGCGACCATCGGCGGCATGGTCGCGAGCGGCCTGGCGGGCCCGCGGCGTGCCTATGCCGGCAGCATTCGCGATTTTGTGCTCGGGGTCAAGTTACTGGACGGGCGTGGCCAGGTGCTGCGTTTCGGCGGGCGCGTGATCAAGAATGTCGCCGGTTTCGATGTTGCCAGGCTGATGGTCGGTTCGCTAGGCACGCTTGGCATCATCCTCGAAGTCTCGCTGCGGGTAGTCCCGGTATACGAAACCGAGCTGACGCTGGCCTACGAACACGATAACGCGGACGATCACCTGCGCTGGATCAACGAGCTCGGTTCGGAACCTTACCCGGTTTCGGCTTCGATGTGGTCAGCAGGGCGCAGCCAGCTGCGACTCTCGGGTAGCGAGCAGGGAGTAAGGCAGGCCGTAAAACTGTTGGGTGGCGAAGAAATCGCGCCCGACTGGCAGCGTCTCAGGGAGCAAACCCTGGACTTTTTCGATCCGGGACTGCCGTTGACGCGGGTATCGCTGCCGCCGGCGAAACCGGATATGTTTCCCGGCAAGACCCAGCTAATCGAATGGGGTGGCGCGCAGCGATGGCTGAGCGGCGATCTCGATATCGCCGCGCTGCGCGATGCGGTCGCCGCCGAGGACGGTAGCGCCTGCGCATTTCGGCGACACCCCGCCGGCGTGCCCTTTTTTCATCCGTTGCCGGGCGCGATGCTGAGGCTGCAGCGCAACATCAAGTCGAGCTTCGATCCCGCCGGTATTTTCAACCCGGGCCGGATCTACCCGGGACTCTAGCATGCAGACCAATCTCGCCAAAAAGATCAAGCAGACTGGTCATGCCGAAGCGATAGAGTCGATTCTGCGTAAATGCGTGCACTGCGGATTCTGCAACGCAACCTGTCCGACCTATCAGCTGCTGGGCGACGAACTCGACGGTCCGCGCGGGCGAATCTACCAGATGAAGCAGTACTTCGAGGGAGAACCGGCGAACCCGGAGATGCTCAGGCACCTCGACCGCTGCCTGACCTGCCGCGCCTGCGAAACCACCTGTCCGTCGGGCGTCAACTACAGCCATCTGCTCGAAATCGGGCGCGAGAGCATCGAGCGCGAATTGCCGCGGCCCTGGTGGGATCGCGCGCAACGCTGGGCGATCGTCCGTTTCATCAATTCGGGTTGGCTGTTTGCGATGTCGGTCCGCAGCGGGCAGCTGCTGGCCCCGCTGCTGCCGGGCAAGCTGGGACAATCCATCCCGCTGCGACAGACACCGATCCCGCGCGCTCTTGCAACACACGAGCGCAAGATGCTGATGCTGGCCGGATGCGTGCAGCCGACACTGGCGCCCAATACCAATAACCACGCGGTCAACCTGCTCGACAAGCTGGGGGTAGAGGTCATCGAGGCGGGCGCGGGACTTTGCTGCGGCGCCGCGGCGATGCACACGTCGAACAGCCAGTACGGCATGGCCCAGATCAGGCGGCTGATCGACAGCTGGTGGCCGCATATAGAAGCCGGGGCGGAGGCGATCGTAGTCACCGCGACCGGCTGCGGCACCAGCGTCAGGGATTTCGGCCGCCTGCTCGAACAGGATCCGGAATACGCGCAGAAGGCCGCGAAGGTCAGCTCGCTGTATCGCGACCTGCTGGAAGTCGTCGAGGACGAAGCGGATCGGATCGAATCACCGGCGCCTCGGTATCGGCGGGTTGCGGTGCATACCCCGTGCAGCATGCAGCATGGCCTCGGTATCAATGGCCGCGTCGAGCGGCTGCTGGCGCGGGCCGGCTACGAGATTTGCCGGGTCGAGGATGCGCACCTGTGCTGCGGCTCTGCTGGAACCTACTCGATGCTGCAGCCGGCGCTCGCCGCCAGGCTGCATGACAACAAGATAGCGGCGCTGTCCGTGGAGCAACCCGATGTCATCGTCACCGCCAACATCGGTTGCCAGCTGCATCTCGCCCAGGGGAGCCAGGTTCCGGTGCTCCACTGGATCGAGTTGTTGTAAAAAATGGCCCCTGCCCAACGGGTTATGCGCCAGACTGGATTTGCCGGCTCACGATATGAGCCGTAACCGTTTTATAATCCGCCGCTGTAATAAATCAGGCTCAGACTTGAGTGATTGATTATTAACCCGAGGTAGGTTAGTTTTACAGGCCCGGTAATTGCCGGGCGAGCGGATACCAATAAATTTAGAGCTCCTGAGGACACATCCAATGAACAAACTTCGATATTTAATCAGTATCGGCCTTCTGGCCGTGGCCGGCAGTGCGCTGGGTGCAGGTTGCCCCGCGATCACGGTCGACGACATGCAGGGCGTGCCCGCCGGCGCGTACCCGCAGCAGTATGACCTGGCCGAGTTCGAAAAACTCGCCAAATGCAAACTGGAATTCAAGGAAAATCCGGCTATCGCCAAGCTTAACGGTAGAATCCGTGGCAATCCGAGCAAGCTGCCGCCGGTCGCCGAGCGGCTTCCCGCAGAACCACTCGTGGTCGCGCCCTACAACAGTATCGGCAAATACGGCGGCGTCTTCGACATGATGTCGAACGCGACCGAAGCCGGCACCTCCGACTTCCTCGCGATCCGCCACGTCAACCTGGTGCGTTACTCCGACGATCTGCAGACCATCGTGCCAAACGTCGCCAAGGGCTGGAAGTGGAACGACGACTATACCCAGCTGACCTTTTTCCTGCGCAAGGGCCACAAGTGGTCCGACGGACAACCGTTTACCGCGGAAGACGTCGAGTATTGGTATGAAAGACTTTCGCTGAATCCCAGGGTGTTCGAAAAGCCTCAAAATTATGTGCTGGTCGCCGACAAGCCGATGACGGTGGACGTGCTCGACCCGCAAACCGTGCGTTTCAACCTGCCGGCGCCGAAGCCCGGCCTGCTGGTGCACTTCGCCAATTCCTACGCGCAGGGTTTCCAGCCCAAGCACTTCCTCGGGCAGTGGGATCCCGAGCTGAGTCCGGACGCCGACAAGAAGGCGCAGGCGATGGGCTTCAAGGATGGTTACGAGGTGATCTCGAATTACTACGGCAACTCCGACTGGACCGATACCCCGACGCCTATGCTGCGCAGCCCGGACAAGGTCAAGAAAATGCCCAAGGATACGATGCCGACGCTCGAGTCGCATATCCTGATCTCGGAGAGCACCGAGGGCCGTCACCTGGTGGCGAATCCGTATTTCTTCCAGGTCGACACCGCCGGCAACCAGCTGCCCTACATCAACGAGCAGGACGAGATTTTCGTCAACGAGGACGAGGTGCGTCTGCTGAAACTGGTCAACGCCGAGGTGGACTTCAAGGCGCAATCGCTGCAGCTGTCGACCGCGCCGCTGCTGCTGGAAAACCAGGAAAAGGGTAACTACACCGTGCATCTGCGGCCCGAAGTCACGATCGCGAGCCTCGGCATCAACATGACCCACGAGGACCCCGACAAGCGCAAGGTCTTCGCCGACCTGCGTTTTCGCCAGGCGATGTCGGTCGCGATTAACCGCGAGGAAATCAACCAGGTGGCCTTCTTCGGCATGGGTGAACCCAAGCAGTATACCGGTTTCACGGATTCACCCCCGTTCGTAGAGGAAAAATGGAAGCAGTACTACGCCCAGTACGACCCGAAACTGGCGAGTAAACTGCTCGCGGAAATCGGCATGAAAGACGTCGACGGCGACGGTTTCCTGGAAATGCCCAATGGCAAGAAACTGGTGATCAACCTGCAGTTCTCGGTACAGGGTGTTCCCGCTGCGATGGTCGAACTGATCGGCCAGCACTGGGCCGCGGTCGGCATCCAGACCACGGTCAAGGAAGTCACCCCGGACGAGTATCGCAGCGCGCAATCGGCCAACAAGCTAGACGTCACCATGTGGCGCAACGGCCAGCCGCTCGCGATCGTGCTCGGCACCAACCAGATCTGGGTGCCGCCTTACCACGACTATTTCACCGTGCGCACCAACATGCTGTGGGCCGAATGGGTCGATTCGAACGGTGCCAGCGGTGTGGAGCCGCCGGATTACGCGAAACAGATGATGAAAGACATCAACGCGTTCCAGTCCACGACTGTCGGCACGCCGGAATCGGACCAGCTCGGTGCGCGCCTGGTGAAGAACCTGGTCGAGAACCTGCTTTTCATCGGCACGGTGCAGGTGCCGGCGCCGATTTACCACCGCAACGCGCTGAAGAACTTCGTCGAGTACAAGACGCACTCCTTCGAGTATTACCGTTCCTTCCCCTATCGCCCATCGCAGTGGTGGCTGGACGAGTCGTAGCTGGTTGTTGACAATAATTTTGGCTGCAGGCTATGCTAGCCTGCAGCCAAAATAAAAAATCCTCTCGGGCCTTCGGCCACGGGAGGAACCAGAGGGGGGCGTAGCAACACCGATGTTCCATTTCCTGCAATTCGCCGCCACGCGGGCCGCGCTCGCGGTCATCACGCTGATCGTGGTGTCGTTCATCGTGTTCAGCCTGATGGAACTGGTGCCGGGTGACTGCGCCGAACGCTACCTCGCCTTCAAGAATACCCAGGGCAACCAAATATCGATCGCCGATATCGAGGCCGAACGCGTGCGTCTCGGTCTGGATAAACCCTATGTCGTACGCTGGGGGAAGTGGATCGTCGAGGCCTTCCAGGGAGAGTTCGGCGACAGCTGTATCCTGCGGGTCAATATAGCGCAACTGCTGGGGGAGAAGTTCTGGATCAGCCTGGTGATCTGCCTGACCTCGCTGCTGCTTGCCTATTTGATTGCAATCCCGGTCGGCATCATTTCGGCCACCTCGAAGAGCCCGATTACCAACAATGTCCTGCGGCTGGTCAGTTACCTCGGGCTTGCGATGCCGAATTTTCTGCTGGCGTTGATGATCATGTTGTTTTCAACCGTGGTTTTCGGCGATAGCCTGACCGGCCTGTTTTCCAAGGAATTCCGCGATGCGGCCTGGTCCTACGAGCGCGTCGTGGATTTCCTGTCGCGCGCCTGGTTACCGGTATTTATCCTCGGCTGGTCGGCGACCGCGTTCGCGATCCAGACCGTGCGCGCGCTGATGTCCGACGAGGTCGGCAAACTCTACGTGCTCGCGGCGAGGGCGCGCGGCGTGACCGGGCGCCGGTTGTTGTGGCGTTATCCGGCGCGGCATTCGCTAGGCCCAATTATCAACTCTCTCGGCTTCGATCTGAACCGCATTTTCAACGAGTTGCCGATCGTCGCACTGATTCTTACCCTGACGGAAGCCGGCGCGCTGCTGATCGAGGCACTGGCGCGCTCCAACGACCAGCAGCTGGCGGGCGCGATTATCTTCCTGCTGACCGCGAGTATCGTCGGCATTAATTTCGTCACCGACATCATACTGGCGCTGACCGATCCGCGGGTTCGCCGCAGTATCCTGGGATAATCGAGATGACCGAGTCCGCAACCATCGAAGCAAGCGATGCAAACATAGACCAGAGCCGCAAAGAGGCCTATTTTACCGCCGGCCAGGGGCAGCTGATCTGGTCCCGATTCAAAAGGCAGCGCGCCGCGATGATCGGTGCCGCGGTGCTGATTATTTTGGTCCTGTCGGGATTGTTTGCACCCTTCCTGACGCCCTACGACCCGACGATCGAGGGCCGTAATGTCGACTACCAGAACGGCGCGCCGAACATACCGAAATTCTGGGATGAAAATGGCTTTTCCGCGCGACCTTTTATTTACACCTTTGAGCGAACCCGCTCTATCGAGACCAATTTCCGCTGGGTGACCAAGGTCAACAGGGACAAGCGCCGTTACGTCGTTTTCTTCCCGCAAGGTGACAAATACACGCTGTTTGGAATGACTTTCAGAACGCACCTGTTTGGCGTCGATGAGGGCAAGATCCATCTTTTCGGCACCGACGGCACGGGCAAGGATATCTTTTCCAGAACCTTCCATTCGATCAACACCTCGCTTGCGGTGGGCACGATTGGTGTTCTGCTCGCCTTCGTGCTGGCGCTGATTATCGGCGGCGTATCCGGTTACTATGGCGGCTGGGTCGACTCGATTTTACAGATGGTCACCGACGCGGTGCGAACCATCCCCGCGATCCCGCTATTCATGGCGATCGCGGCCTTCATTCCGGCCGAGATAAGTTCGGAGGGACGGTTTTTTATCATATCAATCATTCTCGGCTTTATCGGTTGGCCGACGCTGGCGCGGCGCGTGCGAACCCACCTGCTGACAGAGCGTAACCAGGAGTACGTGCTCGCGGCGCAATTGTGTGGTGCATCGTCGAGCCACATCATCGGCCGTCATCTGCTGCCGAGTTTTACCAGCTATATCATCGTCGACCTGATCATTTCCTTCCCGTACATGGTGCTTTCCGAAACCGCGCTCAGCTTTATCGGGCTGGGACTGAAGGAGCCGGTCAACTCGCTCGGCGTCATGCTGCAAAACGTGACCAAGGCGGACGTGCTGCTCAATTACCAGTGGAATTTCATCCCGGTCATCTTCTTCATCACGCTGGTGCTGGCCTTCGTTTTCGTCGGCGACGGGCTGCGCGACGCCGCGGACCCTTATTCGGAAACCAGTAAATGACGAGCCCGCTGATTTCCGTTAAAGACCTGACGCTGCGGTTTCGCACCGACGAGGGTCTCGTGACCGCGGTCAACAACGTGTCTTTCGACATCGCGCCGGGCGAGGTGCTCGGGCTGGTGGGCGAGAGCGGTTCCGGCAAATCGGTAACCGCCAAGGCATTGATGATGCTCAACGCCGATAACTCGGTATACGACCCTGCGAGCCGGATTACGCTGCGCGTCGACGACCAGGAAATCGACGTGCTGTCGTTGCGGCGGCCCAGAGAGCAGATGATAATCCGCGGCGGCGCTATCTCGATGATTTTCCAGGAGCCGATGGCGAGTTTCGCGCCGGCGATCAGCATTGGCGACCAGATGGTCGAACAACTGCTGATCCATTCGGATATGACCGTGGCCAGGGCCAGGGAAATATCGATCGAAATGCTCGACCGGGTCGGTATCCCCGAGCCGGCGCAACGCTTCAAGCAGTACGCCTTCGAATTCTCCGGTGGCATGCGCCAGCGCGCTATGATCGCGATGGCGCTGTCCACCAAGCCGAAACTGTTGATTGCCGACGAACCGACCACCGCGCTCGATGTAACCATCCAGGCGCAGGTCATCGAGTTGATGAAAGACCTGGTCGAGGAATTTCACATGTCGATCCTGTTCATTACCCACGATCTCGGGGTCATCGCGCAAACCGCGGACCGCGTCGCCGTCATGTACCTCGGCAACCTGGTCGAAACCGGAACCGTGCGCCAGGTCATCAATACGCCGGCGCATCCCTATACCCGCGGGCTGTTGAACTCGCTGCCCAAGCTCGACGATCTGGAAGCGCCGCTGACCCCGGTGCCTGGCGATATCCCGTCGCCGCTCGATCGCCCTTCGGGATGCGTCTTTCATACCCGCTGCCAGGAATTTATCGGCGACGTCTGCAAGACACAGATACCGGATTATTCCAAGGATAGCGCCAACCACGAGGTTTCCTGTCACCTGGCGACGCAGGGAGAGCAATCATGAGCAACGACGTGTTGATCAGGGCGGACGGATTGTCGGTGCACTTCCCGCTACGCGGCTTCATGTTCGGTGAACGCCCGGTGGTGCGAGCCTGCGAGGGCATCAACATCGAAATCGAAAAGGGCAGCTTCTTCGGGCTGGTCGGTGAATCGGGTTCGGGCAAGACCACGCTGGGCCGAGCGATGCTGAAGGCGGCCCCGATCAGCAAGGGTGAAGTCATTTATTCGGACGACGAGGTTACCTACAACCTCGCGACGCTGGAGGGAGCGGAGCTGAAGGACTACCGCAAGCGCTCGCAGCTGATTTTCCAGGATCCCTACGCAGCGCTGAGCCCGCGGATGACGGTGCGCGACATCATCGCCGAACCGCTGGAAGTCATGGGTCTGACCTCTAACCGCGATGAAACCGATGCTAGGGTGCGTGAAATTGCAGCCATGTGCCGGCTAAACCTGGAGCACCTGCGACGCTTTCCGCACGCGTTTTCCGGCGGCCAGCGGCAGCGGATTTCGATCGCGCGCGCGCTGGTTTCGGGGCCCAGGTTCATCGTCGCCGACGAGAGCGTGGCCGCGCTCGACGTATCGATCCAGGCCGACGTGCTGAACCTGCTCAACAAGATCCAGGCAGATAGCGGTATTACCTTCCTGTTTATCAGCCACGACCTGAGTGTCATCGCGCACACCTGTGATTTCGTCGCGGTCATGTACCTCGGGCAGATCGTCGAGTCCGCGCCGACGCGCAAGCTGTTCTCCGAGACTTCCCACCCTTACACCAGGGCGCTGCTGTCGGCTATCCCGTCGCTGGACCCGGATGTCCGCGGCCATGCGCAGCGTCTCGAGGGTGAAATCCCGAGTCCGATCAACCCACCGCCGGGCTGCCGGTTCAATACGCGTTGCCCGCACGCCCAGGAGCGCTGTCGTAGCGAAGTGCCCGAATGGCGCGAGATGAGCAGCAAGCACCATGTCGCCTGCCATTTTGCCGAAGAGCTTGCCTGACGTGCTGCCGATCGCGGAGCGACGGAATCGTCGCTGCCCGGCATGCTGATCGAGCCACTGCACGAGGAATTCGGCGCGCGTATTTCCGGTGTCGACCTGTCCCTGCCGCTGGATGTGCAAACCTTTGCCGAGGTCGACGCCGCGATCAACCGATATTCGATGCTGCTGTTCGAAAACCAGGCGATGTACGATGCGGCGCAGCTGGATTTCACCTGTCGCTTTGGTCAACTCGAGGAAGAGCACGTTACTTATTACGGCCAGGGCAAGATTGTCTATATCGGGCTGGTTGGAAATATCGATGCCACGGGCGAAAAGGTCGCGGCGCGCCAAATCAACTCGGCACGTGGCAACGAAATGTGGCACTCGGACAGTTCGTTCCGCGAAATCCCGGCGATGTACTCGATCCTCGCCGCCTACGAGGTACCTGAAGAGGGTGGCGAGACCGAGTTCGCCAGCGCCCGCGCGGCCTGGCAGCGCCTCGACGAGTCGACGCGGGAACAAATCCAGGATCTCGTCGGCATACACGATTACATCTACTCGCGCACCAAGATCAGCGAGGACGCGGTCAACGACAGCCAGCGCACTTTTATGCACCCGGTGCGCCAGCGCCTGGTGCGGCAGAATCCGGTCACCGGCGATAAAAACCTGTTCGTCGGGTCCCACGTCAAGGAAATCGAGGGCATGCCCGAAAGCAAGGCAAGGCAGCTGATAAAACGTCTCATCGACGAGGTGACCCGTCCGCAATCGGTTTATCGCCACCGCTGGCGGATCGGTGACGTGGTGATCTGGGACAACCGCTGCCTGCTGCACCGCGGCTGCGGTTACGACGCCGAGAAATATCGACGGCGTATGCATCAGACCCGGGTGCGCGGCTGGTGTCCGTCCATCGCCGAGGCGTTCGATACCGCCTGACGCGCGGTCCGCCCGGAATATCTAGCGCCGATGACATGCAGCCTGTTTGATCCCGCGCATTACCAGACGGTGCGCAAGTCCCTGCTGCAGGCTTCGACGCTGCCGCCCGTATGCTACACGTCGCCCCGGTTTTTCGATCGCGAAATCGAGCGTATCTTTCTGCGCAACTGGCAGTTCGTCGGGCGCGAAGAGCAGCTTGCCGCTCCCGGAGAATACATTTGCCACGACGGTGTCGGCGGTTCTGTAATCATTCTGCGCGATGCGGATATGGGGCTGAGGGCCTACGCCAATAGCTGTCGCCATCGCGGTTCGCGCCTGCTCGACGGCGACGGGCGATGCAGGCGCATCGTCTGCCCCTACCATGGCTGGAGCTACCGGCTAGACGGCAGACTCGTCGGCACGCCGGGCATGCAGCAGGCCGAAAATTTCGATCCCGGGGATTATCCGTTGATCGAGCTGCCGCTGGATACCTGGGCGGGATTCATCTTCATTCATTACGCGGGCTCGCCGCCGCCGCTGGCGCAATATCTTGGCAGCATGGTCGATAGATTCGCCTCGCATCGCGGTGATGAGATGCGCCACGTCGGCAGCCTCGAATTTGACATCGACGCGAACTGGAAACTGCTCGCGGAAAATGCGCTGGAAGCCTACCACACCGGTAGCGTGCACCGCGCCACGCTCGGGCAACAGGATTCCCGCCCGGTCGATACCTCGGGTAACTGGACCGCGCTGCTGGTCGAGGACGAGCAAAGCGTGGCGACCCTGCCGGGTGAAGACAAATCCTTTCCGCATATCGATGGTCTCGATGCCGAGGCCCGGGCCGGCGCCTGCTTCACGCTGGTATACCCGTCGACCCAGCTGGTTTTCGCCCAGGATTGCCTGTGGTGGCTGGCTTTCAGCCCGGTGATGGTGGACCGCACCCGGCTCACGCTCGGCGCCTGTTTTCCACAATCGACGATCCGCTTGCCTGGTTTCGAGGACAGGGTTAAGCCTTATTTCGAACGCTGGCGGCTCGCTACCGCCGAGGATAACGCGATTTGCGAGGTGCAACAGCAGGGACAGAGACTGGCGCGTGAACCCGGCCGCTTCGCCCCCGGCGAGTTTGCCGTGCACGCATTCTCGAACTGGGTGCTGGACCAGGTCCTCGAGCGCTGAATCAGGCCGATGCGGCAGCGGTCTCGGGCGGCACCGGGTGCGGACGCCCGTGCTCGTCAAGCGCAACGAAGGTGAAGTTCGCCTGCGTTACCTTGACCGTGTTGCGCGAGCGGTCGCGTTGCACCCAGGCCTCGACATGGATCTCGAGCGAGGTATTGCCCACGCGCTTGACCTCGGTGTACACGCACAGGATATCGCCGATCTTGACCGGGCGGATAAAATGCATGCCGTCCAGCGCCACGGTGACCACTCGGCATCGCGCTCGCTCGCTGGCACAGATGCCGGCGGCGATATCCATTTGCGACAATACCCAGCCACCGAATATGTCTCCCGACGGGTTGGAGTCGGCCGGCATCGCCATGGTACGGGTGGTCAGTTCACCCTGAGGGTTTTCGGACATGATGTACTCGCTGGCCCGGTTTTGGATCGGGCATTATACCTTTAAATAAACGCGGCAAGCCCACTGTAATCCATTCAAGCGCGCGCCGGCATGGGTAGCGCCGGATCGTCGAGTTCGGCGTCTAGCGGAAATACTGGCCTGGCAACGTTACGGTAGTCGAGGCGGCGGTAATCCGGCGTGCACAGTGCGCCGCTATCGCAAACGATAATCCTGCCGGCGACGGGCGCGAAATCGGCGCGAAAATGCTGCATCGATTTCAACGCGACGATTCGTTTCGCTGCCGGATCGATACCGAAACTTTTGAATTGCTGAAGATCCAGCAGCTGCTGGGCCAGGGTGGTAACCAGGATCTCGATGCCGTCGACCCGAATCACCGCGGTCGGCCCGAAACTGCGCTGCAATCCGCCGATCATCGCACCCCCGCCGACATAACCACCGTCGCTCAACGAGATCAGTTCAGCTCGTAACTTAAGCGGTCCTCCGCCGAAATCCGGATCCACCTTCCCGCCGAGGCTGACCTCGACCTGGTCGCCGTGACGGTGTTGCTGCAACTTTTGCACCGTTGCGCCATCGACCATCGGACCGAAGCAGGCGTCCGCCGCCCCGGCATCGAGCAGCGCGCGCAGCAGGCTGGTAGCGTCGCCGTAGCTGCCCGCGCCGGGGTTGTCGGCGTAGTCCGCAATCACCAGCGGCCCGTATTCGGGATTGAAACCTGCCGCGATCGCCGCCGCGGTCTCGACATCGAGGTAGTCATTCAGCACGTCGTGGCGATGGCGCCAGATGTCGGACGCGATAGCGAAGGCAAATTCGCGGTGTGGCTGCAGGTCACCCTCGGCGGTGACCAGTACGCTGGGACCCGCAGCGGCGATATCGGCGCTGGCAAAGCCGCCATTGATGCTGACCGCGAAGACGTCGTCACGCTGCTCCCAGTCTCTGGCGGCGGCGATCCAGTCGATCATAGGACCGATATCGGTGCGCCCTCCGTTAACTTCCTCGAGCATCGGGCAGCCCACCCGTATTGTCCGCGGATTGATTTCTCCATGCAGCCGGCGCTGCAGAATCTCCGCCGCCTGTCGCCCGCGGTCGCGCATGTCGACGTGCGGGTAGGTTTTATAGGAAACGATAATATCGGCCAGCGCGCACATTTTCTCGGTGACGTTGGCGTGCAGGTCTAGCGTGATCGCGATAGGCCTGTCATCCCCGATCACCGCGCGCAGGCGCGACAGCAGTTCCCCCTCGCCGTCCTCGCAGAAATCCGTAACCATCGCCCCGTGCAGCCCGAGCAGGATACCGTCGTGGTTGCCTGACGTGGCGGCCTCAACAATGGGATTGCTGAGCCATTCGAAAGCCGCGCGGGTGACTGTACCGCCCGGACCGGCACCCGCGCTCAGGACATGATCGACCTGCCAGCCGTGGTGCCCGGCGGTGTCGAGAAAGCCGGCAAGCTCGGTATTCAGTTCGCCGCGCCGGGCAATTGCATCCGACCCGGTCAGAAAATAGCAGTTCCGAAATGCCTGCTCGTCGGTCTTGAGGCGACTGAAGGTATTGGTTTCATGCATGAATTCTGCGCTGAGAATCTTGTAGGTCATGGATCGGTTACAGGTTAGCGGCGGTGATTAGTAACGACGACAGTTTGTCTCGTTTCCGGTCGGTATCGCGGCAAATGCGCCGCCAGGGATTCGATTGATTAATCGCGCAATATAGTACGAGCCTTGACCAAAAACCATATCTGCAGGACCTTACTGCCTGCCGCAGATAAGCGGGCGATTACCCTTGCACCCGTACGCCATTGCCAGGATCCGGGGTCGGGGAGCGGGCGCCATGCAGGACTAAAGCAGGCGCGCGGGCATTCTCAACGACGGGTTTGCGGGCCAGCACTATCGATATTTCGTTGACCGCGTCGATCGGGTAAAGCGGATGCATGAAAATCCTGGCCAAGGCGAAAACGGTAGTGCAGCCGGCGATGCGCAGCGCCGTGTGCCGGTTGAGCGATCCGGCCACCCAGCCCGAGTTCAACGCCCATTCACGGATATCGCTGAAGGATTCGAAACTGACCTCCTGCCGATGCAGGTGATCGCTGACGATCTCGAAACCGTGGTGCTGCAGCATCTCGAGGCACTGGCGATGATCGGCGGGCGTGGTCACCTTGCTTAACGCGCGACGCACTCCGAACAGCTGGCCGGTACGGCGAAATCTGCCGCTATGCAACTGTTGCAGGCTGCGCTGGGTCGAGGTTGCCAGCGATAGCAGGCCTCCGGGTCTCAACAGGCGGAACGCCACCTGCAGCAGTTCGCCGGCGTCGACGAAGCTTAGTAAGAAATGGCACAGGGCAAGATCGATCGATTCGGGTCCAAGATAGGCGGGGGCATCGATGGCGTCGCCCTCGATCAGCCGCACACCCGGCCCCAGCTTGCGCGCGGCCTGGTTCAGCATGCCGGCTGACAGGTCGAAGCCGGTACAGCTTCCGAGCGGTACAAGCTTACCAAGATCGCGAATCGAATTGCCGGTGCCAATGCCGAAATCGACGGTATCCAGTCGCCTCTGCGGGAGCTCGAGCTGCGCGGCAATCTGCGCCATGCAATGATCCCGGGCAGAGGCGTAGATACCTGACCAGTCCCGGTCATAGCTCTTGGCCACGCGATTGTATATTCGACTTACCATTCGCTCTGTTCTCCCTGGCTCGAGTCAAGTTCACGAGACTGCGCCGATCTCGTTCGAGTGACAATTCCCAGGTGAATTGTCGTGCCATGCTCGACTGGCCGTATCGATATTCAAACCCCGTTATGCGAATACCGGCGGCTGGTGTCAGGATCGGCGTTCGCGTCCGCGATATCTTAACGTATTTTCCGGATGAGTTCCGGGTGTATCTGCGCGCGAGGGGAAGCGCCTTTAGGCGGGGGTATTCTG
>JAOTTY010000249.1 GCA_029864185.1 Gammaproteobacteria bacterium
GATATCGACACCATGCGGAAATTCGAGCTCGACACGGGCCTCGCCCGATGACGCCGTGGCTTCGATGCGCAGCAGGCTCGGAATGCTGCGCAGGTATTCCTCCTGCTCGATCAGGATTTCCTTTTCGATGTCCTGTGGCGTCGCGCCCGGCCAGGCGGTGCGCACCTGTACCGTGCGCACGTCGAGGTCGGGAATCATTTGCACCGGAACGCGCAGCGTCGCGACGATGCCGAGCACGACGACCACGCCAACGATCACCGTCATCAGCGTGCCGCGATCGATAATCTTTTCGAACATGCCGAACCCTCCCTACCCGGTAACCCTGACCTGCTGGTCCTGGCGCAGGGCCTCGTTGCCGCGCACCACGACCTGCTCGCCCTCGGCGAGGCCCTCGAGGATTTCGACATTACCGTCGAAGATCAGCCCGGTCTTGACGAGTCGCTCCCTGACGATGTACTTGTCATTCTCGACCGCGGCTACCCAGACGACGGTGCGTCCGTCCGGGTAGCGGATCAGCGCGTCGCGCGGCACTACCTCGGCTCTGCGATTGGTGCCGACGCGCAACACGGCCTGCACCGACATACCTGGCGTCAGGTTGCCCGCCTTGTTGTCCAATTGCGCGCGTACCAGAAAGGTGCGCGCGTCGGGATCGCTAACCGGCACGATACGCGATACGCTGGCCTCGATCGCCCGGTCGGGCAACGCGTCGAGACGGAGCGTTACCGGCGTGCCCACGGCCACGCGTTGAAAATAACCCTGCGGTACACGTAGATCCAGTTGCAGGCGGTCTATCGCAATCAACAGCAATACGTTCGAGTCGGTATTCACGCGCTCACCCAGGTCCGCATTACGTGCGGCAATCACGCCGCCGAACGGAGCCTTCAGCGTGTGATGCGCAAGCGTAGCGGCGGCGTAGGCGCGCTCCGCACGACGCCGCTCGAGCACGGCCTCGAAACGTTCGACCTGCGATTCGAGGCTGCGCGCCTCGCTCTCGGGAAAACTTTTCTCCTGCACCAGCGCCCTGACTTCCTTGACGCGGCGTCGGGCATTGGCGAGATCGGCTTCGGCCTCGTGCTCCGCGGCTACCGCCTGCTGTAACTCGAGCCGTGCGAGCTCGTCATCGAGCCTGAAAAGCGTGTCGCCCTTCTCCACGAGTTCGCCGACATCGACCTCGAGCTCGACCAGTCGCCCTTCCACGTCGGGGGACAGCCGCGCCGAGTAGGGCGACGTCAGCGAGCCGGAAAGGCGCAGGGTTTCGACGATGTCGCGGCGTTCCACCACCGCCAGTTCCACGGGAGCCACCTGGGCCGCGGCGAACACGGACAGCAGGACAGACGGGGAAAGCGCCAGCATGAGGGCTGGTGCCAAAATTCGGGTTGAAAGACGACCCTGCATTATATTTTTCACCTCAATTGGTAACGCGGCCAAAGCGCGTTACCGGCCCAGGTAAATTACCATATTTAACTGTTCGACAAACGATATTTACATCGCCTGGTAACTATCTTGACGACCATCGAAACAGTCATTCACCAGCGCCACATCGCGGATATTCTTGACATTAAGGCTGCCGTGGGTAATAAGATCGAGTATTGTTTACGCGCGAAAAGCGCCAGCAGATCTGCGTGGCCTGCCCGGATTTTTCGATCGTGAATATCCCGGATTTCACGGTTTTCGACCCGAAAATCGATTTACCGTCGAAACCCGAATTCTATCGTAACGATGTGTAACCCAGCCCGAAAAGAGAACATATGCTACCGCTTAACCTGTCTGCCAACGAATGCCGCGTGATCGGTTGCCTGATGGAAAAATCCATCACCACGCCGGACCAGTATCCAATGACGCTGAACGCGCTGACCAACGCCTGTAACCAGAAATCGGCGCGCAATCCGGTCATGAACCTGACGCAGGGGGTAGTGCAGAACACGGTCCGCCTGCTGGAAAGCAGGCACCTGGTGCGCATCGAGGACAATTTCAAGCGCGGCGTGGAGAAGTACACACAGCGTTTCTGCAACACTTCCTTCAGCGAACTGAAATTCGATCCGCCCAGCTTCGCGATAGTCTGCCTGCTGTTGCTGCGTGGACCGCAAACCCCGGGCGAGCTGCGTGCGCGCAGCGGTCGCCTGCACGAATTCGCCGACAACGATGCGGTGGTCGAAACGCTCGAGGCGCTGATCGCGCACGAGGGCGATGCGCTGGTGGTAAAATTGCCGCGCAGGCCGGGACGCAAGGATTCCGAGTACATGCACCTGTTCGCCGGACCGGTCGACGTCGAGGCGCTCACGCGCCAGGCCGAGGCGGCGGCGGCAAGCGCGCCGGCGGCGCGCGTAAACCTTGCCGAGCTCGAGCAGCGGGTCGCCGAACTCGAGGCGCGGGTCGCCGAGCTCAGGGAACGACTCGGATAAGGAGAGTCCGGCTGCCTCGACCGAGCGGGCGGTCGATTCGGCCGAATGACAGGAGAACGAGCCAATGCCGACAGCGTATAACGACGGATTTCTGCAGCTCTGGCCGACCACGCTGTTGCAGCGAACCCTGCCCGGACACGAACGGGCCAACCCGGCGCTGGGCGCGCTCATCGAACAGCTGGAAGCCGGCAACAAGGACCTCACCACCGATTACCTCGACGATAACCTGATGACCAACGAACACCCGGCGCTGCAGTGGCTTAAGGATTGCGTCAATAAGACCGTGATCGACTACCTGCACCGGCAGGGCCTCGATTACCCGGTCAACTGGAGCCTGCATGGCTGGGCCAATATCAACCGCTTCGGGGATTATCACGACCTGCACAACCACCCGCACAGTTACCTGAGCGGCACCTACTACGTGGCGACGCCCGATCAGGAAACCGAAGCGGGCAGCCGCAACGACCTGAGCCCGGGCGCGATATCCTTTTACGATCCGCGCCCGCAGGCCAACATGAACGCGATCCGCGGCGACGCGCAGGTTTCACCCCAGTACACGCTGCATCCGGCCCCCGGCATGATTCTGATGTGGCCATCGTTCCTGCATCACCTGGTGCATCCCAACCTTTCGCGACAAAAACGCATCTCGATCTCGTTCAATGTCGTGCTGAAATGGTCGGACGATTACCTGCCGCCACAGAACTGAATCGGCGGCGCACAAGCGACAGCCTGGTAACGGCTTTGCAGTATTAAGATCGCGGCTTACGCGACAGGATTCCGCCCTAGAAATGGATTCCTTTGACATGAATCAGGAAGCGATGACAGGTTATCGGAAATAATCATAAATCATACTGGTTATGTTTAATCCAATTTGAGTTTTAAACCCGATTCATCTATTCAAAAACATGGAACAGCCCCTGCAAATTACCTTCCGCGATGTCCCCCGCTCCGAAGCGCTGGAGGCGAATATTCACGAAAAAGCCGAAAAACTGGACCAGTTCTACGAAAAGGTCATGGCCTGCCGCGTGGTCGTGGAACGGCCACATGGACATCACCACAAAGGCCAGCTGTACCACGTCAGGATCGACCTGACAGTGCCCGGCGGCGAGATCGTCATCAAGCGTGACCCGAAAGATCATCATGCGCATGAAGATCCGTATGTGGCGGTGCGCGATGCATTCAAGGCCGCCCGGCGCAAACTGCAGGATTACGCGCGCAAGCAGCGCAGCGATGTCAAAACCCACGAGCTGCCGCCCCACGGGACGATCGGCGAAATCATACCGATGCTGGATCACGGTCGCATCCTGAGCGCCGACGGCCGCGAGATTTACTTTCATCGCAACAGCGTCGTCGACGGTGATTTCGATTTGCTCGAGGAAGGCGACCAGGTCTGGTATTCCGAAGAGCCCGGCGAGGACGGCCCGCAGGCCAGCACCGTGCATATCATCGGTAAACATCACCTGCTCGGCTGAGCGTTCGCGGTATTTCCCGAGCGGCGGCGATAGCGCGCAGCAAACAGGCAGAAATCGGTTATTTTCGCTTATCCCTTTATGCAAACCAGCGGCCGCAGACGCGCGACTTTTCGCGCCAGGCCGGCGTGGTCGGCCGCGTCGACGACCTCGCTAACGTCCTTGTAGGCCAACGGTGCTTCTTCGGCCACACCGCGCAGGGAGGGGCTGCGGATGATGATACCCCGACGTTTCAGTTCATCGATGATTTCCCGGCCACGCCACTGCCGCTTCGCCTGGCGTCGGCTCATCGCGCGGCCAGCGCCATGGCAGGCCGAGCTATAAGCAAGCCGTTCGCTCTCCGTTGTGCCGGCGAGAATATAGGAACAGGTGCCCATCGAACCGCCGATCAGGACGGGCTGACCCGTCTCGCGCAGCGCTGTGGGCAGTTCCGCATGGCCAGGCCCAAAAGCACGCGTCGCACCCTTGCGGTGAACGTATAACCGGCGCGTCTGCCCGTTGACGATATGCGGCTCCAATTTACAGGTATTGTGCGAAACATCGTACAGCAACGGCAGATCGCTACCCGGAAAAACAGCAGCGAACACCTGTCGGGTCAAATGCGTGATAATTTGCCGGTTGGCGAGAGCGCAATTGATCGCGGAGCGCATTGCGCCTAGATAGGATTGGCCGATATCCGATTTGATCGGCGCGCAGGCCAGTTCGCGATCGGGCAAAACAATGCCATGCTGACCGGCGCTGATTGCCATCTGGCGCAGAAATTCGGTACCGATCTGATGGCCCAGACCGCGCGACCCGCAATGAATACTGACCAGCACCTCGCCATCATTCAGTTCGAACGCCGTGGCGCTTCGCTGGTCGAAAATCCGCTCGACGTATTGTACCTCGAGGTAATGGTTACCCGATCCCAGCGTACCCATTTCATTGCGCTGCCGATGCCGGGCTTTTTCTGACACCTGCGAAGGATCAGCGTCCTGCACGCAGCCGCGCTCCTCGATGCGCTCGAGATCCCCGGCTCGACCGTAACCCTTCCTGACCGCCCATTGCGCCCCTCCCCGGAGCATGTTGTCCATATCCTTCTGGCCGAGATGGATACTACCGGTACTGCCCACGCCGGCCGGTACCTGGCGAAAGAGTTCGTCAGCCAGCGCCTCGCGCGCGGGCGCGATATCGCTGGCCTGCAGACCGGTATGCAGACAGCGCACGCCGCAGGAGATATCGAAGCCGACGCCGCCCGCCGACACGACCCCGCCGTCGTCGGGGTCGAAGGCGGCCACCCCGCCGATCGGAAAACCGTAACCCCAGTGCGCATCGGGCATCGCGTAGGCGTAACCGACGATGCCCGGCAACGTGGCGACATTGGTGAGCTGCTGATACACCTTGTCGTCCATGCTTTCGATCAACGTCCGGTCGGCAAATATTACGGCAGGAACCCGCATCCGGCCCGTGGCCGGAATTTCCCAGGTGGTTTCGTCGCGTTGCGTGAACAGGTTGAGATTCATCGTTTAATCTTCGTCCGTCCTATACGTCAATGATACATTGCGCGACCCATTCGCCGTCTCCGCGCCGATAGACCTCGAGCTCGGTGAAGGTGGCGCCCTTGATTTCGACGGCGGGCTGATGCTTGTCGGGGTTTGCGTTTTCACCGAAAAGCCTGGCGCGCAACCGGTGGTCTGTTATCTCGACCTCGAAACGGGCAAACAGCATGCTGCGGGTTGCCATCTGGTAGACGATTTCGTTGAGCCAGTCGACCAGCAACAGGTCGAGTTCCGGCGCCTCGCATTCGACCTCGACCGATTCGTTGACGTCGATACGGTCGAGGTCGGTGACGACACTGGAAAGCGACAGCGCCGCCTGCATAAAGGCTTCCGCCGGGCTGGCGCCGTACCCCCTTACGCCGATATCGGCGTCGTGCTCGAGATGTTCCCACCTGGCTTTCGCCATTTCTGTTTCAGTGCCGAGCGGCATCGTTGGTAGTCGTGGGGGACAGGCTAACCATCGGCTCGCCTGCAATTAATGACCTGGATCAGGTTCGACCGAATAATACAGCCGATAGCGGATAACGACGGGTTTCTTCAGTTCCGGGCGATCACGCTGTCGCAGCTTGGCTTACCCGGACAGGAGCAGGACAGACCGGGGGGGCGCCTGTTATCGACCGGGACTC
>JAOTTY010000250.1 GCA_029864185.1 Gammaproteobacteria bacterium
GACCCTATTCGTCGATTTTTAACCTGCACAGGTTCTGGAAAAAGAATATCGAAAGGCGATTCGGCATGAAGCCTTCGCGCTGGGTTGACCGGGTCGGGCAGCGCCTGTGCAGACGCCCGACCAGCGAATTACAGGTGTCCGGGTACTTCGCGTGGGCCCGAAAATAGCGACACCGGGTTGCTCATTTAACCGCCTGCATGCCGTCGAAGCGCTTGAATTGTAGCCATCCTCGTGCCAATCTTGGTTCATTGGGCATGGCACACGCGTCTTAAGCGTCTGGAGTACGTTACTTGGACCTTGCGGAAGAGACAGATTTACTTCGAAAAATCCCGATGTTTTCCAAGATGGATACGTCGAAATTGAAGCTGTTGGCATTTGCCAGCGAAATCGTGTCTTTCGACGACGGTGATGTCGTGTTCAAGAGCGGGGACAGCGCCGATTTCGCCTATGTCATCATGGAGGGGGCGGTGGACATCGTCACCGAAACCGATGCCGGCCCTATCGTTTCCGACACGCTGACGCAGAACCAGCTAATCGGCGAACTGGGCCTGCTCAACAACGCCCCCCGCAACGCAACCCTGGTAACCCGGGGCAAGCTGCGCTTGATGAAAATTACCGGCGAAATGTTTTTCCGCATGCTGCGTGAAAATTCCGACGTCGCGCTCGACGTAATACGCATGCTGAGCGACAAGTTGTCCCGCTCGCATGCCCAGCTCGAGGCCCTGCAAAAAAAGCTCAACAAAGAGGATGACAATTAATGTCGTCCGCTTTGGCCGACCTTACCGGCCCTGACCGGTACCGGGCACTGTGGCAGCGTTGCCTGATCGAAGGCGCCACGGACAGCAGCGCCGACATTCATCGACGTCTGCTGGAAGGTTATCGCGAACCACAGCGCCATTATCATACCCTCGAACATATCGAGCACTGCCTGACCATGTTCGAGCTGTGCAAGCCGCTTGCAAGCAATCCCGATGCGCTGGAACTCGCGTTGTGGTTCCACGACGTCGTTTTTGAACCCGGTAGCCACGGCAACGAAGCGCGCAGCGCTGCCTTATACCAGCAACTCTCCGATGGCGCGCACGACGAGACTACCCGCGGCATCGTGGGCAGGCTGATCATGGCAACCCTGCACGATGGAAACTCGCTGCAAGACAAAGATGCGCAATACATGGTCGATATCGACCTGTCCAGTTTCGGCCTGTCCTGGGAGGAGTTTCTACGCGACAGCGAAAACCTGCGCCGCGAAAATCCCCAGCTTGGGGACGATGAGTATAACGCGAGCCATTCCAGGTTCCATAACGGCCTGCTGCGACGCGACCGTATTTTCAAATCTGACTTTTTTTATCGGCGCCTGGAAAAGCAGGCGCGCGCAAACATAGCCCGGTATCTTGCGCTTACCGACAGGCAGGACTAGCCTGTAAAATGCACCAGTACCCTGGAGGCTGGCGCAAAACACAGGGCCGAGACAGGCATCGGACCGGTTACAAACGCTACCCTCGAATTTGTTTCATACCTAGTCAATTAGTTATTGCCAGCCCAGAATCCGACGGGTGCAGTATTCGGGCTGGCGACCGAGGTCGAATTGAAGCCGTCAGCTTCGCGACTGGTCCAAGGTGTAAATTCGTACCGGCCGATTCAGGCCACGCACCGCCACTTCGCCGAGCTCACGAAAGTCGAAGCTGCCCTCGGGAACCTGCGCGAGCGTACTGTCAGACAGGATGATACGCGTACCGTAGTCCTTGTTGAGCTGCTCGAGACGCGCGGTCAGATTGACGTTGTCGCCGTGTACGGTATAGCTGACCCGGTCTCCCGAACCGACCAGGCCACCAACCACCGGTCCGGTATTGATGCCGATCCGGGTATTGAATGCTATGCCTTCGCCAAATTCGACCCCTTCAAGTACCGACTGGATTTCGAGCGCAGCCCTGATTGCATTGCTGGCGTGCTCGCTGTCCGGCCTGGGAACGTTGAACGTGGCCAGCACCGCGTCGCCCTGGAACTGACTGATGACCCCGCCGTACCTGGCAATCGGTACCGCGACCAGGCTGAAATAACGGTTGAGGGCATCGATCAGCTCTTCCGGAGACAGGGTTTCGCTAATTGCGGTAAAACCCTCGATATCGGTAAACAGGATGGTGCATTCGTTGACTTCACCCTTGCCGGTTATGGCGCCCTCCTCCGAGCGTGTGACTCGCTGCGCGACCTCCTCGGGCACGAACCGCGACAGGTCTCGCGCGGCGCTGCCCTCGACAACCGACTCGAATAGCAGATTGCGCGCCCGGTGCAACGCCAGCGCCAGCACGCCGGTTACCATCAGGATCGAAATCACCTTGTCGAACTCGGCGCCGATCAGGACGCTGTTCGAAGTCATGTACTCGACGTAGTTGCGCGTGATCATGTTGTCGGCGGGATTGTTGAAAACGACGTAGATCACCATGAGCACCCATCCGATAGCCGCGCTGATTCCGGTTGCGATGACGAATCGCGGATCGAAGTGCAGCGCCCTGATGGAGATAAAGATAAACAGGTAGAGCAGCGTCGGGGATTTCAGGTAAAACGAGGGCGGCTGCTCGTACTGCAGGTGGAAGCTCCAGATCAGGCCGAGCAGCAGCGCGATATCGACCACCGAAGACAGGTACAGCATCCAGTCCGGGAGCTTGCGATTAACGGCGAGGGCGAAGCGGAAAAGACTGAAAACCAGGTACAGCGAAAGCACCCAGGGCACCGGCGCGAAATCGGCCTCCTGCGAAAAAGTCTTCGGTGCGATCGCGTAGAGCAGCCCGAAAATCGATACGATCAACAGCTGGATGATGCTGATCAGAATTTCGCTACGCTCCTGCTGATCCTGTATCGAGTTGCGTAAACGCAACGGTAACGCCGTATTCCTGAAGCTTCGCCCGAACAGGGACCAGTGGGACGGGATTTCGGTTTTTGTAGCATTATTGTTCAACACAGACTCCCATGAATGCATTCTGCATTATTTGTTTACGACAGAACGACTTGTCAATAATTCCTTCGACCCAGATAAAATTGTTCGACGTCAGTGCGTTTCGCACAATTTCAGTGTAGTCTGCGCCAGGAGAACGCAAAACTGGGTCGATATGAAACAACGACTGGACCAGTCCAGAATCCTCATCTATAGCCACGACACCTTCGGCCTGGGCCATTTGCGCCGATGTCGCTCCATCGCACATTCGCTGGTAGCGCGCTACAAGGGCCTGTCGGTGCTCATCCTGTCGGGTTCTCCGATCATCGGCAGCTTCGATTTCAAGGCCCGCGTAGACTTCGTGCGCATCCCCGGGGTCATCAAGCTGAAAGATGGCGAGTACACCTCGCTTGGACTGCATATCGATCTCGAACAAACCCTGCAGATGCGCGAATCGATTATTTACCACACTGCGGCCACCTTCAAACCCGATTTATTCCTCGTTGACAAGGAGCCCACGGGCCTGCAGGGAGAAGTGACCAGTACCCTGGATATGCTGAATCAACAGGGTACGATCAACGTACTCGGACTGCGCGACGTCATGGATGAACCGTCCAAACTAAAGGCTGAATGGGAACGCAAACAGGTTTTTCCGGTGCTCGAGAATTTGTACCACGACATCTGGGTCTACGGGCTCGGTAATATGGGCAGTCCCGTCGAGGGGCTAGAATTGTCTAACGCGATAACTGGCAAGTTTACCTACACCGGCTTCCTCGGCCGCGAAATTCCCAGCGACCGCAACTGGGTCGCGCCGATCAGCCTCGACGAGCCTTTTATCCTGGTGACCGCGGGCGGCGGCGGCGACGGCGTCGAAATGGTCGACTGGGTAGTCCGCGCCTACGAGTCCGATGCGGGGCAGCCTTATCGCGCGGTCATCGTAACCGGACCTTTCATGCCCCCGGGCGAACAGCAGGAATTTCACGAACGCTGCGATAACCTGAGCAATGTCGAAATCCTGACCTTCAACAGCCACATCGAACTGTTGATGAAAAAAGCGGTCGGCATCGTTGCGATGGGCGGGTACAACACATTTTGCGAAATTCTTACGCTCGACAAGCCCGCATTGATTGTTCCACGCTCGGTGCCACGGCAGGAACAGTTGATCCGCGCCGAACGCGCGGTAAAGCTCGGGCTCGCCAGCATGCTCGATCCCGCTGGCGAGCGCGAGGTACAGGATATGGTGGAAGCGCTGCGCGCGCTGCCGCATCAGCCCCGACCATCGTCGCAGCAAATACCTGGCCTGCTTGCCGGGCACGAAACCATCGCCGGGATGGTCCGCCAGTACCTTGAACCCTCCGAGCAAGAGAGCATTACCGCCTGATCCCGGAGGTGCCGAACACTACGCAAAATCGCGTCATGATCTACGTCCAGCATCTGCTTGGCAGCGGGCATTTACAGCGCTGCTTGCAACTGGCTGGCGCGCTGGCGGTCCGGGAATTCGAAGTACTGGTGGTGTCGGGAGGCTTACCCCAGTCGATCCCGCTGGCCGCGGGTGTCAGGCTGCACCAGCTGCCCCCGCTTTACAGCCCCGACGGCAGCTTTAACCGCCTGCTGGACGCGAGTGGTCGGGAAATCGACGATAACCTGCGCGCGCTGCGCCGCCGGCAGCTGCTCGAGCAATACCAGTCCATGTCGCCGGGGGCACTGATTACCGAGACCTTCCCGTTTGGCAGGCGCATGATGAGCTTCGAAATCATCCCGCTACTGGAGACGGCGAGACGAGACAGGAATTGCGTCCAGGTGATCTCGTCGGTACGGGATATCCTGCAGCCAAAGTCACAACCACGGCGCAACCGCGAAATCCGCGATCTTGTCGGGAAATACTACGATCACGTGCTGGTGCATGGCGACCCGACGATAGCCGGGCTCGAATACAGCTTCGCGGATGCGCGGGACATCGCCGACAAGGTTTGTTACAGCGGATATATAGCCAAGACTGATTACGCTGCGCCACCCGGGACGGATGGCCATGACGAAGTGCTGGTATCCGCCGGCGGCAGCAGTACCGGCCTCGAGTTACTGAAAACCGCGATCGCGGCCAGGCCGCTGACCTCGCTGGTACAAAATCGCTGGCGCATCCTGGTGAGCGCGGCCATAGGACAGGCGGAGTTCCGCGAGCTGCAGCAGTTCGCCGGCCGCGGTATCGTCGTCGAGCGCAACAGGACCGATTTTACCGGACTGATGCATCGCGCCCGCTTATCCATCTCACAGGCTGGCTACAATACGCTGACCGATGTCCTGGGCAGCGGCGTTGCCGCCGTCGTTATTCCGTTTGCCGACGCCGACGAAATCGAGCAAACCCTGCGCGCGCGCCGGTTACAGCAACGCGGCCGGCTGATTATGCTGGAACAGCAGCACCTGTCCGCCGCAACGCTGGCGGCTTCCATCGAACGGGCACTGGGCCTCGACACCTCGCTGGAGATTGACCTCGACGGCGCGCCTAACAGCGCCGCGATGATCGAGCGATGGATCGAGGCCGCAGCGGCATGAGCCGCAATCCGTTCCCAGAACGGGCCTGGCGATGGTTACAGCTCGAACTCGAGCGCTGGTCCGAGGCCGGTCGGCAGGCGCACTTCTGGTGGCGTGACGACGATGCAACCAAAGCCGGCGCCAGGCTCGACAGGTTGCTGGCGTTAAGCCGTTCGAGCCAGTTCCCCCTGTCGCTCGCGGTCATCCCCGCCAGGCTCGAGCCCGGACTGGCCGATCGCGTCCGTGACCAGGCGCAGGTTTCGGTGCTGCAGCATGGTTATGCGCATGTCAGCCACGCGGCAGCCGGGAAGCGCAACCTCGAACTCGGCGGCCTACGCTCCAGGGCCGAAATCCTCGCCGATCTGGAACAAGGATACCAGGCACTGTCCAGTCGCTTCGGCGCAAGCTTCAAACCGGTACTGGTGCCGCCGTGGAATCGAATCGACGCACAAATCGTCAGCGACCTCGCGGGCATCGGTTTTAGCGGGCTATCGACGATGAAAGCACGGCGCAGCGCCCATCCTGCTCCCGGAATACTGCAGGTC
>JAOTTY010000251.1 GCA_029864185.1 Gammaproteobacteria bacterium
CGATGGCCGACGCGACACAGTTTTCCATGTTCGACAGCGTTGGCTCGTAGCCATAGCCACCGATGATGTTGGCGAGCTTGGCCGAGTTCGTCAGCAGCCGCTTCCAGCCGTTGGCCTCTCCCATTTCGCGCGCATAACTCTGGTAAAAGCACATGCCCTCGAGCAGCAGCGCGCCCGAGGCCTCGATGCGATCGGCAAAGCCGAGGCGGCGCGCGTCGGCGGCGACCGCGGGGCTCGTCACCGCGAGCAGGTCGGTGTCCTGGTGCAGTTGCTTGCCGTCGAGCAGTTCGGCCAGCGACTGCATTTCGAGCAGCGACAGTTGCGGTGCCGAAAACACAACCACGTCGACCTTTTCGCCCTTGCCGCCGTAGCGCGCGAAAAAGGCCTCGAAATCGGCTTCACCGATGGTTTCGGCCGCAAGCGTCGCTGGCTCGCAGACCGCCTCCAGCGTCGGCGCTTCCGGCGTGACCCCGACCAGGTGAAACAGCGGCACCGAGCCGAAGCTCGCCATCGCCGCGCCCATGTGTTTCATTTCGTCGGAACCCGGCGGCGATTCGATGCCCTCGATCACCGGCACTTCCCAGTAGGAGCCTGAGCGCGCGCCGACGATACCGCCGAGCGCGCCCCAGTCGGACAGGTACTGCGGCTGGCAGGTCACGCGAAAGCGTTTCGTCGCCCTGCGGTTGCGATCGAGGTGCAGCCCGTAGCGCGGCGTGCGCCCGGTCAGGCCCGCGGCCAGCGAGGACGGTCCGCCTTCGAAGTTGGAATAGGCGCCGAGCACGCTATTGCAGTAGATCACCACACCGGTGTCGCCGAAGGCCAGGTGCTCGCCGCGCACCGGCGGCATGATGGTCTGGTAGTTGATGCAGGTGTTGGTCATGATGATGCCGAGCGCCTCGAGGGCGTCGATCGCGCGCTGCTCGAGCGCGGCCATCGCGTCCGTTTGCCTGAGCCGCCTGTAGTGGCAGAAGTCGATGCCGCGCGGATCGGTAATCATCGGGATGCGGACGCGCCGCTCGCGCTCGGGGCAGGCCGCCATCCGCTCGAGAAACTCGACCCCGGCCTCGCCCAGCGACTCGGTGTCGGCCATGATGTGCGCCTGCGTGACCGGCACGAGGTCGGGTGCGTCGAAAAAACGCCCGACCTGCATCATGTGTTCGATCGCCCAGCGCCGCGGCTCGCCGAGCTCGCCGTTTTGCATTGCCTGTTCCTCGTCGTTCAGTTTCATCGAGGCCAGTCTTTTTCGGAATCGGTGGATTTCATCAGCGCGTCGGTATAGCGATGCCCGGCGACCGTGTCCTCGTTGATCAGCGCGTCGAGTTCGGCCACGGTGGCGGCGTCGAGTTCGATATCGGCGGCGCCGGCGTTTTCGATCATCCACTCCATGTGCTTGGTGCCCGGAATCGGGATCAGGTCGCCGTCCTGCGCGAGCAGCCAGGCCAGCGCGAGCTGTGCCATGCTGCAGCCGATGCGCGCCGCGATCTCGCCGAACGGAACCAGCAGCAGCCGGTTCCTGGAGAAATTCGCGGGCTCGAAACGCGGCCTCGCGATGGTAGCGCGGATATCGTCCTCGAGCACCTGCGTTAGGTCCGGCGATTTTCCGGTCAGGAATTGCCGCGCCAGCGGCGAAAAGGGCACGAAGCCGACGCCGAGTTCGGCGCAGGTTGCGAGCACTTTGCGCTCGGGGGTCCGGGTCCACAGCGAATACTCGGACTGCACCGCCGTTATCGGATGCACCGCGTGCGCGCGGCGCAGGCTCTCTGCGCTAACCTCGGACAGCCCGATGGTTTTGATCTTGCCCTGCTCGACCAGTTGCGCGAGCGCGCCGACGCTTTCCTCGATCGGGACTCCGGGATCGATGCGGTGCAGGTAGTACAGGTCGATCACTTCGGTATCGAGCCGCCGCAGGCTGTCCTCGCAGGTCTGCGCCAGGGTTGCGGGGCGGCCGTCCATGATCGTCTTGCCTTCTTCGGTGCGCGAAAACCCGCACTTGCTGGCGAGCACGTACTCGTCGCGTCGATGGCTCAGGTATTTTCCGATCAGGCTCTCGTTGTGCCCGAGGCCGTACAGCGACGCCGTGTCGAGGAAGGTATAGCCGTGATCGAGCGCGGCGTTGAACAATTCACCGGCTTCGTCATCGTCGATGCGCGGACCGTAACCCATCGACACGTTCATGCAACCGAGGCCGATGGCCGATACGCTGAAGGGACCCAGTTTTCGTTGCTGCATGGTAAATCCGTAAAATTAACAGGATGCCAATGATACCCAAAGATCAGGCCGGGTTCGATCGGTCTGGCTCATCGCCAGGAATCTGATCGCGGTCAAACGTGCACACCCGCACGTGGTTATCGCGCCCGCGCAGCTCGAGTTGCCGCTGGCGCCCGGCGGGGAATTCGATGTGCTCGGCTTCCAGGGTTGTCACCGAAACGATCAGGTCGCAATCCAGCGCCTTGGTTTGCGCCTCGAGGCGAGCGGCGATATTGATGTTGTCGCCGACCGCAGTCAGCAGCGGGGTCTTCGGCGGCCCCATGGTGCCGACGATCGCGTCGCCGCCGTGGATGCCGATACCCATTTGCACGGTTTCGCCGAATTCGCGTTGCAGCTGCTGATTCAGAGCATCGATACGGCGGAACATTTCGCGCGCGCCGTGGAGCGCATCGCGACAGGCGCGCTGCTTGCGCTCCGGCTCGAGTCCGTAGAGCGCCATCAGCCCGTCGCCGGCAAACTGCGCGTAGTGCCCCTGCGAAGCGATCAGCGCGCTGGACAGCTCGGTGAAAAAACGATTCAGGATAAATACCACGTCGTAGGCGAGCACGCGCTCGCCGAGGTTGGTCGAACCGCGCATATCGACGAACATCGCGACCACGTATTCCTCGTGGCCCTGTACGCCACCCGCATGCAGGCTGGCGGCGAGTGACTGGTTCGCCTGCACCAGCGGCGTGATCGCAAGGTCCGCCCTGGGGTACAGCTGGCAGGCGAGTCGAATAGTCTTGCCGGCGTCGATTCGTTGCAGCGCGCGCGCTTCCAGCTCGTTGGGCGGATCGAGCCGGTCCAGGCCGCTGCCGATGTGCACACGGCAGGTGGTGCAGCGCGCTCGGCCGCCGCACACCGACGCGTGCGGAATACCCGCTTCGCGCAGCGCCTCGAGCAGCGAAACGCCGTGCAGGGCCGTGGTAATACTGCCGTCGGAACTGGTAATGCGGTAGGCCCCGTTGCGCGCCTGTGTCCAGATCCTGAGCTGACGCGCGACCAGGGTCAGGAGCAGTAGCAGCACCATTATAATCCAGGCCTGTGCCTCCAGCCCCTGCAGAAAATCGACATCGCGTCGGTTCATCGCGATATTCGCGGCGTAGATCTGGTCGAGCCGCTGCTCGTCGTCGAGCCACGCGCTCGCCTGCTGCAACATGCTGAACAGGCCTACGTAGGAAAGCGTCGGGATCGACACAGTCAGCGCGTAGGCATAGGGCACCAGGCGCGCATAACCCTTGCGGATGCGTAACCAGAAATGCAGGCCGATGACCATGTGTATCCAGACCACGAGGACCAGGACGGCGAGCTTGGCCAGCACGACCGGTTTCAGCAGCAGCGACGTGACCACGTAATAATAATTGGGGTCGACGTCACCGAGCAGGTCGTAACCGCGGTTGCTGATCGCATGGCCGGCGAGCAGCGGCAGAATCGACAGGCCCAGTAAAAGCTGCATCCACTGCCACAACGTCAGCCGCCAGTTCGAACGACGGTAAATCGATCGCAGCGCAATGATCGCGTGAAACAGGAAAGAGCCGTAAAGCAGGACCAGCCCCGGCAGACTTTGAAACGCCGCGCCGACCGTTTTGCGGTAGGCCTCGGCGGCCTCGATCGATACGATACCGAAAGCGTGATTGACCAGGTGTTGCAGCAGGTACAGGGCGAGTATAATCCCGGTGGCCAGCCGCAGTCTTGATTCGATCAATTTCATAAGGCGGGATTAAAGCAGAAAACCAGAGTTCGATATATCACAACCGTTAAACCCTGGAGGAGAAAAAGGCATGAAACAGTTAATGATGGCCGTGCTGGTCGCCGTGCTTGGAATCGGTGCCGGATTCGCGCAGGACGTCAAGCGTGAAATCAGGCGCGTTACCGCGGACGTCTACCGATTCCAGAACCAGTATCACATGAACATGTTCGTCGTCACCGGCGCGGGCGTGGTCGTTACCGATCCGATCAACGAGGACGCGGCGAAATGGCTCAAGGCCGAAATTGCGAAAATCACCGACGAGCCGATCACCCACCTGATTTACAGCCATAGTCATGGCGACCACGCATCAGGCGGTACCGGCTATGGGGAGGTGCCCAACGTGATCATGCATCGCAATGCGCCCGAGGATATCGACCTGGTCGAGCCGACGGCCCGCTTCGACGATCAGATGAGCCTTGGCGTCGGGGACAAGACCTTCGAACTGACCTACCTCGGTCCCGGGCATGGCAATGACCTGATCGCGATGGTGGTGCGCCCTGATGACGTCGCCTTCGTTGTCGACGTGGTCAGCGCCAGGCGCCTGTTTTACCGAGATTTCCCGGGCGCCAACGTCGATCAATGGATGGATCAGGTGCGAAAAGTCGACGCGCTCGATTTCGATCTGCTGATCGGCGGGCATGGCCCCGTCGGCGTCAAGCGCGACGTCGGTCAGGGCCTGGCTTACCTCGAGGAGCTGCGCGCGGCGGTGCTTGCGGGGCTCAGGGCCGGCAAGTCGGTCGACCAGCTGAAAACCAGCATCAGGATGGAAAAATACAGGGACTGGGAAGCCTACGAGAGCTGGCGCGAGCTCAATATCGAGGGTATGGCGCGTCACCTGACGGAATCCGGAGCGCTGCAATAACCGGATTGAGCGGTCGCGATTTTCACAACAGGTCTGACAGCAGGATGCCGATGCCGAAGCGTTCGATATCGGCATTGTAATCGATGAGGCTTTCGCCGTAGCCATTAAAGTACTGAACGTAGCCGCGAAAGCGCCGCTGCAGGGGAAAGGTCCAGTCGATCTGGATCGCGCCACGGTTGGAATCGCGGTCCAGGTTGTTGCGCAGCATTACCGATACTTCTTGATCGTATTTACGATAAGCGACGTTGAACTCGAAATTGCCAAGAAAATCTTCGATATCCGGATTGTCATCGCCCTCGGGATCCAGCGGATCGTCTTTTTCATCCTCGGGGATGCGCCACCAGGTCTTGAAATTAAACACGAAACGCCGGCGCTCCCAGATCACGCTGCCGTAGATCCGGTTCCAGCTGCGCGAGAAGGGCAGGCTGCGCCCGTTCGACTGGTGCGACAGCCCCAGTGCGAATAACGTGGCGTCGCCGCCGAGTATTTCCCAAGGCACCGGGGTGATCCAGAATATTTCGGGTTCGTAATTGGTTTCCCGAAACGGGGCCGATATCTCCCTGTTGTAGGCTTGCCAGAACGACTTGACGGTGAAGGCCACGAGCAGCGCGTCGCCGTCGGTAAATAGTGCTTCGGCAACCGTCGCCTTTATGCTCAGCTGAAACTGGAACTCGAGGTTGTCGAGTTTTGCGCCGAAATCAGCGCTACCAGCCTCGAACACGTCGTCGTTAGGCTGCCATGCATAGGTCAACGGCAGCAGATAATTGCGTTTATGCGCGAGCAGAACCGAACGGTTGTCCTGCACCGCGCGCTCGCGCTCGATGCGCTCGATGACCAGCGAGCCGGTTTCCGCTTCGCCGCCATCGGCTCCGGTTTCGGTTGCCATGGCCTGGGGGTTGCATAGCATCAGCACTACCAGGACAACCCAGCCCGGCAGCAACCCTTTATTGTTAACCTGGAATACCGGGTCGCGACTGGTTGCCAGCCCGAGATTCTGGCAGTAAATCGGTAACCTGATGGGCTGGCGGATTAATTGCAAACGGGTATTCCGGTAAGGGGCTAAGACCTATATTATCGTGAATATTCTGCCGGTGCGGGATATTTGAACCGGTTCGTCTACAATCGATAGAAAGCA
>JAOTTY010000252.1 GCA_029864185.1 Gammaproteobacteria bacterium
GAACATCAGGTTATTGCCACCCTCGACGTCGACCATGACTTTCGGCGAACGCGCCATGACCGATTCCAGGGTATCTAGGTACAGGCGTTCCCGGGTTACCTCGGGCGCACGCTGGTATTCGGCGAGCAGCTGGTTGAAGCGACTGGTTTCACCCTGGGCCGACTTGATCACGCGGGTCTTGTAGGCTTCTGCCTGCTCCAGCAGGCCCTCGCCTTCACCGCGCGCCTTCGGCACCACGTCGTTGCGGTAGGCGTTGGCCTCGTTGATGATGCGCTGCTCGTCCTCGCGCGCCTTGATCGCGTCCTCGAAGGCATCCTGAACCTCTTCCGGCGGTTGCGCCTCGTCCATGTTGACCTGCACCACGTTGATACCGGTGCGGTAATTATCGAGAATCTCCTGCATGATTTCCTTGGTCGCGCTGCCCACGACGGCACGGCCCTCGGTGATGATCAGGTCCATGTCGTTGTTGCCCACTACCTCGCGGATCGCGGTTTCCGCGGTCTGCTGCAGGGTCAGGTCGGGATCGAATACTTCGAAGGCAAAATCCTGCGCATCCTTGATGTTGTACTGAATCTCGATACTCATGACGACGATGTTCTCGTCGCTGGTCAGCATCTTGGAATTCTTGCGCGCGGTACGAATATCGGCAACGTTGACCTGCTCGACGTCCTCGATCGGGTACGGGAGATGCCAATGAGGTCCGGCCTGCGTAACCACGGTGCGCTTGCCGAACCGGGTCTCGACCCCGCGCCAGCCTTCGTCGACGATGTAGATACCGGTCAAAGCCCAGACGACCAGCAGCGCGACGACAATGAAGCCGATCACGCCATTGAGGTTGCCCGCGCCGCTGGGCACCTTGGGGATACGGCCCTTACCGCCGCCGCCAAGCAGACCGCCAAACTTGTCCTTAAGGTTCTTGAAAACTTCGTCCAGGTCGGGGGGACCGTCATTATTACGTTGTCCCCAGGGGTCCTTATCTTTACCCGGTTCATTCCAGGGCATAATCAACTCCGATTGCAGCTATATTCTTCAGTGGATTGCGGACACGCAGGATTGCGGATTGTAAAGGCTTTCAGGCAGCGCCTGCAAGCGAATCAGCCAGGATCTCAAAGCGTTCCGAAGAAATCGCGAATTTACGTTTCAAACGGTCTAATAATGCGGGCGTAAGCCGCAGTTTCAACCGGATATCGCCATTATTTTCGAATTTTTCGGATTCGATGGCCTCAGACTCGAACAAATAGGCCCTGATCTGGCCTTCATCGGCTCTGAGCAACAGTCGATACACGGCAGCCTGCTCGCAAAACCGGCCGCGCAGGGCTTCGATCAATGCTTCGAACCCGCTACGCTCCCTGGCCGAGAGCCAGATGCGCCAGGCCTGGTTTTGCTCATCGAGGTCGGTGCGGGGAGTAAAGCCCAGTACGTCGATCTTGTTGTAAATCATCAACTGCGGAACCGCATCGGCACCAACCTCGTGCAAAACCCGGTTGACCGCCTCGATTTTCTCCTGGCGGGCATCATCGGAGGCGTCTACGACGTGCAGGATCAGGTCAGCTTCACGGGTTTCCACCAGGGTGGCGCGAAACGCGGCCACGAGATCGTGCGGCAAGTGCCTGATAAAACCCACGGTATCGGCGAGAATGGCTATTTGCTGTTCGCTCAGCCGCAGCTTGCGCAGGGTGGGGTCGAGGGTAGCAAAGAGCTGATCCGCGGCGTAAACCGAGGCATCCGTCAACGCGTTGAACAGTGTCGATTTGCCGGCATTGGTATATCCGACAAGAGAGATAGTCGGCACCTCCGCCTTGGTGCGTGCCTGCCGGCCCTGCTCACGCTGTTTCGACACCTTGGCCAGACGGTTGTTCAGATACTTGATGCGCTTGCCCAGAAGGCGTCGGTCGGTCTCGAGCTGAGTTTCGCCCGGCCCGCGCAATCCGATACCCCCTTTCTGGCGCTCGAGATGGGTCCAGCCCCTGACCAGCCGCGTCGACAGGTGCTTGAGTTGCGCCAGCTCGACCTGCAGCTTGCCCTCGAACGACTGCGCGCGCTGCGCAAAGATATCGAGTATCAACCCGGTGCGATCCAGCACCCGGCACTCGAGTTCGCGTTCGAGGTTGCGCTCCTGCGATGGCGATAGCGCGTGGTTGAACAATACGACGTCGACCCGCAGTTCGGCAACCCGTGCCGCGATTTCCTCGAGCTTGCCCTTGCCGATGAAGGTACGGGCCGAGGGTTGCTGTCGGCTGCCGACGATCAGTTCGACATCTTCGACGTCGGCCGAACGCACCAGCTCGACAAACTCCTCGAGATCGTCCTGGTCGGCCTGATGCGGAAAATTGATATGAACCAGAAGCGCGCGTTCGCCGCCACGCGGCCGCTCAAACTCGAACAAAGAGACCTCCGCTCCTGATCATACCCGCAACAGTTGCTTTAACGGTTGCCCTCATTCTCTTCTGTGTGGGGATGATCGATATGAACATTGCGCGCCGGTACGATCGTGGATATGGCGTGCTTGTATACCATTTGGCTGACGTTGTTTTTCAGCAGCACGACAAACTGGTCGAAGGATTCAATCTGTCCCTGCAACTTGATTCCATTGACCAGGAAAATCGAAACCGGCACATGCTCTCTTCGCAAGGCGTTGAGATAGGGTTCTTGTAACATTTGCCCTTTGGACATAATCAGTACTCCATAACGTTATTATTGTAAATCTACCGCAGCGGCTAATTTGGCCAATCGGCAGAGTCTGGGATTCCTTTCGTTCAAAGTTGTTCCCGTCAACACCGGGAAAACGCGGCGTCAACTTTCCGGAATATATCATCTTTACTGTAACTCAGGCAATCGAAGGACCGATCCTGCGGTTGCTTGCGCAACCAGGTGAGCTGGCGCTTGGCCAGCTGGCGCGTGGCCGCGACACCCTGATCGATCATCTGCTGCCGCGTCAATTCTCCGTCGAGGTAACGCCAGATCTGGCGATATCCGACGCAGCGCATCGACGGCAGTGACAGATCGAGGTCGCCGCGGGCCCTGAGTTCGGACACTTCGTCGATAAAGCCCAGCTCGAGCATTTGCAGGAAACGCCGCTCGATACGCCGATGCAGGGCGGCACGGTCATGCACGGCGAGAATCAGCTTTTCGATTTGACCGCCATACCCCACCGATTCACGTCGCTGCAACTGCGACAGTGTCTGGCCGGTGATTTCATAAACTTCGAGCGCGCGCTGGATACGCTGCGAGTCGGTTGGCCCGATGCGGCTGGCGCTGCGCGGATCGACCCTGGCAAGCAGCGCGTGCATACCTTTCCAGCCCTGCTCCCGCGCCTGGCTATCGAGACGCCGGCGCAACTCGTCGTCCGCCTCTGGCAGCCGGTTCAGACCGCGCTCGAAGGCGTGGTAGTAAAGCATGGTGCCGCCTGCCAGCAGCGGGACGCGTCCGCGAGCACTGATTTCGAACGCCAGTTGGCGGCTTCGCTGCACGAAGTCCCAGGCGGAAAAGGCGGCGGCCGGGTCCAGGATATCGATCAGGTGATGCGGTACGGCCTGCAGTACTTCGGGTCCGGGTTTCGCGGTGCCGATATTCATGCCGCGGTACACCAGTGCGGAATCGACGCTGATAATTTCGACCGGAAATCGCGCGGCGATGTCGATCGCGAGATCCGTCTTGCCGGTGGCGGTCGCGCCCATCAGGAAAATGACGCCCGGTGCCCACATGCTACTGTCCGCGTAAAAACAGCTTGTCGAGCTGGTCCAGGCTGAGCTGTTTCCAGGTTGGGCGTCCGTGATTGCACTGCCCGCTGCGCTCGGTCTGCTCGATATCGCGCAGCAGGGCGTTCATTTCATCCAGGGAAAGCTGTCGATTGGCTCGCACCGAAGCGTGACAGGCCATGGTCGCAAGCATTTCGTTCTGATAATCATGCACCCGCTGCGAACGGCCGTGTTCGACCAGATCTGCGAGCACGTCGCGCAGCAATTGCTCGCTATCGGCATTTTTCAACAGCGCGGGAACAGCCCTGACGCGGATTTGCTCCGGTCCCAGGCGCTCGACCTGAAAACCGAGGTGGCTGAAAAAATCGTTATTTTCCTCGACCAGGTCGCCCTCGGCCCGGCTGACGTTAAACGCGACGGGCACCAGCAGCGGCTGCGCGATCACGTTCTCTGCCTCGGCATTGTGCTTCAGGCGCTCGTAGACGATACGCTCGTGCGCGGCGTGCATATCGACCACGATCAGGCCATCGCTGTTTTCCGCGAGGATGTAGACCCCCTTCAACTGCGCGAGCGCAAATCCCAGCGGCGGGATCGTTTCGTCCGCGCGCGGTTGCGGGCCCGCCCCGGGTCGGGGATTCAACAGTGCCGCGTAGGATTGCATCCGTTCGCGCACCATAGCGGAGCGATCGCCCGTACCCGCGCTGTATAGACCCAGCCCGGACTGCTGCGGCGCCGGCTGCCGGAACCTGTCCGCGAGCGCGAATCCGGGGGATTCGATTTGCTGTTCCGGTTGCACCTGGCCCAGCGCCCGATGCAGGCTGCGGAACAGGAAATCGTGTACCGCGCGCGAATTGCGAAAACGGACTTCGTGTTTCTGCGGGTGCACGTTGACATCGAGCTCGCGCGCATTCATCGCCAGCGACAGCACATAGGCCGGATGCCTGCCGTGAAACAGGACATCCTGGTAGGCTTGCCGGACCGCGTGGTTTAGCAACTTGTCGCGTACCATGCGCTGGTTGACGAAGAAATATTGCATGTCTGCCTGGCTGCGATTGAAGGTCGGCAACGCGACCCAGCCGGTCAGCTGCAGGTTATCGGCGCTGGCGTCGATTTCGATCAGGCTGTCGGCAAAACTCTTGCCGCAGATAGCCGCCAGCCGCCGTCGCTGATCATCTGCCGTGCGCACCGATGGCAACTGGTAAATCACCTTCTGGTTGTGCAACAGCCTGAAGGCAACCGCGGGATGACTCAGGGCCATGCTCTTGAACAGCGACTCGATGTGCCTGTATTCGGTTTGCTCGGTGCGCAGGAATTTTTTGCGGGCGGGCACGTTGTAAAACAGCTCCAGCACCTCGACCTGGGTACCCTGCGGCAACGCATCCGGGACTGCTTGCGCATCATCCCGGGCCTGAATCCTCCAGGCGCATTCGGCGGACTGCAGGCGCGAAACCAGGCTCAGGCGCGAAACCGAGGCAATACTGGGCAGGGCTTCACCACGGAATCCAAGCGAAGCGATATTTTCGAGGTCCTCGAGGCTTGCAATCTTGCTGGTCGCGTGGCGCGACAGCGCGGCGCCGAGCTCATCGCGATCGATCCCGCAGCCATCGTCGCTAACCCGTATCAGGCGGGTGCCGCCGGCATCGACCTCGACCGTGATCGAGCCTGCGCCCGCGTCGAGACTGTTCTCCACGAGTTCCTTGACCACCGAGGCAGGTCGTTCGACGACTTCGCCAGCTGCAATCTGGTTTATCAGGTGCGAAGGTAAGGTATGGATCTGCGCCAACGGTGAGCTTCAGGCAACCAGCCGCGCCTCCAGCTTCTCCTGGTCACGGGTAAACAGGCGGATTCCCTCGGCCAGTTTTTCGGTCGCCATCGCATCCTCGTTCATCATCCAGCGAAACGATTTCTCGTCCAGGCTAATTTTTTCATCGGCAATGACACCCTGTTGCGGAACCAGCCTGCGCTCCAGCCGCGAATTATCGCCGGCAAGCTGCTGCATCAACTGCGGGCTGATGGTCAGCCGGTCGCAGCCCGCCAGCTGTTCGATCTGGCCGGTATTGCGGAAGCTTGCACCCATCACCACGGTCTTGAAGCCATGCTGCTTGTAGTATCGATAGATGCGCGACACCGAGCACACCCCGGGATCCTGTTCGGGGCTGATCGTCGCCTCCCCGGTTGCAGCCAGGTGCCAGTCGAGTATGCGCCCGACGAAGGGAGATATCAGGTAAACGCCGCTTTCGGCGCAGGCGGCGGCCTGCGTAAAATTGAACAGCAGGGTCAGGTTACAGTT